>NZ_JAVDVA010000003.1:0-500248 GCF_031456635.1 Streptomyces sp. 3330
GTTGATAGGCCGGATGTGGAAGCCCAGTAATGGGTGAAGCTGACTGGTACTAATAGGCCGAGGGCTTGTCCTCAGTTGCTCGCGTCCACTGTGTTGGTTCTGAAACCACGAACAGCCCCATGTGCCACACATGGTGCGGCTGGACAGTTTCATAGTGTTTCGGTGGTCATAGCGTGAGGGAAACGCCCGGTTACATTCCGAACCCGGAAGCTAAGCCTCACAGCGCCGATGGTACTGCAGGGGGGACCCTGTGGGAGAGTAGGACACCGCCGAACAAATATTACGGGAAACCCCCGCACCTCACGGTGCGGGGGTTTTCTGCGTTACGGTGCATTCTATGTACACGTATGCGGTTCGGGTCGTACGCGCCGACGAGTGGGCCTCGGTGAAGGACCTGCGGTTGCTGGCCCTCAGGGATCCGGTGGCACCGCTCGCCTTTCTGGAGACGTACGAGGCCGCCGCGGCGCGGCCCGACTCCTTCTGGCAGGAGCGGGCGGCCGGCGCGGCCGAGGGGGGTACCGGCGTACGGCAGTTCGTCGCGGAGTCCGAGGGCGGACAGTGGGTGGGGACGGCCACCGTGCTCGTGGAGGAGGCGGGGACCGACGACTGGGCCGGTTTCCCCGTGGAGCGTCGGCAGGGACACGTGGTCGGGGTCTTCGTGCGGGAGGAGTGGCGCGGCAGCGGGCTGACGCGAGCGCTTCTCGACGCCGCCGTGAACTGGTCCTGGGAGCTCGGGCTCGGGCGGGTGCGGCTCATCGTCCACGAGAAGAACCTGCGGGCGCAGCGGGCGTACCGCAAGGCGGGGTTCATACCGAGCGGGCGGACCGTGCCGTTGGGGCAGGACAACGGGGAGGACGAGTACGAGTTCGTGCTCGAGCGTCCCGAGGCGTCAGACCGGTAGGTCGTGGTGCGGCCAGCGGGCCTTGGCCTGTTCACGGGAGCGGAGCAGGGCCAGGGTGGGCAGGCCGCGGTCGGCGCCGGTGGCCAGCAGGTCCGGGAGCTGGGGGATGGGGGCCACGGCCGCCACGTCGTCGAGCACCAGGGACATTGGTGGGTCGAGGCGACCGGAGGATGACCGTTCGGCCATGCGCCGGCCGCGCTCGACCACGCTGGAGACGAGGGCCGTCAGGAGCGGCATCGCGCCGGGACTGCTCCTGGGGTCCTCGATTGATTCACCGAGCACATAAAGACTTCCCCCTTCGTCCACGAAGGAATCCAAGGCGAGGGCGTCAGTTCGGTTGGGAGTGCACGCTTCGCGGATGTTGACCGTGGACAGGGCGGAGAGGGCGCGGGAGGTCAGTTCCTGGGCGATGTCCCGGCGCTCGGGGTGGGCGGTGAGGGCGGCCTCGAGTTCGCCCGCCGCGCCCGGGGCGGCCTTGGGGTTGGTCCGGAGGGTGCGGACGGCTTCCTGGATGCCGGTGCCCTGGGACCAGCGGTGGACGTGGCGGATGGTGCGGCCGTCGATGGCCGCGGCGTGCAGATAGCTGCGCAGCAGGGTCTCGGCGGTGTCGCTGACCGCCTGGTCGAGGCGTGAGGCGGGGCGCACGGGGGCGAGGAGTGCCGTCGCGCGGGCGGTCGCCGTCTGTTTGTCCTCGCAGCCCGTGGTGGGGGACCAGTGGAGGCGGGCCGGGGTGTCGCAGAGGTGTCCGGGGTCGTAGAGGTGGACCGGGCCCAGTTTGGCTCTGGCGTCCTTGGTCTCCGTCCAGAGGGCGGGGCTGGAGGTGAGGATGAGGGCGGGGCCCTCGGCGTCCCGGACGGCCTGGATCGCCGTCGCCGTGCGGATCTCCGGCGGGGCGTAGCGGACCGCGCCTTCCAGGCGGTTGGCTTCCCATCCGACCGCCCGCTCACCCGCCGCGGCCGGGAACAGGGCGGCGGCAGCGGATGTCGAGGACCCGTGGGGCTGCTGTGTCTGTGGTGCCTGCTGGGGGTGGAGAGGCGGTGCGGGCGGGGTGATGTGCGGCGCGGCCGCCGTCGGCTGCAGAGGCTGGGTCGGCGCCGGGGGCTCGGTCTCGGGCCTGTGGCCGGTCGTCTCGACGCGTTGGGTCGGTACCTCTTGGTGCGTCGGCGGCGGCACGGCCTCCTGCGCGGGCGCCGGCGTCCGGGCCAGGGCGACGCGCTTGCTCGCCCGTACCGCGCGCCACCGGGCGAGTGTCCCCATCACGAACACCGTGAGGACGAGCAGGATCATGACCTGGCCGATGAACAGGCCCCAGAACAGCCCGTAGCCCGAGAGGTCGGCCGGCTCCGCGTCCGGCCAGGCGCCGGGGATGTCGTGGGGCCTGGCGATGAGATGGCGCATGGCCGGCGGGGTGCGGGTGAAGGTCACGCCCGCGGGCCACGAGCCGTGCGCGAAGAGGGCCGCCAGGCCGGTCGCCGTCCAGACCAGCAGGGCCATGCCGAGCAGGAACGCGAGTATGCCGACCAGCAGGCCGTCGGGGACGCCTCCCTGGCCGTGGCCCGGGTGGTCGCGGCGCTGCTCGTCTCCCGGTCTCATGACGACCCCCTCTTCCGCGCTACGCCACCGTCGACTCGGACGAGCCGTCCAGGTCGGCCAGGTGCTGTTCCATGAAGGCCGCCGCCCGTCGTTCCTGTTCCAGTTCCGCGGCGAGCAGGGCGTCGTCGTCGGACATGGTGCGGTCGGTGGAGGACTCCGTCATCGCCCGGTCGGTGAAGACGAGTGGCCGTTCCGTCTCGGTGATCAGGTGCTTGACCACCTGCACATTGCCGTTGACGTCCCAGACCGCGATGCCCGGTGTGAGGGTGGGGATGATCTCCACCGCCCACCGCGGCAGGCCGAGGACCCGGCCCGTCGCTCTCGCCTCGTCCGCCTTCTGGGCGTAGATCGTCCGTGTCGACGCCATCTTCAGGATGGCCGCCGCCTCCTTCGCCGCGGCTCCGTCCACGACGTCGGACAGGTGGTGGACGACCGCCACGAAGGACAGACCGAGGCGTCGGCCGAACTTCAGCAGGCGCTGGAACAGCTGGGCCACGAAGGGGCTGTTGATGATGTGCCAGGCCTCCTCGACCAGGAAGATGCGCTTCTTCCGGTCGGGGCGGATCCAGGTGTGTTCCAGCCAGACCCCGACGATCGCCATCAGGATCGGCATGGCGATCGAGTTGCGGTCGATGTGGGACAGGTCGAACACGATCAGCGGAGCGTCCAGGTCGATGCCCACCGTCGTGGGGCCGTCGAACATGCCCCTGAGGTCGCCGTCGACCAGGCGGTCCAGGACCAGTGCCACGTCCAGGCCCCAGGCCCGTACATCGTCTATGGCGACGTTCATCGCCTCCGCCGACTCCGGCTCGGGGTGACGCAGCTGTTCGACGATGTCGGTCAGGACCGGCTGGCGCTCCACGATCGTCTCGTTGACGTAGGCGTGCGCGACCTTGAGCGCGAAACCGGAGCGCTCGTCCAGGCCGTGGCCCATCGCCACCTCGATGATGGTGCGCAGCAGCGCGAGCTGGCCGGTCGTGGTGATCGACGGGTCCAGCGGGTTGAGGCGGATCCCGTGGTCCAGGGCGGCCGTCGGGTCCAGGCGGATGGGAGTTATTCCCAGCGCCTGCGCGATGAGGTTCCATTCGCCGACGCCGTCCTCGCCCTGGGCGTCCAGGACGACCACCTGACGGTCGCGGAAGCGCAGCTGGCGCAGGACGTACGTCTTCTCCAGCGCCGACTTGCCGTTTCCGGACTCGCCGAGGACGAGCCAGTGCGGGGCGGGGAGCTGCTGGCCGTACAGCTGGAAGGGGTCGTAGATGTAGCCCTTTCCGGAGTAGACCTCGCGGCCGATGATGACGCCGGAGTCGCCGAGGCCGGGGGCGGCCGTGGGCAGGTACACCGCCTGGGCCTGGCCCGTGGAGGTGCGCACCGGCAGCCGGGTCGTCTCGACCTTGCCGAAGAGGAACGAGGTGAAGGCGTCCGTGAGGACGGACAGCGGATCCCGCATCAGCTCATCAGCCCCTACCTTCGGATTCCGGTGGCGAACGGGAGGGTGTTCACGAACGCCCGGTGGTGCTCTCGGTCGCACCATTCGAGCTTGAGGTACGACTTGCCGGCCGAGGCCCTTATCGTCCGTTTGTCGCGGGCGAGGGCCTCGGGATTGCGGGAGGAGACGGTGATGTAGCCGACCAGGTTGACGCCGGCCGCGCCGGACGCGAGGTCCTCGCCGCGCTGGTCCAGGCGGGAGTGGGCGGCCACGTCGCGGGGGTCGACGGTGCGGTTCATCTTGGCGGCGCGGCTGGCCTCGGCGTCGTCGTTGGTCTTCTCCGTCAGCATGCGTTCGATGGCGACCTCGGTGGGTTCGAGGTCCATGGTCACGGCGACGGTGCGGATGACGTCCGGGGTGTGGACGAGGAGGGGTGCCAGGAAGTTGACGCCCACCGGGGTCATCGGCCACTCCTTCACCCAGGCCGTGGCATGGCACCAGGGGGCCCGGGTGGACGACTCGCGGGTCTTGGCCTGGAGGTACGTCGGCTCCATGGCGTCCAGCTCGGCCGGCCAGGCGTTGCGCTTGGTCATCGCCTGGATGTGGTCGATGGGGTGGTCCGGGTCGTACATGGAGTGGACGAGGGAGGACAGCCGGCCCTGGCCCAGGGGCTGGCGGACGCGGATGTCCGCCTCCTGGAGGCGGGAGCAGATGTCCGTCAGCTCGCGGGCCATGACCACCGCAAGGCCCGCGTCCCGGTCCAGCTTGCGGCCCGACCGGGGGCGGGCCGCGCGGGCCATGGCGTGCGCCTCGGCGGCCAGTTCGCGGGTGAAGTGCATACAGGCGACGAGGTAGGCGCGGTGCTGCTCGCTGCTCGTGGACACCATGGACTGGAGCTGGTCGTAGGAGCGGGCCAGCCAGTCGGGGGACTTCTCGTCCCCGCGGACGGCGACGTCCTTGGCGTGGGCGTCGGGGTCGGCGGGCAGGGTGCGGGCGAGCATCTGCAGCCGGGTGACGAAGCCGTCGCCGTTCGCCACGTGCTTGAGGAGGGTGCCGAAGCGGTCGACGAGGGCTTCCTGGTCCTCGCTGTCGCGCAGGCCGACGCCCGGGCCCTCGATCTCGATGGCGGCCGTCACCGTGCGGCGGTCGGCGTGCAGGAGTACGGCGATCTCGTCGGGGCCGAACGGGGCGGCCAGCCAGTTGATGCGGCCGATGCCCGGGGGCGGGCCGATCTCGATCTCCTGGCCGTCGAGCCGGGTGCCCGCCTCCATGACGGTCGAGCGGTAGGCCGTGCCCTGGCGCAGGGTGCGCTTGTAGCTGCGGTTGATCTCGAACCACTTGTAGAACGTGCGGTGCTTGTACGGCACGTAGACGGCGGCCAGCGCGATCATCGGGAAGCCGCTCAGCAGCACGATCCGCAGGGCGAGGACGGGGACGAGGAGGCCGCACATCATGCCGAGGAACGCGCCGACGACGATGAGCGCGATCTCGCCGGTCTCGCGGTTGCGGCCGACGATCGCGTTCGGCCGGGCGCGGCCGATCAGATATGTACGGCGGGGCGTGATCGCGTGGGACACGTGGGACTCGGTCGTCAACGCCCTTCACCTCCCGTGCGGTTGTTGCTGCTGTTGCGGGTGTTGCTCGCGTGCGGGGTGTTGACCGGGCTGCTCGCGCGGGGGGCGGGTGCGGCGGAGGGGACAGATCCGCCGCCTCCGTTCGAGGTGCGCGAGCTGTGCGCGGCGACTCCGCCGGACGCGGGGTTGGAGGGGCGGGCGCCGGAGGAACCGGACTGACCGCCGTTGTTGTCCGCACGGGTGCTGTGCGCCTTGATGCCCTGGGCGACGAGGGTCGCCGGGGAGCTGATGACGGCCGCCGCCTTGCCCTCGGCACCCTGCATGATGCGGTTGTTGCGGGAGCCCGCGATCTCGTCGCCGAAGCCGGGGACGAAGCGGTAGATCATCGCGCTGGCGAAGATGGCGAGCAGGATGATGGAGAGCCCGGAGACGACGGCGGAGAAGGCGTTCGGGCCGTCGGCGGAGGACAGCGCCCCGGCGAGGCCGAGCACGATCACGATCACCGGTTTGACCAGGATGACGGCGATCATGATGCCGGCCCAGCGGCGGACGTGGCTCCACAGGTTCTTGTCCACCAGGCCCGCGTAGACCACGGTGCCGAGCAACGCGCCCACGTAGAGCAGGGCGGCCCGGATGACGAGCTCCAGCCACAGCACCCCGGCCGCGAGGATCGACACCAGGGACACCACGATCAGCATGATCGGGCCGCCGCCGATGTCCTCGCCCTTGGAGAGGGCCGCGGAGAAGGTGCCGAAGAACGTGTCGGTCTGGTTGCCGGTGGTCTTCGCGAGGACGTCGGTGATGCCGTCCGTGGCGGATACGACCGTGTAGAGGATCAGGGGGGTGAAGGCGGAGGCCAGGACGGTCAGCCAGAGGAAGCCGACGGCTTCGCCGATGGCGGTGGTGAGGGGGACTCCGCGCACCGCCCGCTTGGCGACGGCCAGCAGCCACAGCAGGAGGGTCAGGACGGTCGAGGCGGCGAAGACGACGGCGTACTGCTTGAGGAACCGCTCGTTGGTGAAGTCGACGTTCGCCGTGTCCTTGACGGCCTCGCTGAGCTTGTCGACGGTCCAGGACGCGGCGTCGGCACAGCCCTTGGCGAGCGAGGAGAGCGGGTCGAGGGTGTCGGAGACGCCGGGGTCGGTGGTGGACGAGGGGTTCTCGCCCTTCTCGCAGTAGTCCCTGGCGGGGCCCCGGATGAGTTCGCTGCAGGCGCTGTCACTCGGGGAGGCGGACGGGGACGGGCTGGGCGTCGGCGCGGCGAAGGCGCGCGTGGCCGTCAGCACCGCGGTCGTCTGAACGGCGGCCAGAACGGCCGTGACCTTGAGGGAGAGGTGCTTAGCGCGCATAGGTGAACCCTCCGAACTCCTCGACGGCCTTCGTCATGTCGTCGGCGGTGGAGGCCTGCTGATCGCGCCCGACCGGCACGGGCCCGTCCTTCTGCTGGAAGTCGGTGACCTTCCAGTCGTTGCTGGTCCATTGGAGCTGGTAGGTGGTGGTGAACCAGCTCTCGGAGACGGGGTTGGTCGAGGCTTCGCCCGAGAGACCGAAGAGCGAGGTGTACCAGACCTCGACGGTGGCGTTGCTCGCGGTGGATGCCGTCACCTTGGTGCCCACGGGGATGACCCGGGACACGAAGGCCTGGCCGTCCGGGGCGGTGCCGTCCTTGTCGAGCCCGATGTTGCCGAGGAAGGTCTCGCTCGCGTACGCGGTGTCCAGCGCGGTCTGTTTCGAGACGGCGATGGCGGGCGCGTACACGGTGTCGACGATCTGGTGCCGCAGGTCCGTGATGAACATGTCCGCCGAGCCCAACGCCACGGCGTAGTTGGCCGCGGCGCTTTGAGCGCCTTGCGCGTCGTGTGCGTATCCCGTAGGGATGCCGCCCGTCTTCGCGTCGACCGGCTTCGTGCCGGTGGCCGCCGTGCTGGTCGCGTCCGGCTTGTCGCCGGCCGGGCCGCCTGCCGAGGTGGTGGAGGAATCGTCTCCTCCACGGTTCGCGAAGGCGATCGCCGCGATGAGGAGGACGACGACGCCGACCACCGTGACCAGGCTCCGCGAGGACGATCGGCCGCCTCTGCGGGCACCGCCGTAGGGGTCGTTCTCGGGCAGCCGGAGGCGGGTCCGGCCGTAGCCGTGCCCCTCGTCGGAGCGTGCGGGATCGCCGTAGTCGTTTTCGTCGCCGGGAGTCATGCCGCGTAGGCCCCCTCGCTGCCGTACCGGGACGCGTACAAGTACGACGGTAGCCGTGCTGGTTCCCGCGCGGGCGCGGTGTGGTGACTCGACATCAGGGACATCAGGGAAACGCAACCTCAGCCGGTGGGCACGACAGATGGGTGGGGATGGCGGGCCGGGCGTGCCCGGACGTGACTGGGGGTGGTGCGGCGGCCGCGGCTACACGGCCATGCCGTACACGATGGTGAACAGCGTCCCGAGGGAGCCGATGATGAAGACTCCCGTCAGCCCGGCGATGATGAGGCCTTTGCCCTGTTCCGCGCTGAAGGTGTCCCGCAGGGCGGTCGCGCCGATGCGCTGCTTGGCCGCGCCCCAGATGGCGATGCCGAGGCAGAGGAGGATGGCGACCGCCATCACGACCTCGATCATCACCTTGGCCTCGTTGCCCAGGCTGCCGAAGGGCCCCCAGTCCGGAGCGATCCCACCGATGATGGTGTTGATATCGCCTTTGTCGGCCGCAAACAGCATGTAAGTCACCGCCCCTGATGGGTAGTTCCGCAGTCCTCTGCGGGTGTGCAGAGGTCACGCCTCATTCTCGCCGACAAAGTCGCCGTCGTATGTCGACTTGGCGTCATTGGCGGACGGGAGTCGTACGAATAGCTCGTATGGTCACTCTGTGTATCACGGCAGGTCACGCCGGGCAATGAGGCCGGAGCGGAACCTGTGGTGTGGTTCCGTCGTTAGCCCACTTCACGGCCCCGCACCGTTTCTGACGGCTGGTCGGGTGAGCGTACGTTTCGATGTTCTCATGACGTTGCGCACACCGGGGATGGCGAACGGGCCATGGCCGGTCGCCGAGGTCGGGCGTCCCGTCACCGCGGGTGGCCTTTCAGGGCGGCCCCGCTGACGGAGGGTCATCCGGTGCGGGCGGCCGGGTGGCCGGGGCGGCGGGGGCCGTGGGCGGCCGACTCAGGACCGGGGCACGCTGAGGGCGATGACGGCCGTGTCGTCGTCGACGCCGGCGCCGAAGGTGTCGAGCAGGTTCCGGATCGCGGCGACGGCGTCGGTCGCGGTGGTGGGCGCGAGATCCCGGGCGAAGTCGAGGAGGGCCTCGTCCCCGTAGCGGTCGTCGTCGCTGTTCGCCACCGTGTGGGCTTCGGTGAGGCCGTCGGTGTGGAGCAGCAGGGTGTCGCCCGCCTCCAGGTGGACCGAGGTGGTGGCGATATGGGCGTCGGGCAGGACCCCGATGAGCTGTCCGCCGGGCGTGTCCAGGTGGTCGGCGCTGCCGTCCGCCCGCAGGAGCAGGGCCGGGGGGTGGCCGCCGCCGGCCAGGGTGACGCGGAAGCCGCCGTGAACGGTGTCGGGGGTGAGCAGCCCGAAGATGACGGTGCAGAACCGGGGGTCGTCGCCGTTGTACTCGTGGTTGAGGACGGTGTTGAGGTTCCGCAGCACGGCCGCCGGGTCGGGGTCGTAGACCGCGGCGGCGCGCAGGGTGTAGCGGGCCAGGGAGGTGACGGCCGCGGCCGCGGCGCCCTTGCCGCACACGTCGCCCAGGAACAGCCCCCAGGTCCCCGCGGCCAGCGGGAAGAGGTCGTAGAAGTCGCCGCCGACCTTGTCGGGGGAGGCGATGTGGTAGTGCGCGGCCACGTCCAGTCCGGGCACGCTGACCAGCGTCGGGGGCAGCAGGGTCCGCTGAAGGGTGGCGTTGAGGCGCTTGAGCTCCTCGCGTTCGCTCTCCGCCTGCTGCCGGGCGCGCAGCAGTTCGGTCTCGTAAGCGCGTCGGTCGCGGGCGTCGAAGACGGTGGTGCGGATCAGCAGCGGCTGCCCGTCGCCGTCGGTCTTCACCGTGGAGGTGACGAGGACGGGCAGCCGGCTGCCGTCGGCCGCCCGGAGTTCCAGGGCGATCCCGCTGATCTCGCCCTGCATGCTCAGCAGCGGGCCGAAGTGGGTCTCGTGGTAGAGCCGGCCCCCGACGGTCAGCAGCTCGGAGAACGTCCGGCGGCCCACCAGGTCGCCGCGGGCGTGGCCGAGCCAGTCCAGCAGGGTCGTGTTGATCTTCGTGATCGTGCGGTCCGGCAGGGTGGAGAGAAAGCCGCAGGGCGCGTGCTCGTAGAGGTCCTCGGCGCTGTCCTCCGGCAGCGCGGAGGGCGCCGCCCGGTCGCCGCCGGGCCGCTCCACGGGCGGGGGGTGCGCGCCGCTCCCGCCGTCGCCGGTCCCGGACATCATCGCGCGGCCGGGACGAGGCGGGTGATCGCGGCAGCCGCTCCCTCCGGTGCGGGGACCCGGGGGCGGTGGCCGGTCGGGTCCGGGGGGACCGGCCGGGTTCCGCTCCGTACGGTCGCGCGACGCGCAGTCATACGACTCATTCTCGCAGAGCCCTCCCTTCCGGCGGGTGACGGCGGACACGCCGGGGCTCGCCCAGGCGTACGGGACATCGCCGGGGGTACAGGGGGTGGTCGGGCGGGTGTCGCCCCCACCGGGAGGGTTGTGGTGCGGGCCGGCAGTCCGTTCGCCGCGCCCCGTGCCGGACCGGTCGGCGCGGCTCCCTTTCCTCTGTGGTGCCGGCCAGGTGATGTCATGACCAGTACGCAGGAACGGCCCGAGCTGACCCCCTCCGGTGCCGACGAAACGGGCACGGAACGCGTCGAGGAGCGCGCCGTGCGGATACGCCGCCGCCTGGAGCGGCTGATCGGCATCGCGGCGACCGAGGGCAACTCGCTCACCGCCCTGCGCAACGGGGACGAGATCTTCCCGGCGATGCTGGCGGCCATCCGGGCCGCCGAGCACACCGTGGACATGATGACGTTCGTGTACTGGAGGGGCGACATCGCCCGCGAGTTCGCGCGGGCGCTGGCCGACCGGGCCCAGGCGGGGGTGCGGGTGCGGCTGCTGCTGGACGGGTTCGGCAGCCGGCTGATCGAGAAGGAGCTGCTGGAGGAGATGGAGCGGGCCGGGGTGCAGGTGGCCTGGTTCCGCAGACCCCTGACCCTGTCGCCCTTCAAACAGAACCACCGCTGCCACCGCAAGGTCCTCGTCGTGGACGAGCAGGCGGCCTTCACCGGCGGTGTCGGTATCGCCGAGGAGTGGTGCGGCAACGCCCGCAACGAGCGCGAGTGGCGCGACACCCACGTCGAGGTGCGGGGGCCGGCCGTGGACGGCATCGCCGCCGCCTTCGCGCAGAACTGGGCCGAATGCCACGACGAACTCTTCGACGACTGCGACCGGTTCGTGCCGCACGACCCGCAGGGCGACGCGGTGGTGCAGGTGGTGCGCGGTTCGGCGAGTTTCGGCTGGCAGGACATGCAGACCCTGATCAGGGTGATGCTGGACTCCGCCGAGGAGCGTTTCCGGCTGGCCACCGCCTACTTCTCGCCGGACGTCTTCTTCATCGAACTGCTGTGTGCCACCGCGCGGCGCGGGGTGGAGGTGGAGATCCTGCTGCCCGGTCCGTACACCGACAAGCGGGTCTGCCAGCTGGCCGGTCAGCACTACTACGAGGACCTCACCGCCTGTGGCGTGAAGATCTACCAGTACCAGCCGACGATGATGCACGCCAAGGTCATCACCGTCGACGGCGTGGCCGCTCTGGTGGGTTCGACGAACTTCAACCGCCGGTCCCTCGACCACGACGAGGAGATCATGCTCGCCGTGCTGGACCAGGAGTTCACGGCCACGCTGGACAGCCACTTCGACGACGACCTGAAGTCCGCCGAGCTGATCCGGGAGGGCCGCTGGAAGCGGCGCTCCGCGCTGCAGCGGGCCCGCGAGGCCGCGGTCCTGCCCATCCGCCGCTTCCTGTGAATCCGGCAGGTCTTCGGCCGGCCTTCGGTCGGCCCTCAACAGGCCTTCCGCATGGCTCCGACCGTCCTTCGGTTCGGTTCGGCTCCGGCGGGTCTTCGGCGGGACCGTATTCGAGGCCGATCCGCATTCCCGGTCCTACCGTATTCATGCAATCAAGATTTGAGGGAGTGAAGGGGATTTCGTGGGGCACATGATTGTTCGGAGGTTGATAATCATGGTTCCCCTGCTTGTTGTACTGCTTCTCGCGCTCATCCTTTTCGGTGCCGGTTTCGCCGTCAAGGCCCTGTGGTGGATCGCCGTCATCGTCCTGGCGGTCTGGCTGGTGGGCTTCGTGGTCCGGCCCGCAGGACACGGCGGCCGCAAGGGCCGTTGGTACCGCTGGTAGATCAGGACACCGGTACGAAGGGCCCCGTCGGCCGTTGTCCGCGGGGCCCTTCGGTGTACCGCCGCCCGGCGTCGTAGAGCGCCGTATATCGCGGTATACCGCCGCGCTAATCTTTCCGGTCGTTTTCCAGTACACCCTCGACGAAGTGGTCGAATTCCCCGGCCTGGACACCGAGTACGAACGCGTCCCATTTTCTGCGGTTCGTGGTGACGACGTTCTCCGGGTCGTCGGTCACCCGGAGATGGACGGGGGCCTCGCCGTCGTCGCCCTCGCCGAAGGCGATCTCGATCCAGGGGCCGGGACCGGTCGCGTCCGGCGTCGCCGCGCGGGTCCAGATGAGGTCGCAGGGGATGTCAGCCACCCGCCCACCGTATCCCCGCCCCGGTGGACAGGTGCCGTGGGTGGAGTGCGGGTAGCGTCGTAGGAGAAGCATGCGTCTGACGTTTCTCTCACCTTCGTGGGACACAGTGAACCCGATGAAGCGAAACGCCCTGCTCGGTGCGGTCGTGCTGCTGGCCGTCACCTCGGCCTCCGAGGCGGCCGCCGACGGCGGGCCCGGCCCCCTGGGGGTGACGGCCGTCGCGGCTCCCACGGCGCAGTCCGAGCGGGTCGGCGCGCTGTTCGCCGCGGCCGACGCCGAGGCGGGCCGGCTCGCCGGTGAGCACTTCTGCACCGCCTCCGTGGTGCACAGCCCGCACCGCGACCTCGTGGTCACCGCCGCGCACTGCCTCGGCGGGACGGGCGAGCTGGCCTTCGTCCCCGGGTACCGGGACGGCAGGGCGCCCCACGGGGTCTGGCGGGTCGAGCGGGTCTTCCTGCCCGACGGGTGGGCGCAGGGGCAGGACGAGGACAGCGACGTGGCGTTCGCCGTCCTCGAGGGACGGGACGGCGAGGGCGTCGAGGACGTGGTCGGCGGCAACCGGCTCGCCCCGCGCACCGCCACCGGGGCGACCGCCGTGACCGTCACCGGCTACCCCGACTCCCGCGAGGTGCCGGTCCGCTGCACGAACCGGCCCACCGTCCACACCTCCACCCAGCAGCGCATCGACTGCCCCGACCTCACCGGCGGGACCAGCGGCAGCCCCTGGGTCAACGGCGACGGGGAGGTGGTCGGCGTCCTCGGCGGGCACGAACAGGGCGGAGCGACGGCCGACACCTCGTACAGCGTGGTCCTGGGGCCGGAGGCCGCGGAGCTCTACCGGGACGCGGCCACGGGCTCCTGAGACGTCACGCGAGGCGGTGGACGGGCCGGGAGCGGACGGCTCGGACGGCTCGTACGTCGGCGTCGACGGTCGATTCGACGCCTCGCCCTCCTCGGCCCGGGCCCGGCGCGTGGCGTGCTGACCGGATGAAGTGCCGGTTCGGCGCGTAACCCCCTTGCGGAGACGGCGAGTCGGGGTGCGGGGCCCAGTGCGTGGTGGGTGCGGCCGCCACGTGCGGTTTCTCCTTGTTCGTGATCACCCCGCGGCACGGGAGCCGCCTCTACACTGTCGGGGGCGGACTCCTGTGCGGTGAGGGGCGGTTGACGGTGCGTAAGACCTGGATCGTGGCGACCGCTGCCGTCAGTGCCGGTGCCGCCTTCATGATGGCGCTCGTCATCGGGGTGTACCTCGTCGGCGGAAGCGCCACCGGCGGGGTGGGCGGCGCGGGCCGGGCCCTGGCCCAGGGCGCCGTGCCCGCCGCGTACCGGACGCTCGTGGAGAAGTGGGGCAATCGGTGCTCCGCCATCAGCCCCGCGCTGCTCGCCGCCCAGCTCTACCAGGAGAGCGGCTTCAACCCGAGGGCGCAGAGCGCCGCCGCCGCGCAGGGCATAGCGCAGTTCATCCCCGGCACCTGGGCCACGCACGGAATCGACGGCGACGGTGACGGCGACCGCGACGTCTGGGACCCGAATGACGCGATTCCGTCGGCCGCGTCGTACGACTGCCAGCTCGCCTCGTACGTGAAGGACGTCCCCGGGGACGCCACGCACAACATGCTCGCCGCCTACAACGCGGGGGCCTACGCGGTCATCAGGTACGGGGGCGTACCGCCGTACAGCGAGACCCGGAACTACGTGAAGACGATCACGACGCTGGCGGAGTCCTTCGCCGCGCCCGTCAGCCGGGTGGACCCCTCCGAGCAGGCCGCCGGGGCCATCTACTTCGCTCAGAAGAAGCTCGGCACGCCCTACCTCTGGGGTGGCAACGGCACCGCTGACCAGGGCGGACGCTTCGACTGTTCCGGACTCTCCAAGGCCGCGTACGAAAGCGTCGGGATCACGCTGCCCCGGGTCGCCAACGACCAGTACAACGCCGGACCGCATCCGCGGCGCAGCGAGCTGCTGCCGGGGGACCTGGTGTTCTTCTCCACCGATCCGAACAACTCGCGGGCCATCCACCACGTGGGGATCTACGTGGGAGGCGGGTACATGATCAACGCGCCCTACACCGGGGCGGTCATCCGGTTCGACCCCATCGACACGGCCGAGTACTTCGGGGCCACGCGCGTCACCGAAGATGGCGCGAAAGCGCTGCCCACGACCGTCTGAAGGGCCCGCGAACCCGGCCCCTGAGCTGCGGGGATCTGTCTCTCTTCGATAACGTCTGAGTGATCATTCAGTGGAGAGTGGAACGTATCAACCGGGGCCGTGCGTTCCTGTTGGACGGGCGCATGTGAGGTGTGCCGAGCAGATCACGACGAAGGGGCCGCAGCGCCATGGCTGGACTCGCCGAATCCGGGTCGAACCCCGACGTCGACCTGCTCTATGACATCAACGGGCTAGCCAAGGACGCTCCGCACTGGCTCGACCGGACCGTGGAGTTCGTGGGCGAGTACGGACTGCTGCTCGCCATGGTCCTGCTGATCGTGTGGTGCTGGTGGGGGGTCAGGCGGCGGCCCGGCGGGGCCGAGGAAGCCGCGTCCTCCGTCGCCGCCCTGGTCTGGGCGCCGCTCGCCGCCGGCGTCGCCGTGCTGGTGAACGTGCCCATAAGGGGCTTCGTGGAACGGCCCCGGCCCTTCCTCGACCATCAGGGGCTGGAGGTGCTCGTCTCCGGCAAGACCGACTACTCCTTCGTGAGCGACCACGCCACCCTCACGATGGCCATGGCCGTGGGGCTGTTCGTCGCCCACCGCAGGTTCGGGCTCGTCGGGATAGGGATCGCCCTGCTCGAAGGGTTCTGCCGGATCTACATGGGGGTGCACTATCCGACGGACGTCGTCGGCGGGTTCGCGCTCGGCACCGCGGTGGCCCTGCTGCTGTCGCCCATCGCCTCCATGCTGCTCACCCCGGTGCTGAAGGCCGTCGACCGGTCGCCCCGGCTCGGCTGGGTCGTACGCAGCCGGGACGCCCGGGCCGGACAGCGGGACGGCTTCGTCCCCGGCGCGCGGACCGAGGTCGCCGCCGAGGAGCGCGACCTCGCGGCCTAGGCAGGGCCGCCGCGGGGCCTGGGGGGCCGTCAGCGGGCTTGAGGGCAGGCGTCAGAGGGCTTGGGGGTAGCTGAAGAAGCCGTTCGGGTCGTACTGCTTCTTCAGCTGGGTCAGGCGCGGGAGCGCGTCGCCGTAGTAGGCCTTGCGCCAGTCGGTGAGCGTCGGGTCCGCGTAGTTCTGATAGGCCGCGCCCGAGGCGTACGGGGCCATCGCCTTGTGCGCCGTGTTCAGCCAGGACTGGGCCGCCGTCCCCGCCGTGCCGGCCCGCCACGCGCCGATGTACTGCGCCAGCATGCGCGAGCGGCGGTGGACGAACGCCGTGGCCGTCGGCGAGACCCGGTTCACCGCGCCGCCCAGCGCGGTGAGGGCGATGCTGCCCGAGCCGCCCTGGACCGACCGCATCTGCCGGAGGAGGGTCTGGATGCCCGCCGCCGGGAGCGAGACGTCGAAGAAGTCCGAGCGGGCCGCGTAGGTCTCCCGGCCCAGTGCGCCCTGCGGGGAGCGGCCCGGCGTCGAGCCCGGCAGATGACACTGGGCGTCGGAGGAGAACGACGAGCAGCCGGCGTAGATCTCCATCGCCGCCTCGTACGTGCGACGGCGGAGGGAGACGTTCGTCGCGGGGGCGCCCACCCGGTCGGCGAGGCGGTCGACCGCGTTCTGGAGCTGGCCGTAGGTGCCGATGCAGAACGCGGCGACGGAGACGGTCGGGGTGCCTCCGGTCGCGTTCGCCAGGTGCAGGGAGGACCAGATCTCGTCGGGCTGGGACGGGCCCCACTCCTGCCAGGCCTTCACCACCGCGGCCGCCTTCGACCAGGGCCAGGTGAGGTAGCCCGTCACCGCCTGGGGTGCGGGGTGGGTCGTGAACTCCAGCTCCGTGACGACGCCGAAGTTGCCGTTGCCCGCTCCGCGCAGCGCCCAGAAGAGGTCCTTGTTCGTCGCCGCGTCGGCGGTGAGCTGCTTGCCGTTCGCGGTGATGATCGTGGCCCGGGTGAGGCTGTCACAGGTCAGGCCGTAGGCGCGGGAGACGACGCCGTGGCCGCCGCCCAGCACCAGGCCGGAGACGCCGACCGTCGGGCAGGAGCCCGCGGGGATCGTCACGCCCTTCGCGGCGAGCGTCCGGTAGACGTCGATCAGCTTCGCACCCGCGCCGACCACCGCCGAAGTGCCGCTCGCCCGGACCCGGTTCAGCTTGGAGACGTCGACGATCAGCCGGCCGTCGCCCGAGGACCAGCCGCCGTAGGAGTGGCCGCCGTTGCGGATCGCGGCCTTGATCCGGTGCGCGCGGGCGTACGCCAGCACCGTGCGGATGTCGTCGGCGTGGGCGACGTACGCCACCGCCGCCGGCTTGAGGCTGTCGAAGCGGGTGTTGTAGAGCTGGCGGGCCGCGGCCCAGGAGGCCTCGCCGGGGCGGACGAGGGTGCCGTCCAGATCGCGGGCGAGCGCGGCCCAGTTGGCGGGGGCGGCGACGCTGGTCGTGGTCAGGGGAGCCGTGGTGCTGCCGCCGGTGGCCGGGGCGGGGGCGCCCGCGCTGCCGCCGTTCGCCTTGCACGCGGTCGCTGCGACCGCGACCGCGGCCGTGCCGCCCGCGATGAACGTACGCCGTTCCATGTTCTTGCGCCTTCCCTCGGCCGCTGTCGGCTGCACGCGGCTTCATGGAGCGAGACGGGGTCGTGGGACCGCGGGTTCCAGCAGGATCCGCCGGTGACGGAACGGTGACGTCCGCCGGGAGGACGACCGGTGTCGGCCGGTCAGCCGCCCGTGTGCAGCTCCCCGTCGGTTCTCGCCATGCTTCTCGCCCTGCGGGCCGGGCCGCGCCAGCCGCAGGTGCAGCGGGCGAGGCAGAACCTGCCCTGTTCGACGGTCGTGGTGCTGTGCTCCCCGTCGGCGCGGGGATGGGTCGATCCGTCCTGCTGCGTCACAAGGACAACGGTACCCAGGATCGGCAATAAACCCGTATGGCGGTCGCAGGCGTTCGGGCCGGCGTGACGGCGGCACTCACCCGTCGTTATCCGGGACGACAGGAGACCCGTGACGGACGTACCGGTTGGGGGTGCACAGGCCATGGCGGAGCGTCGGCGCGGGCTGAGGGGTGCGATGGTCCTTGCGGGGCTCGCGGCGGGGGTCTGTGCGGGCGCCGCCGGCTGTTCCGCCGACGGGGCCGCCGCGGGGGACGACCGGGCGGCCGACCCCGTCGAGACGTTGCACCGGGCCGCCGACACCCTCGTCGCGGCGGGCACGTCCAAGGCCAGCACCTCGATGGAGATGGCCACCGGCGGGACCCGGGTGACCATCCGGGGCCAGGGTGTGTACGACTACCGCAAGCAGCTCGGTGAGTTGAAGGTGCTGCTGCCGCAGGATCCGGCCGGGACCAGCGAGCACCGCCCCATCACCGAACTCCTGGCGCCCGGAGCCCTGTTCATGAAGAACCGGGGCGCCGGGGTGCCGGACGACAAGTGGGTGCGGGTGGAGACGGCGGCCCTGTCCGACGGGAACCTCGTGACCGGCGGGGCCACCGATCCGTTCGCCGCCGCCGAGGTGCTGCGGGGGACGCGTACGGCGACGTACGTGGGGCGGACCGAGGTGGCCGGCACGGCGGTACGGCACTACCGCGGGACCGCCGATCTGGCGGTGGCCGCCGCCGACGCCTCGGCGGGCGGACGGGACGCGCTGCGCGCGGCGGCCAAAGGGTTCGCCACGGCGCGGGTGCCGTTCGACGTCTACCTCGACGACGAGGGGCGCATCCGCAAGGTCCGGCACCGCTTCAGCTTCGTGAACGGGCAGCGCAAGGACGCGGTCGCGGTGGCCTCCACGACCCTGTTGTACGACTTCGGGGCGCCCGTCGAGGTGCGGTTGCCGGCCGCCGGCGACATTTACGCGGGGCGGATCGCGGAGGAATGACCCGGCCCCTGGCGGCCCTGGGCGAGCATTTTCGGCCACAGGGTGGACACAAGGACTAGCCCGTCCGTGCCATGCGCGCGGTGTATAGCGCTCCCTACTCTAGGAAGTCGGTGACGGCAGGGACGAGGTGATGCGCGTGGCTCCGGGCGGCGGTACGGCAGTTCAGGACCACGAGGCCCTCGCCGAGATCGAGCTGTGCGGGGAGCTGATCATCGCGGCCTCGGCGGCAGGGGAGGAACGGCTCAGTCTCGCGAGCATCGACCAGGTGCTGCGGGTGGGGGAGGAGCGGACGGCGGAGGAGCCCGGGGCGGGACCCGGCGCGCGGAGCTGATCCGCCGCGCGGAGGCGCTCCCCCGGGTGGGGCGCCGACCAGGTGCGCGGGCGCGCTCCCGGGCCTGGAGGTGATCAGGTGCGCAGGAGGCGGCCGATCGCCTTGGTCGCCTCTTCCACCTTCGCGTCGATCTCGTCGCCGCCCCTGAGGGCCGCGTCGGCGACGCAGTGGCGCAGGTGCTCCTCCAGGAGCTGGAGCGCGAACGACTGCAGGGCCTTGGTGGAGGCGGACACCTGGGTGAGTATGTCGATGCAGTAGGTGTCCTCGTCGACCATGCGCTGGAGGCCGCGGATCTGGCCCTCGATGCGGCGCAGGCGCTTGAGGTGCTCGTCCTTCTGCTTGTGGTAGCCGTGCACGGCCCCGGGCGCGTGGTCCGCCCCGACGCCGGTCTCGGCGATGGGCTCGCCGGCTTCGGTGGTCGTCATCGTGTCCTCCAGCGCTCCGGCTCCGCACCTATACCCCTACTGGGTATATCGTACCGAACTTCGGTGGGTACACGGCCCGAGCAGGGACTTCGCCGGCCGCGCAGCGGTCGGCCGCCCCCCTCCCGGTCGCCTTGCCCCATGGGCGACACTGGTGGACGGCCCATTAGCCGTGGCCGGATGATGCGCCTAGCATCAGCCTGACCGAAACCGATGCATCCTGAGGACCCCACGTGCGCTTTCGTCTGACCCCCAGGGAGACGAGCTTCTACGACATGTTCGCCGCATCCGCGGACAACATCGTCACGGGCTCGAAACTCCTGATGGAACTGCTCGGGGCGGACCCCGCCGGCCGGGCCGAGATCGCAGAGCGTATGCGGGCCGCGGAACACGCAGGTGACGACGCCACGCATGCGATCTTCCACCAGCTGAACTCCTCGTTCATCACGCCCTTCGACCGCGAGGACATCTACAACCTCGCGTCCTCCCTCGACGACATCATGGACTTCATGGAGGAGGCCGTCGACCTGGTCGTCCTCTACAACGTCGAGGAACTGCCCAAGGGCGTCGAGCAGCAGATCGAGGTGCTGGCGCGGGCGGCCGAGCTCACGGCCGAGGCCATGCCGAACCTGCGGACCATGGAGAACCTCACCGAGTACTGGATCGAGGTCAACCGGCTCGAGAACCAGGCCGACCAGATCCACCGCAAGCTGCTCGCGCATCTCTTCAACGGCAAGTACGAGGCCATCGAGGTGCTCAAGCTGAAGCAGATCGTGGATGTGCTGGAGGAGGCCGCCGACGCCTTCGAGCACGTGGCCAACACGGTGGAGACCATCGCGGTCAAGGAGTCCTGAGCACTTAATGGACACCTTCGCTCTGATCGTGACCATCGGCGTCGCGCTCGGATTCACTTACACGAACGGCTTTCACGACTCCGCGAACGCTATTGCCACGTCCGTCTCGACCCGGGCGCTGACGCCTCGGGCGGCGCTGGCCATGGCGGCGGTGATGAACCTCGCCGGCGCGTTCCTCGGGAGTGGTGTCGCGCACACCGTCAGCAAGGGCCTCATCGAGACGCCCGACGGGTCCAAGGGCATGGGGATCCTGTTCGCCGCGCTGGTCGGGGCGATCGTCTGGAACCTCGTCACCTGGTACTTCGGGCTGCCTTCGTCGTCCTCGCACGCGTTGTTCGGCGGCATGGTGGGCGCGGCGCTCGCCGGTGGCACCGACGTCATCTGGTCCGGCGTCCTCGACAAGGTCGTCATTCCGATGTTCCTCTCGCCGGTCGTGGGGCTCATCGCCGGTTATCTGGTGATGACGGCCATCCTGTGGATGTTCCGGCGGGCCAACCCGCACAAGGCCAAGCGGGGCTTCCGGATCGCTCAGACGGTCTCGGCCGCGGGCATGGCGCTGGGACACGGTCTCCAGGACGCGCAGAAGACGATGGGCATCGTGGTGATGGCGCTCGTCATCGGCGATGTGCAGGGGGCCGACGATCCGATTCCGGTGTGGGTGAAGATCGCTTGCGCGGTGATGCTCTCGCTGGGGACGTACGCGGGCGGGTGGCGCATCATGCGGACGCTCGGGCGGAAGATCATCGAGCTCGATCCGCCGCAGGGGTTCGCCGCGGAGACCACCGGCGCGTCGATCATGTTCACCACGGCGTTCCTGTTCAAGGCGCCCATCTCGACCACGCACGTGATCACTTCGGCGATCATGGGTGTCGGCGCGACGAAGCGGATCAATGCCGTGCGCTGGGGTGTCGCCAAGAACATCGTCCTCGGGTGGTTCATCACCATGCCGGCGGCGGGGTTCGTCGCGGCGTGCGCGTTCTGGGTCGTGAACGTGGCGTTCCTGTAGGGGATGTCCGCCCACCCGCCCGACCCGGTGCGGGGTGCTCCCGTCACGGGGCGCCGCCCCGGTCCCCGGCGGGGACCGCGCACCCCCCCGAAATCACGCATGGGCCCGCCCCCCGACCGGGGGGCGGGCCCTTCTGCGTCCCCGCGGTGGCACCGCCATGCAGCACCGCGAGGGGTTCGGGGGGCGGGTCGGTCTAGCCGAAGCGGCCCGAGATGTAGTCCTCCGTCGCCTGGACCGACGGGTTGGAGAAGATGCGCTCCGTGTCGTCGATCTCGATCAGCTTGCCGGGCTGGCCGACGGCGGACAGGTTGAAGAAGGCCGTGCGGTCCGAGACCCGCGCCGCCTGCTGCATGTTGTGCGTCACGATGACGATCGTGAAGCGCTCCTTGAGTTCGCCGATCAGGTCCTCGATCGCCAGGGTGGAGATCGGGTCCAGGGCCGAGCAGGGCTCGTCCATCAGCAGGACCTTCGGTTCCACCGCGATGGCGCGCGCGATGCACAGCCGCTGCTGCTGGCCGCCGGACAGGCCCGAGCCGGGCTTGTTCAGGCGGTCCTTGACCTCGTTCCAGAGGTTCGCGCCCTTGAGGGACTTCTCGACGACGTCCGCCAGTTCGGCCTTCTTGTAGTTGCCGTTCAGCCGCAGGCCCGCCGCCACGTTGTCGAAGATCGACATGGTGGGGAACGGGTTCGGGCGCTGGAAGACCATGCCGACCTCGCGGCGGACCGAGACGGGGTCGACGCCCGCGGCGTACAGGTCCTCGTCGTCCAGGAGCACCTTGCCCTCGACCCGGCCGCCCGAGGTGACCTCGTGCATACGGTTCAGCGTGCGCAGGAACGTCGACTTGCCGCAGCCGGACGGGCCGATGAAGGCCGTCACCGAGCGCGGTTCGACCGTCATCGAGATGTCCTCGATCGCCTTGTGGGATCCGTAGTAGGCGGTCAGCCCGCTTACGTCGATTCGCTTCGCCATTTCTTCTACTTCACTTCCAGTCGGTCGCTGAGGGGGCCCCGTGCGGCGGCAGCCGCTGATCGCTGCGTCAGCGACCGGTCTTGGGGGCCTTCCAGCGGGCGATGCCGCGGGCCACGAGGTTCAGGATCATCACGAAGGCGATCAGGGTGAGCGAGGCTGCCCAGGCGCGGTCGTAGGCCGCTGTCGACCCCGCGCTCTGTGCGTACTGCTGGTAGATGTACAGCGGGAGCGACGCCTGCGCACCCTCGAAGGGGTTCGCGTTGATGAACGGGTTTCCGAAGACGAGGAGGAGTACCGGCGCCGTCTCGCCCGCGATACGGGCGATCGCCAGCATCACGCCGGTGATGATGCCGCCGATCGAGGTCGGGACCACCACCTTCAGGATGGTGCGCCACTTCGGGACGCCCAGGGCCAGGGACGCCTCGCGCAGCTCGTTCGGGACCAGCTTCAGCATTTCCTCTGTTGAGCGTACGACCACCGGCATCATCAGGATCGCCAGGGCGAGGGAGCCCGCGAAGCCGAAGGGCTGCATGTCGAACATCAGCATCAGGCTGAGGATGAACAGGCCCGCGACGATCGACGGGATGCCGGTCATGACGTCCACGAAGAACGTGACCGACTTCGCCAGGGCGCCCCGGCCGTACTCCACCAGGTAGATCGCCGTCAGGATGCCGATCGGGGCGCCGATCGCGGTCGCCAGGCCCACCTGCTCCAGGCTGCCGAGGATCGCGTGGTAGATGCCGCCGCCGGGCTCGCTGTCCGCCACCACGCCCATGGAGTGGGTGAGGAAGTAGACGTCCAGGACCTTCACGCCGCGCTGGATCGTCGTCCAGAGGAGGGAGACCAGCGGGACCACGGCCAGGATGAAGGCCACCCAGACCAGGCTCGTCGCCACCCGGTCCTTCGCCTGGCGGCGGCCTTCCACCTTCGCGGCGATGACGAACGTGCCGAAGACGAAGAGGAGACCGGCGATCAGGCCCCACTGGACCTTGCTGTCCAGGCCGCCGGCGAGGCCGATGGCGACCGCGAGGGCGAGCGAACCGGCCGCGATCGCCCAGGACGACCACCGCGGGAGGCTGGCGCCCTGGAGCGTGCTCGGGGACTTGTCGGCTACTGCTGCTGCGTGGCTCATGCGTTGGCCCCCGAGTACTCACTGCGGCGGGCGATGATCATGCGTGCCGCGCCGTTGACCAGCAGGGTGATGACGAACAGGACCAGGCCGGAGGCGATGAGCGCGTCACGGCCGAACTCCGTCGCCTCGTTGAACTTGCTGGCGATGTTCTGGGCGAAGGTGCCGCCACCGGGGTTGAGGAGGCTGGCGTGGATGTCGAAGTCGGGGGAGAGGACGGTGGCCACCGCCATGGTCTCGCCCAGCGCCCGGCCGAGGCCGAGCATCGAGGCGGAGATGACGCCGGAGCGGCCGAAGGGGATCACCGACATGCGGATGACCTCCCAGCGGGTGGCGCCCAGCGCCAGGGCCGCCTCCTCGTGCATCTGCGGGACCTGGCGGAAGACCTCGCGGCTGACGTTGGTGATGACCGGGAGGATCATCACGGCCAGCAGGATGCCCACCGTGAGCATCGAGCGCGGGGCGCCGTCGTCCCAGGAGAAGACGCCGGTCCAGCCCAGGTAGTCGTTCAGCCAGCCGAACAGGCCGTCCATGTGCGGTACGAGGACCAGGGCGCCCCAGAGGCCGTACACGATGGACGGGACGGCGGCGAGCAGGTCGATCACGTACGCGACGGGGCCGCTCATGCGGCGCGGGGCGTAGTGCGTGATGAAGAGGGCGATCGCGACGGCGATCGGGACCGCGATGACCATCGCGATGACCGACGAGACCACCGTGCCGAAGGCCAGGACCGCGATGCCGAACTTCGGCGGGACGAGGCCGGTGTTCCACTCGAAGGTGGTGAGGAAGTTGGCGTCGTCCTTGCTGATGGCGAGGTACGCCCGGTAGGTGAGGAAGACCGCGATCGCGGCCATGATCACCAGCAGGAAGATGCCCGAGCCGCGGGAGAGGGCGAGGAAGATCCGGTCACCGGGCCGGGTGGCGCCGCGCGCCGCGCGCTTCTGCTCGGCGGTCACGGCCGGCGGGGCGATGGGGGGCGGGGTGTCGTCCGTGTCTGGGTGCTGTGTCGATATGTCCATGGAGGTCTCCGGTCTGCGGAGCCGCCTGCGGGTGTGGGGGCGGCTCGGGTGGGACCGCTTTGCGGGCGGCCCCTGGCGGCGGTGCACCGGACGGGTGCGGTCCGGACCGGGTTTCCCCGGATACCGGACCGCACCGCTGGGATCAGCTCAGGCCCTCGATGGTGGTGCGGACCTTGGAGATGATGGCGTCGGGGATCGGCGCGTAGTCGATGCCCGAGAGGACGCCCTGGCCGTCCTCGCTGGCGATGTAGCGCAGGAACGCCTTGGTGGCCGGCAGGGTGGCGGCCTTGTTGCCCTTGTCGCAGGCGATCTCGTAGGTGACCAGGGTGATCGGGTAGGCGCCCTCGGCCTTGGTCGTGTAGTCCAGCTTCAGCGACAGGTCGCTGCCGGTCCCGACGACCTGCGCGGCGGCGACGGCCTTGGTGGCGCCGTCGGAGGAGGCCTTGACCGGGGCCGCGGCGCCCGTGTCGATGGCGACGGTGCCCAGACCGTCCTTGGCGTACGACAGCTCCATGTAGCCGATGGCGCCGTTGGTCTGCTTGACGCCCTGGGCGACACCGGAGGAGCCGGCCGCGGCCTGGCCGCCCTTGGCCTGCCAGGCCTTGCCGCCCTCGTACTTCCAGTTGTCCGGGGTGGCGGCGATCAGGTACTTGGTGAAGTTGTCCGTGGTGCCGGACTCGTCCGAGCGGTGGTACGGCTGGATCTTCAGGTCGGGCAGCTTCGCGTCGGGGTTGAGCGCGGCGATGGCCTTGTCGTTCCAGTTGGTGATCTTGCCGTCGAAGATCTTGGCGATCGTGGCGGCGTCCAGCGTGAGGTTGTCCACGCCCGCGACGTTGTAGGCGACGGCGATCGGGCCGGCCACCATCGGCAGGTCGATGCCCTGGCCGCCGGAGCAGACCGCCTTGGAGGCGGTGACCTCTTCGGGCTTGAGCGCGGAGTCCGAGCCGGCGAAGGCGACCTGGCCCTGCGTGAAGGCGGTGACGCCGGCGCCGGAGCCGGAGCCCTTGTAGTTCACCTGGACGCCCGAGCAGGCCTGCGTGAAGTTCTTGACCCACGCGTCGATCGCGTTCTTCTGCGCGGAGGAGCCGTCGGCGAGGAGCTGGCCCTTGGCGTCGTCACACTTGATGGATCCGGCGGCCGCGGTGGCCGAGGAGCTGCTGCCGCTGCTGGAGCCGGTGTCGTCGGAGCCGCACGCCGTGAGGGCCAGGGCGCCGGAGACGGCGAGAGCACCGAGGGAGAGAGCCCGCCGGTTCATGCGCTGAAGCTTCACTTGGGGAAGATCCTTCCAGGAGCCGCCGTCCTGAATCCGGCGGCGTGCGGAGTGTGAGAAGTCTGCTCGGCACGGAGACGACCACCCGGGTCGCGCGCCGCACCGCGTAAGGCCGAAATTAGGCAGAACAGGTGAAGGCGCCTACGGGCGCGAGTGAACGGGGGGTGAACCCCTGGGGACGGTGCGGTGAGGTAACGGAACGCTCACGTCGAGGACACGAGGCGATTCCGACGGCCGGCCGTTTCCGCCCACCCGTTATGCCAGGTGCAGCACGTCGAGCAGCGCGTCCACGAGGGCGCGGTCCCTCGGCTGGGTGAGCCGGTCGCGGGCGGCCGGCGGCGGCAGCCAGAGCAGGCGGTCCACCTCGTCGCTCGGGGCGAACGCGCCGGACACCGCCTCGGCCGCCCAGTAGCGGACCTGCTTGGGGCGGCCGTTCGCCTCGTAGTCCATGGTCGGCAGCCGGGTACCGGGCGCGGCCCGGTAGCCCGTCTCCTCGTGGACCTCCCGCAGGGCCGCCGCGAGCGGGTCCTCGTCACGTTTCAGCTTGCCCTTGGGGTGCGACCAGTCGTCGTACTTGGGTCGGTGGACGAGACAGAGCTCCAGGGAGCCGTCCGCGGGGGAGCGGCGCCACAGCACACATCCCGCCGCCTGGACGGGGTTGTCGTCGGGGTTGTCCGCGGTGCTCACCTGGTCCTCACCACCTGTCCGGTCAGGGTGCGCCGATCTTCTGCTTCTGCCACGACCGCTGGAACGCGTACCGCGCGGCCTCCACCTCATGCCGCTGGTCCGCGTGCAGCACGCCGAGCGCGTACGCCGTCGCCGGCGCGATCCTGGGGGTGCGGGCCGCCTGGGCGGCGGCGGAGGACGCCTCCGAGGCGTCGCGGTGCCGGTCGAGCGCCTCGCCCGCGGCGAGCAGGCGGACGTCCAGCGGGGTGCTGCGGCCGTGCACGACCTCGCAGGCGTAGCGGTGCAGCCGCAGCAGCAGGCGGACCTGGTGCCAGGGCGCGTCCTGCGGGTGCGGGGCGGGGTCCGGGGAGAGGCCGTGGACCAGGGCCTCCGCGTTGTAGGGGCTGCCCGCGGTGACGAGCGGCAGCGCGGTGACCGCGTCGGCGAGGCGTTCCTGGGCCGCCGCGGCCAGGGGGCGCAGGTCGGTGGCGGGGCCGGCGGGGGTGAGCGGGACCTCGCTGGCGAGGACGGCGACCTTGTCCGCGACGGCGTGGAAGCGGGAGGAGCCGAGGGCCTGCAGGGCGGTGGAGTGGGCCCGGGTGCGGGCGAGGGTGAGCTGGCGGTCGAGGAGGGCGCCCGCCTTCGCCGCGCCCACGGTGAGGCTGCCGCGGTCCGGGGCCGCGGGGTGGACGGCGGGCCGGTCCTCCGGGCCCGGGCCCGCCGAGCCGGCCGCGCCGACCGGCTGGCTGGGGACCGGCGCGGCGCCCGACAGCCGGTTCAGCGCGAGCAGCAGCCGCTCCAGTCGGGCCCCGTACGCGTGCTCCAGGGCCAACGTGCCGGACAACCAGGCCAGTTCGGGGCGGATCTGCTCCGACCACTCGGGTTCGAGGAGCGGGCGGAAGGTGTGCAGACTGCCGCTGATCCGGCGGGCCGAGCGGCGCAGGGCGCGCACCGCGTCGACCCGCACCTCCGCGCCCGCCGGACCGCCCGTCGAGGCGCCCGGCGAGCCGTTCGACGCGGCGCCGCCGGTCTCCCGGTGCAGGCGCAGCGCGCGGAGGAACTCCGTGGCCTGGCCCCGGAGATAGCCCGCGAGGGCCTCTCCGGTGGACACGGGCCCGGCCGCGGAGTCCGTCAGATCATGGTGTCGCTGTGCCACGCCGGCGCCTCCGGGCGTCTATGAGCATCTCCTGGACATTGCGCAGGGGCGCGCCGTCCGCGTCGTGCGAGTGCCGGATCCACTCGCCGTCGGGGCCGAGGTGCCAGGAGGAGGTGGAGTCGGACATGCCCGTTTCGAGGAACCGGTTCAGCGACGCCCGGTGGGCCGGGTCGGTCACCCTGACCAGGGCCTCGATACGGCGGTCGAGGTTGCGGTGCATCATGTCGGCGCTGCCGATCCACACCTCGGGCTCCCCGCCGTTGCCGAACCCGAAGACCCGGGAGTGCTCCAGGAAGCGGCCCAGGATGGAGCGGACCCGGATGTTGTCCGACAGGCCGGGCACGCCCGGGCGCACCGCGCAGATGCCGCGCACCCACACGTCGACCGGGACGCCGGCCTGGGACGCGCGGTAGAGGGAGTCGATGAGGGCCTCGTCGACGATCGAGTTGACCTTGATGCGGACGTGCGCCGGCCGTCCCGCGCGGTGGTGCTGGATCTCCTTGTCGATGCGGGCGATCAGGCCGTCCCGCAGGGACTTGGGGGCGACGAGGAGACGGCGGTAGGTCTCGCGGCGGGAGTAGCCGGAGAGCCGGTTGAACAGGTCGGAGAGGTCCGCGCCGACCTGCGGGTCGGCGGTGAGCAGGCCGAGGTCCTCGTAGAGCCGGGCCGTCTTCGGGTGGTAGTTGCCGGTGCCGACGTGGCAGTAGCGCCGCAGCGTGTCGCCCTCCTGACGGACCACCAGCGACAGCTTGCAGTGCGTCTTCAGACCGACGAGGCCGTAGACGACGTGGCAGCCGGCCTCCTCCAGCTTGCGCGCCCACTTGATGTTGGCGTGCTCGTCGAAGCGGGCCTTGATCTCGACCAGGACGAGGACCTGCTTGCCGGACTCGGCGGCCTCGATGAGCGCGTCGACTATCGGGGAGTCGCCCGAGGTCCGGTACAGGGTCTGCTTGATGGCGAGGACGTCCGGGTCCAGCGCCGCCTGCTCCAGGAACGCCTGCACGGACGTCGAGAAGGAGTCGTAGGGGTGGTGCAGCAGGACGTCCCGGCTGCGCAGGGCCGCGAAGATGTCCGGCGGGGACGCCGACTCGACCTCGGCGAGGTCGCGGTGGGTGCCGGCGATGAACTTCTTGTACTTCAGCTCGGGCCGGTCGAGACCGTGGATGCGGAAGAGGCCGGTGAGGTCGAGCGGGCCCGGCAGCGGGTAGACCTCGGCCTCGCTGATCTTCAGCTCGCGCACCAGCAGGTCGAGCACCTCACGGTCGATGGACTCCTCGACCTCCAGGCGCACCGGCGGCCCGAAGCGGCGCCGCATGAGCTCCTTCTCCAGGGCCTGGAGGAGGTTCTCGGCGTCGTCCTCCTCGACCTCGAGGTCCTCGTTGCGGGTGAGCCGGAAGGCGTGGTGCTCCAGGACCTCCATGCCCGGGAAGAGTTCTTCCAGGTGGGCGCCGATGACGTCCTCGATGGGGACGTAGCGGCCGGGGGAGCTCTCCAGGAAGCGGGACAGCAGCGGCGGCACCTTCACGCGGGCGAAGTGCTTGTGGCCGCTGACCGGGTTGCGCACGACGACCGCGAGGTTGAGGGAGAGCCCCGAGATATACGGGAAGGGGTGCGCGGGGTCGACGGCGAGCGGGGTCAGCACCGGGAAGATCTGGTGCCGGAAGAGCGTGAACAGGCGCGCCTGCTCCTTCTCCGTCAGCTCGCCCCAGCGGACCAGGTGGATGCCCTCCTCCGCGAGCGCGGGGGCGATGTCCTCGTGATAGGTCGCGGCGTGCCGGGCCATGAGCTCGCGCGAGCGGGCCCAGATCATCTCCAGCACCTCGCGCGGCTGGAGGCCGGAGGCCGAACGGGTGGCGACCCCGGTGGCGATACGGCGCTTCAGACCGGCCACCCGGACCATGAAGAACTCGTCCAGGTTGCTGGCGAAGATGGCGAGGAAGTTGGCCCGTTCGAGCAGGGGCGTGTCCGGATCCTCGGCGAGTTCCAGAACGCGCTCGTTGAACGCCAGCCAGCTGCGCTCCCGGTCGAGGAAGCGGCCCTGCGGCAGCTGCGGGCCGTCGTACGGCGCCTCCTCGTAGGTGTCGAGGTCGGCGTCGATGTCGGGCTCGAGATCGGAGACCACGGCGGAGACGGTGTGCGGGCGGTGCGCGGCTATGGAGCCCACGGAGGGCTGCGCGTGCTGGACCTCGGCCTGGGCGTCTGACTGGCTCATGGACCCATTCTTCCGCGCCAGGAGCGTGACAGGCGCGTCGGAGCGTGCGGGCGGGATCGCGGGGGACTCTCCGCGGGGCTGATTTCCCCCGGGAGGCGGCGAAGGCTCGGGCACGGCGGGCTTCATTCGCCGAGCGTCGCAAGGTCGTCTGAACCGATGGTTACGGCGACATGGCGTGCGGGATATCGGGGAGCGGCTCGCGGGGGTCGATGTCGTGGAGCCGCTGTGTGCGGGCGCGTGCCGCCCGGTGGTGTTGCGGGTGTGGCTGGTGGTGCGGGGTGGGCGGGTTCCTCCTCCGTGGAGGGACCCGCCCACCCCGGGAGCGGGCGGGGTCAGGCTGCGGTGGCGGTGGCCGTGCGGCGGCGCAGGAGGAGGAACGCGGCGGCGGTGACGAGGGCCGCGACGGCCAGGACGACGCCGGTTTCCACGAACTGGATCGGCCAGTAGTGGGACTCGGGGTGGTAGGTCGCGTAATAGCCGGTGACGCCCAGGTCGTCGAGGCAGCGCCGGGTCTCGGCGGCGGTGCCGTCGCAGGTCCAGTGGTCGACGGTCGGGGAGCGGCGTCCGTGGATCAGCGCACCGCTGTCCAGTTCCCACACGTTGTCCGGGAAGTCGACCGGCGCCGCCGTGGAGGTGCGGGTGACAGCGGGCCGGAAGGAGTCGCGGAACCGCGCCACGGCGAAGGCGAGCAGGCCGCTCGCGGCGACGGAGACGGCCAGCGCGGGCAGCGCGCGGCGCAGCACCAGCGCGGTGAGCACGCCGAGGGCGAGCGCGCAGAGGATGTACGCCACTTCGGCCGGGCCGCGTGAGAGGTACGCGTCGTCGCCCGCCCACCCGGTGTACGTCAGGGTCCGGTGGGCGCCCCAGGCCCAGCGGTACACCAGGACCAGCACGGTGGCGCCGGCGGTCAGGGCGAGCGCGGGGACGGCGAGCTTGGCGGTGAGCCACCGCGCGGGGGTGATGCCCTGGGCCCAGGCGAGGCGCGCGGTGCCGTTCTCCAGCTCGCGGCCGATCAGCGCGCTGCCCGCGAAGGCGGCCACGGCGAGGAAGGAGTAGGAGATCAGCAGGCCGATCCAGCCGAGCGACTCGCTGTAGCCGACCCAGCCGACCGTCATGTCGCACAGGTCCTGGCCCGCACGCTCACAGGCCTCCCGCGCCGCGACCTCCTCGTCGACGGCGATCTCGGTGAGCCACGCCAGCCAGCCGCTCAGCGCCAGGACGACGGTGGCCCAGCCGAGGAGGGCGGTGCGGTGCAGGCGCAGCACGGTGCGGGCGGTGCCCCAGGAGGTGCGGCCGACCGCGCCGGCGGGGCGGGCCGGTGCGGCGGGCGCGTCCCCGGCGGCGACGGCGGTCACGCGGCGGCCTTCGCGCGGACGCGCGTGGGGGTCGCGGTCGAGCGCCTGAGCAGGACGAACGCGGTGACGGCGAGGGCGGCGGCCACCGCCAGCACGAGGGCGGTCGTGGTCAGCTGGAGCGGCCAGTAGTGGGACTCGGGGTGGTACGTCGTGTAGAAGCCGGTGGCGTCGAGGTCGGCGTAGAACGCGTCGCAGCCGGAGGCCGAGGTCACCCCGCAGCCGGGGTCGGCGATGTGCGCCCCGGAGGAGGTGACCAGGCCCGAGTCGACGCCGAGGCCCGAGCCCCGGTAGCCGTCGGCGAGGCCGGTGACGCGGGTGACGGCAGGCCACAGATGCGGCATGAGCCGGTCGGCCAGGAACCGCGCGGCGGCGACGCAGGTGAGGGCGAGCGTCAGCGCGGGCAGCGTGCGGCGCAGCAGCACGCCCCCGAGGGCGCCGCCGGCCAGGCCGGTCAGGGCGAAGGCGACGGTGGTGGGGCCGTTGGCGTGCAGGGTGAGGTTGTCGTACCAGCTCTTGGCGGTGTCGATACGGCCGTCGCCCGCGGACCACGTCAGGTGGTGCAGCGCGACGAGCAGGCCGGTGCCCGCGGTGACCAGGGCCGTGGGCACGATCAGCTTGGTGGCCAGCCAGCGGACCGGGGACAGGCCCTGCGTCCAGGCGAGCTGTGCGGTGCCGTGCTCCAGCTCGCGGCCGAACAGCGAAGCGCCCGCCCAGGCGGCGACGACGAAGGGAAGCGCGGTCAGCGCGCCGGTCGTGTACATGTACACGCTCTTGTAGCGGACGATCGAGTCCTGGTCGTAGTGGCAGTCGCGGTAGTCGGCGCACGCCTCCCGGTACTGCCGCCAGGCCGCTGCCGACGCGTCGGTCAGCGGACCCCCCAGCCACAGCAGACCGGCTGCGAGGACGGCGACGACGCCGATCCAGACGTACAGGGCGGGCCGGTGCAGGCGCAGCAGCCAGCCCGTTCCCGGGGCCTTCGTGGGCTCCGCGGTCCCCGGTCCGGCCGGTGAGAGGGCGAGTGCGGTCATATGGCGGCCTCCTCGGGCTCGGCCGGGGTGAGCGGGGCGGCCTGCGGGTTGCGCAGATAGGCGAGGACGAGTTCCTCCAGGGAGGGCGTCGAGGTGCGCCAGTCGTCGGCGAGCGGGCCCGCGGGCCGCACCAGGGCGGTGAGCTGGCGGCCGGTTACCCGGGACTCGACGACCGTGTGCGGGGCCAGTTCCGGCGGACCGTCGGGGGCGCCGGCCGCGGGGGTGGGCCCGGTGGAGCCCGTGGTGGTGCTCACGCGCGCGTGGGCGGCGAGCAGGTCGTCGATCTCACCGGCGAGGCGCACCCGGCCGCCACCGACCAGCAGCAGGTGGTCGCAGGAGTCCTCCAGTTCGGCGACCACGTGCGACGACATCACGATCGTCGTGCCGTACTGGGCCGCCCGCGCCATCAGGGTGCCCATCAGCTCGTGCCGGGCCAGCGGGTCGAGGTCGGCCATCGGCTCGTCGAGGAGCAGCAGTTCGGGCCGCTTGCCGAGGGCCAGGGCGAGCGCGACCCGGGTGCGCTGGCCGCCGGAGAGGGAGCGGATCTTCTTCTTCGGGTCGAGGTCGCCCGCGGCGACGATCCGCTCGGCGGTCCCGGCGTCCCAGCGGCCCGGGTTGAGGTCGGCGCCGACGCGCAGCGTCTCGGCGACGGAGAGCTGGGGGTACAGCGGCTTGTCCTGGGCCACGTAACCGACACGCGCGCGTGCGGACGCGGCATCGGTCCCGAGGACGCTGACCTGGCCCTCGGTGGGGGCCAGCAGGCCCGCGGCGAGGGCGAGCAGCGTGGACTTGCCCGCGCCGTTGGGGCCGACGACGGCACAGACGCGCCCGGCGGGGAGGCGGAAGGTGCAGTCGCGCAGCGCCCGGCCGCCGCGCCGGCCGAAGCGCTTGCCGAGCGCGGTTGCCGCCAGGGCGGTGTCGGTCATGAGGGGTCTCCAGGGTTCGTGTCGTGCCGGTCGTGCCGGTCCTGCGCCTCGGTCAGCCCGGTCAGCTCGGTCCGGTCGGTGCGGCTGTGCCGGTCGGTCCGGCCGGTCGGGTCCGGTGCGGCGAAGTACTCGTCGAGTACGGCGGTGAAGAGCGCGGCCACGTCGTCGCGGTCCAGTGCGGCCTCCCGTGCCCGGACGGCCCAGGCGTCCAGTTCCGCGCGCAGGGGCGAGTCCGCCGGGGTGGTGTTCAGCCCGCGCCGCACGAAGGTGCCGAGGCCGCGCCGGGCCTCCACCAGCCCGTCGCGCTCCAGCTCGCGGTACGCCTTCAGCACGGTGTTCGGGTTGATGGCGGTCGCCTCGACGACCTCGCGGGCGGTGGGCAGCTGGTCGCCGGGCTGCAGCACGCCCAGGCGGAGGGCCTGCTTCGTCTGCTGGACGATCTGGACGTAGGTGGCGACGCCGCTGTGCCGGTCGATGCGGTATTCGACCACTGGACAACCACCCTTTCACTAATTGAGTAGTGAAAGGGTGGTGGAAGGAGGTGCGCGAAGTCAAGGAAAAATCGCGCGGCGAACCGTGAACCGATCGACGCGGCCCGTCCGATGAGGAGATGTGAGCGAAACGAGAAGCGACGGGGAGCTGCTGCGGGCCATCGCGGCAGACCGGGACCGTCACGCCTTCGAGGAGCTGTACCGCCGGTACGCGCCCTGGCTGACCGCCCGCCTGCGCGGCCGCTGCGCGGACGCCGGGACGGTCGACGACGTCGTGCAGGAGACCTTCCTCGCGGTGTGGCGCGGAACGGCCCGCCACCGCCAGGAGGGCTTCTCCGACGACGCCGCCGGCTGGCTGTGGCGCATCGGCTCCCGGCGCCTCGTCGACGCCGTGCGCGGGGACGGGGCCCGCGGCCGGATGCGCCAGGCGCTGTACCGGCTGCGCCACCGCGACGAGGCCTCGGCGGAGGAACGCGTGCTCGCGGGGGTGGAGCACGGGGACCTCGCCGGGGCCCTCACCCGGCTCTCGCCGGAGCTGCGCGCCGTCCTCCAGGCGACCGTCATCGACGGGCTCACCACCCGGGAGGCGGCCGTTCTCCTCGGTATCCCGCCCGGCACCGTCAAGACGCGGGCCCAGCGTGCCCGCAGGCAACTGCGGGAGGCGCTGGCATGAGGCGGCACACGTACGGAACAGACCCGCGCGGGCGCGTGGGCGACGGACAGTCGAGGGAGGTCGCGGCATGACGTGGCATGTGGATGAAGAGGATCTGCGGGCGTACGCCCACGGCGCGTTGGCGCCGCCGCTGCTGTGGTCCGCCGACACGCACCTCGCCGGGTGCGCGCAGTGCCGGGCCCGGCTCGCGGAGACCACCGACCCCGTCGTGCTGGACGCCGGCTGGGAGCGGCTGGACGCCGAGCTGGACGCGCCGCGGCAGGGACTGCTCGAACGGCTGCTGGTGCGGCTCGGCGTGGCCGACCACACCGCACGGCTGCTGACGGCGACGCCGGTGCTGCGCCGCTCCTGGCTCCTGTCGGTGCTGTTCCTGCTGGTCATGACGGTGCTGGCGGTCCGTGTGGCGGACCAGCCCGCGCTGTTCCTCGCGCTCGCCCCGCTGCTCCCGCTGGCCGGGGTCGCCCTGTCCTACGGCCCCTCTCTCGACCCGACGTACGAGATGGCGGTCGTCGCCCCGCTGCACGGCTTCCGGCTGCTGATGATCCGCACGGTCGCGGTGCTCATCGCGGGCCTGGCGTTCAACGGCCTGGCGACGCTGGCGCTGCCGGGATACGGGCTGCTGGCCCTGGCCTGGCTGCTGCCCGCCCTCGCCCTCACCGCGACGGGACTCGCGCTGACCGCCCGGCTGGGCCCGGTCGTCGCGCCCGCCCTGGTCGGCGGCGCCTGGGTGACGCTCCTGCTGGTGGCGAAGAGCCAGGTGCACGCCCACGACACGCTCGCCCCGTTCACGGTGGCCGGCCAGTCGGCCGCGGCGGCCGTGGCCCTCCTCGCCGGCCTCCTGCTCTACCAGGCGCGTGACCGCTTCGACGCGCGCCCGCCGGGCGGCTTCCCGGACGGCGGCACCGCGTGACGCGACCGTGCGCCGCCCCGGCCCCCGCCCCGCCCGCCCACCGGACTTCCAGGAGCTCCACATGACCACCGACTCCACCGGCCCCGCCACCCTGACGGCCACCGACCTCTCCCTGCGCTTCGGCGGTACCCGGGCCCTCGACGGGGTCTCGCTGCGGCTGACCCGCGGCGTCACCGGGCTGCTCGGCCCCAACGGCGCCGGCAAGACCACGCTGTTGCGGGTGCTGGCCACGGCCGTGCCGCCCGACGGGGGCGCGTTCACGGCCCTCGGGCACGACCCCGGCACCGCGTCCGGCCGCCTCGCGCTGCGCCGCACGCTCGGCTATCTGCCCCAGACCCCCGGCTTCCACCCGGACTTCACGGCCTTCGAGTTCGTGGACTACGTGGCCATCCTGAAGGAGCTGACCGACCGCGGCGCCCGGCTGCGCGAGGTACGGCGCGTGCTGGAGGCCGTCGACCTCTCGGAGGCGCGTGGCACGCGCCTGAAGCGGCTGTCCGGCGGCATGCGGCAGCGCGTCGCCCTGGCCGCCGCGCTCGTCGGCGAACCCGGCTTCCTGGTGCTGGACGAGCCGACGGTCGGCCTCGACCCCGAACAGCGCATGCGCTTCCGCGAGTTGATCGCCCAGGCGGGCGAGGGCCGCACGGTCCTGCTGTCCACCCACCAGACCGAGGACGTGGCGATGCTCTGCCACCGCGTCGTGGTGCTGGCCCGCGGCCGCGTCCACTTCGAGGGCACCCCGGCCGACCTCACCGCCCGCGCGGCCGGCCGGGTCTGGAGCAGCACCGAACGCGATCCGAACGCCCTGGCGGGCTGGCGTACCGGCACCGGCAGCTTCCGCAACATCGGCGATCCGCCGGCCGGCGCCGAGCTCCTCGAACCCACCCTGGAGGACGGCTACCTGCTCACCCTCGACGGCGAGAGCGCGGAGGTGACGGCGTGAGCACCACGACCCCGACGGTCACCGAACCCCGTACGCCCAGCCAGCCGGCGCGCGAGGGCGGCCGCACCGGAGCCGTTCTCGCCCTCGCCCGCTTCGAGGCCCGCGAACTGCTCCAGCAGATCCCGGTGCTGTTCTTCTTCGCGCTGTACGTCGTCCTCGTCGTCCTGCGGCTGATGAGCAAGGACGGCATGGACGACTTCCCCGTCCTCAACACGGTCGACCGCCGCACCCAGGCGGCGCCGCTGCTGTTCGCCCTCGCCGTGTTCATCTGCGCCAACGCGGCCGCGCTGCGCTCGCGGAAGCACGGCACGGCGCAGCAGTTCGGGGTTCTGGCCATGGAGCCCTGGCGGCGCACGCTCGCCCATGTGCTCTCCGTGCTCCCCTACGCGGGGCTCACCGCGCTCGTCGTCGGGGCCGAGTACACCCGGGAGGCGCTGAAACCCGGCGCGATCGGCCACGGCTCCTTCGGGGAGCTGGCCGTCGGGCCGCTGAGCGTGCTGCTGGCGGGCGTCACGGGCGTGCTGCTGGCCCGTCTGCTGCCCTCGCCCTTCGTGCCCATACTGTTCGTCATCGCCGTGTACGTGCTCGGGGTCCTGGTCTCCGGGCTCCTCGACGCTGACCGGGGGTGGGTGGCCGGGCTCGACCCGGTCCAGTTCTTCACGTCCAGCGGCGGCGACCCGGTCCCCACCGACCTGCTGGGGCGCCCGGCCGGCTGGCACGCCCTCTACGTGACGGGCCTGTGCGCCGTGCTGACCTGCGCGGCCCTGCTGGTGGCCGGTGGCCGCACCCGGGCCGTCAAGGCGGCCACCGGGCTCGCCCTCGCCGTGACCGCGGCCGGTGTGATCGGCCAGCTCCCGGGCGACACGGCGGCTCTGGACGCGGCGCGCAGGACGGCGTCCCACACCCCCGAGAAGGTCCAGTCGTGCACGGCGCACGACGGCTCGACGTACTGCTCCTTCCCCGAGTGGAGCGTGGTGCGCGACGACTGGGCGGAGGTCGTCGACCGGGTCAGGTCCGGAGCCGGCGGCACGGCCGCGGAGACCGCGCTGACGATCCGCCAGCGCGTCTACACGGACGGCGGAGTGGAGACGGACGGCGCCCTGGACCCCTCCACCACTCCCGGCGAGGTGACGGTCGGCACGCGCTGGGGCGGCAACCGCGTCCCCGAGTTCGCGGTCGGTGTCGCCACGGTCCTGGTCGGCGGCTCGGAGGACGTGACGACGGAACCGATGTGCGACGCCCGCGCCGTGACCATCATGTGGCTGGTCCTGGGCCACGACCCCACCCCGATGGCCACCTTCCGCACCGTACGGCTGGACGACAGCACCGAAGGCTCGGGCGCGGTCCTGGCCCCGACGAACGGGCTGGGCCTGTCGGGCGCGCAGACGACCGTCATCCGGGAGCTGCTGGACCGGCCGCGGGCCGAGATGACGGCCCGGGTCAAGGCCCACTGGGCGGAACTGACGTCCGCGCGGACGACGACCGCCCAGGCCGCGAAGCTGCTGGGTGTCGAGGTGCCGAAGGAGGCGGATCCGTGCGGGGAGTAGCGCGAGCCGAAGCGCAGAGGGTCTCACCGGACCTGCTGCGGTCCCTGGCGCCGCCGGTGTGGCGCGGCCTGCCCCGGCGGGCACTGGCCACCGCCGGCGGGCTGGGCCTGCTGCTCGCGGGCGCCACCCGGCTGCCGGACCACGCTCCGGACGCCGAACTGGGGCGGCTCGTCCTGCGCCTCACCGCCCTCACCGGCGCACTGGGCCTGGCCTTCCTGCTGGACGACCCGGCACGCAACACCACGGCGACGACACCGGTGGGCCGCCCGCGGCGGACCGTGCTGCGGCTGGCCGCCGTCGTCCCCCTGTGGGCCCTGTGGTGGGCCGCGGCGGTGCTCCTGACCCCTGGCCCGACGCGTCCCGCGCTCGGCCCGGCCACGCTCGAGGCCGCGGGGACGGCGGGCGCCGCCCTCGTCCTCGCGACGATCGCCGTCCGCTTCACACCGGCGGCGGAAGCGGGCAGGAGCGCCGCGATCCGGCTGGGGACGGCGGCCGCGGTGGCGGTGCTCGTCCCGAACCGGTGGGGCCTGCTGGGCACACCCGAGGACCCCTACTGGGCCGCGACGCAGCTGAGATGGGCCCTGCTGCTGGCGGCGACGGTCACGCTGAGCGTGCTGTGGACGCCGGAGCCGCTGCGGGGACGGCCCCGCAGATCTGGGTCAGGCCGGCTCGGAGCGTCCGGGGGCGGTCTCTCCGGGTGAGGTCCCGGCTCTCCCCGGTCCGCTCACGTCTCGGCCCGGTCCGCTCACGTCTCGGTCCGGTACATCAGGTCCGTCTCATGGGTGAGGAAGCCCAGCCGCTCGTACACCGACACCGCGGCCTTGTTGTCGGCGTCGACGTACAGCATCGCCGTGGGCAGGCCCTGCGCCGCGAGATGCCGCAGACCGATCGTGGTGAGGGACTTGCCGAGGCCGCCGCCCTGCTCGCCGGGGGCGACACCGAGGACGTACACCTCACCGAGCTGCTCCTCGGCGTGCACCTTCGTCCAGTGGAAGCCGACCAACTGCTCGCCGCGGAAGGCGAGGAAGAAGCCGGCGGGGTCGAACCAGGGCTCGGACTTCCGGGCGTCGAGGTCGCGCTGGGTGAGAGAGCCCTGTTCGGGATGGTGGGCGAACGCGGCGGCGTTGACGGCGAGCCAGGCGGAATCGTCCTTGCCGGGGACGAAGGCACGGACGGTCACGCCCTCGGGCAGCACCGGATCGGGCAGCTCGAGGTCGGTCAACGACCTCCGCATCTGCCGCAGTTCGCGGAACAGGGAGAGGCCGAGGACCTGGGCGAGGTGCCGGGCCGCGGAGTGACCGCCGTGCGCCCACACCCGCAGCCGCTTGCCGGAGGCGGCGAGCAGGGCGGAGCCGAGCGCGCGGCCGTGTCCGTGGCCCCGGTGCGAGGGGTGGACGACCAGTTCGGCCGCGGGCGCCTCGACCGGATCGGCGTCCTCCAGCTGCGCGTAGCCGACGAGTTCGCCGCCGAAGGTGAGGACCAGATGGGAGACGCCTTCGCGGGCGCCTCCGCGCAGTTGCAGGCGGCCCTGTTCGGACACCGCCTGCTGGCCGTCCGTCCGGGCGGCCTCCGCGAGCAGTTCGAGGACGGCCTCGGTCTGTTCGGGGGTGAGCTCGGAGTACGTCTCGATGGATCGGGAGCCGGGGATCCGTGCGATGTCGTCGCTGGTCATGCGTACGAGGGTAAGGCTCGGGCGGGTCAAAGTGGCGGCAAGGGGAGAGGCGGAAGGCTGCGGTCCGGAAAGGCGAAGCAGAGGGTAGGCGGAGGGCAAAGGGAAACCAGGATGTAACCAAGAACCCCCTGTCGCGCTACGCGCGTTGACTCTAGGCTGCGCCGGACGGGGCCACTTCCTCATACGCCCCCCGGGGCCGGTCGGACCCGGGGGGCGCAGACGCCACAGGCAGACACCTCAGGGGGGCGCATGCCAGCCACTTCCCAGCCGCATCCGAACGGCAGACGTCGTACGTACCGTCTTCTCGCGGCCGCCGCGGGTCTCGCCACCGCGGGTGCGATGGCCGCCGCGCTCCCGGCGGACGCCCATGACGCCCGGCACTCCAAGCCGCTGCCGAGCCGCTACCAGGACGTGCAGCTGCTGTCCTTCAACGACCTGCACGGCAACCTCGAGCCCCCGTCCGGCTCCTCGGGCCGTGTCACGGAACTCCAGGCGGACGGCACCACGAAGACGATCGACGCGGGCGGCGTGGAGTACCTCGCGACGCACCTGCGCGAGGCCCGCAAGGGCAACCCGTACTCGGTCACCGCGGCCGGCGGCGACATGGTCGGCGCCTCCCCGCTGATCTCGGGCCTCTTCCACGACGAGCCCACCATCGAGGCGCTGAACAAGCTCGACCTGGACGTCACGTCGGTCGGCAACCACGAGTTCGACGAGGGCGCCAGGGAACTGGCCCGGCTCCAGAACGGCGGCTGCCACCCGACGGCCGGCTGCTACACGGACCAGAGGTTCCAGGGCGCCGACTTCCCGTACCTGGCGGCCAACGTCCTGTCCGAGAAGACCGGCAAGCCGATCCTCAAGCCGTACTTCGTCTGGAAGAAGAAGGACGTCAAGATCGGTTTCATCGGCGTGACGCTGGAGGACACCCCCGGTGTGGTGTCCGCCGAGGGCGTCAAGGGCCTGAAGTTCAAGGACGAGGTCGAGACGATCAACAAGTACGCCAAGGTGCTCCAGAAGCAGGGCGTGAAGTCGATCGTGGCGCTGATCCACGAGGGCGGTCAGCCGGCCTCGGGCTCGTACAACTACAACTGCGACTCGCCGGGCGCGGGCGCCGGCATCTCCGGCCCGATCGTCGACATCGCGAAGAACATCACGCCGTCGGTGGACGCGCTGGTGACGGGCCACACCCACGCCGCGTACGCGTGCACCGTCCCGGACCCGTCGGGCAAGCCGCGCACGGTCACCTCGGCCGCGTCCTTCGGCCGGCTGTACACGGACACCACGCTGACGTACGACCGCTTCACCGGCGACATCGCGCGGACGGCGGTCAAGACGGCGAACCACGTGGTCACCCGGACCGTCGCCAAGGCGCCCGACATGACCGAGCTGATCAGCAAGTGGAACACCCTGGCGGCCCCCGTCGGCAACCGGGCGATCGGCTACATCTCCGCGGACGTGCCCAGCACCGGCACCGAGTCCCCGATGGGCGACCTGATCGCGGACGCCCAGCTCTGGTACGGCAAGGGGCTCGACCCGGAGACGGACCTCGCGCTGATGAACCCGGGCGGCGTCCGGGCGGGTCTCACCTACGCGGCCAAGGGCACCGAGGGCGACGGCGTGGTGACCTACGCCGAGGGCTTCACCGTCCAGCCGTTCTCCAACACCGTGAACCTCCAGGACTTCACCGGCGCCCAGCTGATCCAGGTCCTCAAGGAGCAGGTGAGCGGGACGAACGCGAGCGCGCCGAAGATCCTCCAGCCGTCCGCCAACCTCACGTACACGCTGGACCTGACGAAGAGCGGCGCCGACCGTGTCGTCACGGACTCCATCAAGCTCAACGGCGCGGCCATCGACCCGGCCGCCACCTACCGCGTCTCCACCAACAGCTTCCTCGCGGGCGGCGGCGACGGCTTCACCACGCTGGGCCAGGGCACCAACGACCTCGTCGGCGCCGATGACCTGACGGCCCTGGAGCAGTACCTGCTCGCCAACTCCTCGGCCACGGCCCCGATCGCCCCGCCGGCCACGAACCGGATCGCGATCGTGCAGTAACGCCGTCGGCAGGACAGTCGGCAGAACGACCCACAGCACAGCCGAGAGGCGGCCCCGTCACCGACGGGGCCGCCTCTTCGTATGAAGACCTGTGTGAGTTCTCGGTTGGTTCCCGCGGTCGCCTGAAAACTCGTCTCAGCCGCAATTAATCGAGGTCTCAGCGGAATTGGCCTTTTCCGGCTCTGGCGTCCCGTAGTGTTTTCCATGTCGAAAGCGAACGACGCGAAAGCGAACAGAGCGAATGGAGAACGCGATGAGCTTCCACAAGGTCACCCCCGTCAAGAAGGCCCGCAAGACCGCCGCCGCCCCGGCGCCGAAGCCCGCCGCCAAGAAGAAGGCCGCGAAGAAGGTCACCCCGCAGCGCCGCCCGGTCTCGCACAAGGGCTGATGCCGAAGTCGGCGCTGTTGCAAACCTGCGACAAATAAGCCACGCGTAAAACCAACATAATCAGCACCTGATAAATGGAGAGGTAATTCCCATGAGCTTCCACAAGATCACCCCCGTCAAGAAGGCCCGCAAGACCGCCGCCGCCCCGGCGCCGAAGCCCGCCGCCAAGAAGAAGGCCGCGAAGAAGGTCACCCCGCAGCGCCGCCCGGTCTCGCACAAGGGCTGACAGCACGCCACGAGGCGGGGTCACCGGTGAGAGCCGGTGACCCCGCCTCGGCCGTGCCTTCGTACACGCAGGAGTCGAGGAGTTGCTGACATGAGGGAAGCCCGCGAGGCCTTCCGCCGCTTCTGGCCGCTGACCAGCGGTGACCGCGGGTGGATGCTGGTGATCGTGGCGTGCGTGGTGGTGTCCGCGCTCGCCGAGACGGCCTCCATCCTGCTGTTCGCCGAACTCACCGACAACGCCCTCGCGGCCGGCTCGCTCTCCGCCTTCTGGGGTCCTGCCGGAGCCTGGCTGGGCGTCGCCGCGCTGGGCGCCCTCGTCGGCTACCTGGGCAACTCGCTCGCGACCTGGACGGCGGAACGGTTCGTCCTCCGGCTGCGCGCGAACGTCTTCGGTCATGTCCAGGACCTCCCACCCCACTTCTTCCAGCGGCACCGCCGCGGCGACCTGGTGGAGCGTCTGACGGGAGACGTGGAGGCCATCGAACAGCTGGTGGTGTCGGGCGTGGTCGGCACGATCGCCGCCGCCTTCTCGGCGGTCTTCTACGCGGCGGCGGCCCTGTGGCTCCGCTGGGACCTGGCCCTCGCCACCTTCGTCCTCGCCCCGCTCTTCCTCCTCGCCGCCCGCCGCTTCTCCGGCCGGATCAAGCAGGCCTCCCAGGACGAACGCGTCGCCGACGGCGCGATCACCTCCGTGGTGGAGGAGTCGCTGGGCAACGTCGTGCTGACGCAGGCGTACAACCGCCGACGCGACGAGGAGCGGCGCCTCGACACGGAGGCCCGCGCGTGGATGCGGGCCAGTGTGCGCGGGGCGCGGCTCAGCGAGATGTACGAGCAGTTCGTCGAGGTCGTCGAGACCCTCTGCGTGCTGTCGGTGATCGGCCTCGGCGTCTGGGAGATCTCGGCCGGCCGGATGACCCTCGGCGCCCTCCTCGCCTTCGCCGCGTTCATCGGCTACCTCTACCCGCCGGTGCGCAACCTCGGCCGACTCGGCCTGACGGTCACCGCGGCCACGGCGGGCGCGGACCGCATCGCGGAACTCCTGGACGCGCAGCCGTCGGTGCGGGACCCGGAGGTCCCCGTCCCCGCCTGGCCGGTCCGGGGCCGGGTCAGCCTGCACGGGGTCTCGTTCCGCTACCCCGACGCGGCCCGCGCGTCACTGACGGACGTGTCGTTCACCGCCGACCCCGGCGAGCTGGTCCTGGTCACCGGCCCGAGCGGCGCCGGCAAGTCCACCCTCTCCAAGCTCCTCACCCGCTTCTACGACCCGGACACGGGGGTCGTCCGCCTGGACGGGGTCCCGCTCGGGGACGTCCCGCTGGAGTTCGTCCGCGAGAACACGGCGCTGCTCCCCCAGCAGATCCTGGTCCTCAACGGCACGATCCGGGAGAACATCGCGTGCGGCCGGCCGGGCGCCACGGACCGGGAGATCGGGCGAGCGGCGAGGTCGGCCGCCGCCCACGAGTTCATCGCCGCCCTCCCGGACGGCTACGACACCCACATCGCCCCCGGCACCGCGGCCCTCTCCGGCGGCCAGCTCCAGCGGATCGCCATCGCCCGCGCGATGCTCCGCGCGGCCCCGGTGCTGGTCCTCGACGAACCCACCGCCGGGCTCGACTCGGTGGCCGCCCGGCAGATCGTCCAGCCCCTGCGCCGCCTCATGTCGGGCCGCACCACCATCATGATCACCCACGATCTGAGCCTCGCCCCCGACGCCGACCGCATCCTGGTCGTGGACGACGGCCGGCTGCTGGACGCGGGAACGCACGACGAGCTGATGGCCCGCTGCGAGGCGTACACCAGGCTGGTCGAACCGTGGTCGGAGCGGGCGCGGGAGAACACCGCGGCGCGCGCGGGGGAGACGGGGCTCACCGACGACACCCTGGTGCTGCGGCTCTGAGCCGGCCCGGCCGCACGGCCGGTTCCCGCAGCGCCCCCCGACCACGGCACCGACCGCCGGGCCCCCGCGGGCGTCCCGGCCGGTTCCGGCAGCGCCCCCGACCACGGCACCTACCGCCGGGCCCCCGCGGGCGTCCCGGCCGGTTCCGGCAGCACCGCCCGCCGCGGCGGCGAAGGCTGCCCCCGGGGTGTCACTCCACCCGCAGCATGTATCCCAGCCCCCGGGCCGTCTGGATCAGCCGGGTGCCGCCGTACTGCTCCAGCTTGCGCCGCAGGTACATGACGTAGACGTCGAGCGTGTTGGACGTCGGTTCGAAGTCGAAGCCCCAGACGTCCTTGTGGATCCGGGCGCGGCCGAGGACCTTCGTCGGATGCCGGAGGAAGTACTCCAGGAGGGAGTACTCGGTGGGAGTGAGGTCGAGCGGGCGGCCGGCGCGGGTGACCGCGCGGGAGGACAGGTCCATGGCGATGTCGTGGAAGGCCAGCGAGGCGTCGGCGGCCTTCACGGGCGGGGACGCCCATCGCGTGCCCCGGCGCAGCAGGGCCCGCACCCGGGCCAGCAGCTCCTCCACGGCGAACGGCTTCATCAGGTAGTCGTCAGCCCCGTTGTCGAGGGCGACGATACGGTCGCCCACCGCGCCCCGGCCGGTGATCATCAGGATCGGGACGGTCGAGCCGGAGGCCCGGATCCGCCGGGTCGCGGCCAGACCGTCCAGACCGGGCATGGTGACGTCCATCAGGACCAGGTCGGGGGCTCTGCCCGGGGATCCCGCGAGGTCGAGGTCGAGTGCCAGGTCGAGCGCGAGCCGCCCGTCCCCGGCGAGGACGGTCTCGTAGCCCTCGAAGCGGAGCAGCCGGCCGAGCCCCTCGCGGATCTCCGCGTCGTCGTCGGCCAGCAGTATCCGCCCCGCCCCACCCGTTCCCCCCGAGACAGCCGTTGCCCTTGCCGGGCCCGATCCCTTTGCCGCGCCCCCGCCCGCCGTCGCCCCCGCCGTCCCCTTCACCGTTCGTATCACCATTTCTTCACGGTGCGGCGAGGGGCTGTGTCGGAGCTGGCAGAGGGGTGTCAGGAGGCCGTGGGGGTCCAGTCGCCCAGCCAGTCCGCGACCTCCTGGGCCGCGGCCTGGGCGTCGGTCAGCTGGGGGCGGTCGGAGCTCGCGGCGCCCGAGCCCGCGCCGGTGTTCTTGTACTCCGCGAACCGGTCGTCCTTCCAGGAGAAGCCGCCCATGTCGGACCAGGGAGTGGTCCTGATCGCGGCGCTGAGGGAGGTGTTGCGGACGGTGGCCTGCGGGTCGAGGGTCGCGTCGCCGCCCGCGTGCCAGTTGCGGCCGAGGAAGAAGCTCCGGTCGGACACGTCGCCGTTCACCGTGGAGTTGGCGATCAGGATGCCCTTGCGGTCCGCGGCCGTGCTCGGGGCCGTGACATAGCCGGCCGAGGTGCCGTTCCAGCGCTTCTTCAGGGTGATGACGGACTTGTCGATCACCGCGGTGGCCCGGCCGAAGATGAAGTCGGTGTTGCCGACGACATAGGAGTTGGTCATGTAGACGCGGCCCAGCTTGTCCTTGGCCGCGGTGTCCACCAGCAGGGTGTCCTGATCGCCGCTGACGATGACGCTGTCGAGGAACACCTTGTCGGCGGAGGTCCGCAGAGCGACCGCCTGCTGGGCGATGTCCTGGTGGGCGGCCTCGTCGAAGTCGTTGGAGAGGGTCAGGTTGCGGGCCTGGAAGTCGTCCGCTTCGACGGCGACGGTCGCGCTGCCGCCCGTGCCGTACGTGCCGGAGCCGTCGGGCTTGGGCGTACCGGACGCGTTGTCGTAGACGATCGTGGTGTCCTTGCGGCTGCCGCCGGTGCCCTGAAGGGTGACGTGCGGCTTGTTCGACGGGACCTTGACCAGCTCGCGGTACGTGCCCGGCGCGACGGCGATCACGACGCGCGAGGCGTTGTTCGCCGGTACGGCGTTCACGGCGGCCTGCACGGTCGTGTACTGCCCGCTGCCGTCCTTGGCGACGGTGAGCGTCGTGGCGGCGGCCGCCTGCGCCGCGGCTGCCGCGGCTGTCGCGGTTGTCGTCGCGGGCGCCGCCGTGCCGAGGGAACCGCGCGGTCCCGCGCCCGACTTGAGGAGCGCCGGCACGTCGGCCGCCTTGTCGAGGGTGTACGCGTAGTACGTCTTCGGGTCCCAGGCCGCGCCCGTGCCGCCGCTCTCGTTCTTGCCGGTCGTGCCGGAGAAGACGTTGCCGCGCTGGACGAGGGTGGCGGTCGCGTCCCGCACGACGGGGTTGGTCAGCCCCTGGAAGCAGGAGTTCTCCAGGACCATGTTCGTCGCGCCGCGCGCGTAGTTGCCGTACGAGGACGTGATGTCCGTCCCCGCCACGTCCTCCAGGAAGTTGTTGTACAGGTGCGCGTGGGCGACGTTGTCCGTGGACGGGTTGCGCTGCTCGGTCTCGCGGATCCAGTTGTGGTGGATGGTGATGTCGGCGGTGACGTGGTCGGTCCAGCCGATGCCGAACGCCTTGTTGTCCTGGCTCAGTCGGTTCCAGGAGACCGTCAGGTAGGTCGTGTCCTTGCGGCTGTCGATGAGTCCGTCGGCCATGTGACGCAGATCGTTGTGGTCGATCCAGACGTGGTGGGCGCCGTCCATCTGGACGGCGTCGAAGTCGTGCTCCTTGTCGTTCCAGACGCCCTGGTAGGCATCCCGGATCGTCAGGTTCCTGATGATGACGTTGTGGACGCCCTGGCCGAGGAAGAAGCCGCCGCCGACGATGTGCCCGGCGGTCCCGGACCCCACGATCGTCTTGTCCGACTGGACCTTGATCTCTTTCCCGACCGGGTCCATGGTGATCGTCGCGGCGACCACGATGACGTACGGCTCGGCGGCGGTCGCGTACTTCTCGAGGTCGGCGAGGGTCTTCACGGTGACGGTCGTGCCGTCCCGGCCGCCGTACGTGCCGTTCTGGCCCAGCGCGTCGACGGAGGCGAAGCCGTCGGCGGTGGCGGTCGCCCAGGCGGGCGCGGCGGCGGTCGCGGCCGACGCCCTGGCCTGCGCGTCCGCGCCCAGGAGCCCGAGGTCCGAGCCGTAGGCGAGGGTGCCGGCGGCGGTGAGGGCGAGGGGGACGCCGAACGCGAGCGCGGTGCCGCGCCTGCGGTGACGGGGTCCGCCGGTTCCTCTGCTGCTGCTGCGATGCGCGCTCATACGACCATCCGTTCCGTGCGGGGCGGGGGGAGGTGGTGCGCTGCTGGGTCGCCGCCCGGATCGGAAAGGTTGCCGAACTCGCGGAAATGCGCGAGGAGAGAGCCGTCCGCCTCCTACGGGGCGAGGGCGGGATCCTCCGGCGGAGGGGTCGGCGCCCCCGGCAGCCGGACCGTCGCCACGGTGCCGCCACCGTCCGCGCGCGCCAGGGTGACCTGGCCGCCGGCCTGTTCCACGGTACGGGCGACGATCGAGAGACCGAGGCCCGAACCCGGGAGGGCCCGTGCGCTGGGGGAGCGCCAGAAACGGTCGAAGACGTGCGGGAGTTCCTCCGTGGGGATGCCGGGCCCGTGGTCGCGGACCGTCAGCGTCCCGTGGCTCAGCCGGACGTCGATCGTGCCGCCCTCGGGGCTGAACTTCACCGCGTTGTCCAGGATGTTGACGACCGCCCGCTCCAGCGCGGCCGGTTCCGCCCGGGTGTACCAGGGTTCCAGCGACGCCGTGATGGTCAGCTCCGGGCCGCGCAGCCGGGCCCGGCGCAGTGCCGACTCCACCGCGTCCTCCATCGACACCACCTGCACGCGTTCGCCGCGCTGGGCCTCGGAACGGGACAGTTCCTGGAGGTCGCCGATGAGCGAGGCCAGCTCGGTCATCTGCGCCTTCACGGAGGCGAGGAGCGCCTTGCGGTCCGCCGGGGGGATCGGACGGCCCGTCTCCTCGCTGCGGGTGAGGAGCTCGATGTTCGTACGGAGAGAGGTGAGGGGGGTGCGGAGCTCGTGCCCGGCGTCCGCGATCAGCTGCTGCTGGAGCTCGCGGGAGTTGGCGAGGGAGGACGTCATGGAGTTGAACGACCGGGACAGGCGCGCGATCTCGTCGTCGGACTCCTCCTCCACCGGGATGCGCACGCTCAGATCCTCGGTGCGGGCCACGTGCTCGACGGCCTCGGTCAGTTTGTCCACGGGCCGGAGCCCGGCCCGCGCGACCGCCAGACCGGCGGCGCCGGCGCCCACGACTCCGATCCCGGAGACGAGGAGCAGCACCAGGGCGAGGTCGTTGAGGGTGGACTCGGTCCCCTTCAGAGGGACGGCGACCATGACGGCCCCGTAGGACTGCTCACCGGTCGCGGTGTTCTGGAGAGCGATCGGCGAGGTCATCACGCGAACCGAGTCACCGTTCTCGTCGGTGCCGTTCCGGATGAGGAAGCTGCCGCTGCTCGCGTTCTTGATCACGTCCTTGTCGGCCTGGGTGACCTTGATCGAGCCCTCGGACTCGTCCATGACGCAGGGGGTGCCGTCGGTCTTGAGTACCTGCGTGTAGAGGTCGTTGCGGAACGGGTTGTTGCTCGACTGGGGGGTCTGGGTGCAGTTGTCCAGTGCGTTCTGCATCTGGATGGCCTGGCCCGGCCCCTTCATCCGTGACTGCTTCAGGTCCTCGTCGACCTGGTCGTACAACTTCCCCTGCACGATGAACCAGCAGGTCACCGAGACCGCCGCGACCGCGAAGGCCACGGCGGCAGCCACGAGCATCGACAGCCGGGCCCGGATGGGAAGGGTCCGGAAGCGCCGCACGAGCTTGTTCACTCCGCCCCGCCCTGTCGCAACACGTACCCGACGCCCCGCACGGTGTGCACGAGGCGCGGCTCGCCGCCCGCCTCCGTCTTGCGGCGCAGGTACATCACGTACACGTCCAGCGAGTTCGACGACGGCTCGAAGTCGAAGCCCCAGACCGCCTTCAGGATCTGCTCACGGGTGAGCACCTGGCGCGGGTGGGCCATGAACATCTCCAGGAGGGTGAACTCCGTGCGGGTCAGTTCCACGGGGCGTCCGCCGCGCGTGACCTCGCGGGTCGCGAGGTCCATGCGCAGGTCGGCGAAGGTGAGGGCCTCGTCCTCCTCGACGGCGCCCGCTCCGGCCGCCGCCGCGTAGGAGCTGCGTCGCAGCAGGGCCCGTACGCGGGCGAACAGTTCGTCCAGTTCGAAGGGCTTGACCAGGTAGTCGTCCGCCCCGGCGTCCAGTCCCGTGACCCGGTCGCCGACCGTGTCACGGGCCGTGAGCATCAGGATGGGCGTGGTGTCGCCGGCCCCGCGGATCCGGCGCGCGGCGGTGAGACCGTCCATGCGCGGCATCTGGATGTCCAGCACCACCAGGTCGGGCTGGTAGGCGGTCGCCTTCTCCAGCGCGTCCGCGCCGTCCACGGCGACCTGGGTGTCGTAGCCCTCGAAGGCGAGGCTGCGCTGGAGTGCTTCGCGCACCGCCGGCTCGTCGTCGACGATCAGGATGCGCTGGGTGTCACGGTCGCCTTCGGCGGGGCTCATGGGCGTGGATTCCTCGGGTGCGGTGGGACGACGGGAGGCTGGACCTGCTGAACGTGCTGAGTGTCCTCAGCCTCGCACGGTTCCCGGTGTGCGCGTAAAGAGCGGTTTCGGGGACGAGATCAGCCGCGCATGGCCGCGATCCGGGTCAGCGGCACCTTGCGCTGGTGCGGGCGGGCCGCGGTGGTGCGCAGCCCCATCAGCTGCGGGGCCGCCACCTCCGGCGCGCGGACCGGCGCGACCGGCGGGTGCAGCTCGTACGCCACGTCGAGGGCCAGGCCGAGGTCGGCCGCACCGAAACCGGTCACCGTGTGCGAAACCTGCTTGATCATGACGTACTCCCTGACTCGGTGGTGGGTGGTCAGCTGTCGGAGCCGCCGGCCCGCAGCGTGGCGAGGTCGGCCTTGACGGTGTTGATCGGGATGGCGAAGCCGAGGCCGACGCTGCCGGCGTCGGCGGAGGAGGACGAGTCCGTCGCGGCGGAGTACATCGCGGAGTTGATGCCGATGATGTTGCCGCTGGCGTCGATGAGCGCGCCGCCGGAGTTGCCGGGGTTGAGGGAGGCGTCCGTCTGCAGCGCCTTGTACGTCGTCGTGGACGTCCCCGTGTCGCCGTTGAACTGCTGGCCGCCGAACTGGAACGGCCAGTTGCCGTCGCCGCCCTGGCCGCCCTGGCCCTGGCTCTGGCTCTCGTCGGTCGAGACGGTCACGTCCCGGCTCAGTGCGGAGACGATGCCGCTGGTGACGGTGCCGGTCAGGCCCTCGGGGGAGCCGATCGCCACGACCGTGTCGCCGACCTTGACGCCGTCGGAGTTGCCGAGGGTCGCCGCCTTCAGACCGGACGCGTTCTTCAGCTTGATGAGCGCGAGGTCCTTCTTGCTGTCCGTGCCGACGACCTCGGCGGTGTACGACTTGCCGTCGCTCGTCGACACCTTGATCGAGGTGGCGCCGGAGATGACGTGGTTGTTGGTGATGATCTCGCCGCCGCTGGTGATGATCACGCCGGAGCCGGTGGACGTCCCGTTGCTGAGCGTGGCGCTGACCTCGACGACGCTCGGGCTGACCGCGGCCGCGATGGTGGCCACGTCCCCCGTCTTGCTGGAGGGCACCACGCTGGTGGTGGTGGACGAGGAGACCACCTCCTCCTTGCCGGTCAGCTCCTGGATGCCGTAGGCCGTGCCGCCGCCTATGGCCGCCGCGACGATCGCCACCGCGGCGAGCAGCGCGAACGGGCCGCGGGCGCGCTTCCTCCGGTCGGGCGCGGGCTCGGAGGCCACGGGGGTGAGGAGAGCGGTTCCGCCGCCGTGGCCGCCGTGGTCGGCGCCGCCGGCCGCTGCCTGGGTCTGCCACACGGTGGCGGGCTCGACGGCCGGCTGCCGGTGGAGAGCCGCCTGCTGCACGGGCTGCTGCTGCGCCGACTGCGGGTGGGCCGACTGCGGGTGGGCGGGCTGCGCGACCGGCTCGTACGCCGGCGGCGGCGGCCACTCCGGGTTCACCGGGGACGAGCCCGCGGGGGCGGAGGCGTGCTGCTGGGCGCCCTCGTACGGGGCCTGGTACGGGTTCTCGAAGTTCTCGTACTCGCCGCTGCGGCGGATGCTCTCGGTCATGGAACGAAGCTTCTCGCCCGACCATGAGAGCTCCCTGAGTGCTCCCTGAGAAGCCCGCCAGAACCTTGTTTGCCCGATATAAAGAGCGGTCCCGAAGTTCGGCGGAGCCTCTCAGGCGCGTCTCATGCACGGCCCCCGCAGGCCCGTGAGGGCCCGCGGAACGGCTAGGCGCAGCCGCAGGACTGCCGTACCACCAGCTGGGAGGGGAACACCTTCAGCCGCTCGCGCCGCGAGCCCGCGACCCGCAGACCGTCGTCCAGGACGAGATCGACCGCCGCCCGGGCCATCGCCGAGCGGTCCGATGCGATCGTTGTCATGGGCGGGTCGGCGAGCGCCGCTTCCTTGATGTCGTCGAAGCCGATGACCGCCAGCTCGCCCGGCACGTCGATGCGCAGCTCGCGCGCGGCGCGCAGCAGACCGATGGCCTGGTCGTCGGTGGAGCAGAAGACCGCCGGCGGCCGGTCCGGGCCCGCCAGCAGCTCCAGGGAGACGCGGTAGGCGTCGTAGCGGTTGTACGGCGCCTCGAAGAGCCGGCCCTCGGTGCTGACGCCGGCCTCGTCCATCGCGCGCCGCCAGCCCTCGACGTGGTCGGAGACCGGGTCGCCCACGGAGGGGGTCTCCGCGGTGCCGCCGACACAGGCCACGTACTCGTACCCGTGCTCCAGGAGGTGGCGTACGGCGAGCTGGGCGCCGCCCAGGTCGTCGGTGACGACGGCGACGTCGTCGATGGCCTCGGGGCGCTCGTGCAGCAGCACCACCCGGGCGTCCCAGGCGTCGATCTCCGCGGCCGCCAGGTCGTTCAGCGCGTGGCTGACGAGGATGAGGCCCGAGACGCGCATCCCGAGGAACGCCCGCAGATAGTGGACCTCGCGCTCGGCGACGTAGTCGGTGTTGCCGACCAGCACCATCTTTCCGCGCTCGGAGGCGGCCTGCTCGACCGCGTGCGCCATCTCGCCGAAGAACGGCTGACGGGCGTCCGGGATGATCAGGCCTATGAGGTCGGTGCGCCGCGACGCCATCGCCTGGGCGACCCGGTCGGGCCGGTACCCCAGCTCCTTGATGGCGGCGAGGACACGCTCGCGCGTGGCCGGGGCGACCGGCCGGGGTCCATTGTTGATGACATAGCTGACGACAGCGGTCGAAGTCCCCGCCAGTCGCGCCACATCATCCCGAGTCACCTTGGCCACGCGCGGAGTCTACGCGGATGGACCCGCTCTGGGCAGGGCGTACAGGAGCTTGCCTGTGCGCGCGCAACGCCCTTTCCGAGCGGGTCCCGGGCTTACCGGCGGGTACTACGCCTCCGCCGAGACCTCTGCGGCGTCGAGGGCGGCCACGTTGTCCGCATCGTCCGCGTTTGACCGCTCCGACCGGTCCGTCTTGGCCTTCGCGTCCTCGCTCGCGCGCTCCCCCTTCTCAGGGGTAACGAATCGATAACCGACGTTCCGGACGGTTCCGATCAGCGACTCGTGCTCGGGGCCGAGCTTGGCGCGCAGGCGTCGTACGTGGACGTCGACGGTGCGGGTGCCGCCGAAGTAGTCGTAGCCCCAGACCTCCTGGAGCAGCTGTGCGCGAGTGAACACCCGGCCCGGGTGCTGGGCCAGGTACTTCAGGAGCTCGAACTCCTTGAAGGTGAGGTCCAGGACCCTGCCCTTCAGCTTCGCGCTGTAGGTCGCCTCGTCGACCGACAGGTCGCCGTTGCGGATCTCCATCGGGGAGTCGTCGTTGACGATCTGCTGGCGGCCCATGGCCAGTCGCAGCCGGGCCTCGACCTCGGCCGGTCCCGCGGTGTCCAGCAGTACGTCGTCGATGCCCCAGTCGGCGGTGACGGCGGCGAGGCCGCCCTCGGTCACGACCAGGATGAGCGGACAGCCGGGCCCGGTGGAGCGCAGCAGCTGGCAGAGGCTGCGGACCTGGGGGAGATCGCGGCGGCCGTCGATGAGGATGACGTCGGCACCGGGGGTGTCGACGAGGGCGGGGCCTTCGGCCGGGGCCACCCGCACGTTGTGCAGCAGCAGGCCGAGGGCCGGCAGCACCTCCGTCGACGGCTGGAGAGCGTTGGTCAGGAGCAGCAGAGAACTCATACGTCTGGTTCCTCCTCGGTCCCTGCGAGGACGTTTGCGGCACTGCGGCTTTTGCGGCACTGCTCTGCGATCCCGGGGGGCCGTACACCTTCGGTCACCTGGCGTTTCCCGCCCGATTCCCATTTCGTATACAACGCTTCCGAAAGCACAAAAGGACCCGGGGGCTACGCTGCCCGAGTCCTCTGTCCAGCAGAATAGCCCACATGAGCAGCGGTCCGGCAGGTCATGTGGCACGTTCCACCGTTCGTCCGAATTCCGAGACGGGCACGTGGGCACCATTGCGGACGTTTCTGCCCACTGCCGACGGGATCACCGTCGATTCCGTATACGAACCGGGTGCGGTCGTATACGACGCCTCCGCGCCATCCGCCCGTCACCCGGTGTTCGTCGTCGCGCACGGGTTCACCGGGGACGTGGACCGCCCGCACGTGCGGCGCGTGGCGTCCGTCCTCGCCCGGTACGGCGCCGTCGTCACCTTCTCCTTCCGCGGCCACGGCCGCTCCGGCGGGCACTCGACGGTCGGCGACCGCGAGGTGCTCGACCTGGCCGCGGTCGTGGACTGGGCCCGCTCGCTCGGACACGCGCGTGTGGTGACCGTCGGCTTCTCGATGGGGGGCTCGGTGGTCCTGCGGCACGCGGCGCTGTACGAGGGGACGGTGGACGCCGTCGTCTCGGTGAGCGCCCCCGCCCGCTGGTACTACCGCGGCACCGCCCCGATGCGCCGGCTGCACTGGATGGTCACCCGTCCCGAGGGCCGCCTGGTCGGCCGCTACGGCTTCCGCACCCGTATCCACCGCCGGGAGTGGGACCCCGTTCCGCTGTCCCCGGTCGAGGCGGTCCCGCGGATCGCGCCCACCCCCTTGCTGATCGTGCACGGCGACCGGGACGGCTACTTCCCCCTCGACCACCCCCGGATGCTGGCGGAGGCGGCCGCCGACCACGGCGAACTCTGGCTGGAGCACGGCATGGGCCACGCCGAGCACGCGGCCGACGACGCCCTGCTGGCCCGTATCGGGGACTGGGCGGTCGCGCGGGCGGGCTAGCCTGACCGTGTACACAGCCGACCGACAGAGGAACCTGATGCCCAAGGTCACGGTGCGCTACTGGGCGGCGGCCAAGGCCGCGGCCGGAGTCGCCGAGGAGCCGCACGAAGCGGCCACCCTCGCCGAGGCGCTCGACGCCGCACGTGCGCGACACCCCGGTGAACTCGTGCGTGTCCTGCAGCGATGCTCGTTCCTCGTCGACGGTGACCCCGTGGGCACCCGCGAACATGAGACGGTACGGCTGGCCGACGGCGGCACGGTCGAGGTGCTCCCGCCGTTCGCAGGAGGGTGAGATGACCGACCAGCCGTACGACCACCAGGGCCGTGAAGGGTACGAGGGCTACGAGGGCTCCGAGGGCTACGACCCGTACGCCCAGCAGCCCCAGCCGGCTCATCAGCCCCGGCACGCGCAGCAGCAGGCATGGCCCGGGCAGCAGCAGGGGTACGAGGACCCGCAGGCCCACCTCCAGCACACGCAGCAGTGGCAGGGCCAGACCTGGGAGACGAGCGTCCAGGCGCCGGTCACCCCGGCCGATCCGGCCCCGACCGCCTATCTGCCCCCGCAGACCGGCGAGGCCCCGGTTCATGGCGGCGCACAGCCCGCGTACGGCGAGGCCCCCGCGTACGGCGAGGCCCCCGCGTACGGCGAGGCCCCCGCGTACGGCGAGGCCTCGTACCGGGACACCTCCGCGTACGGCGACGCCTCGTACCAGGACACCTCCGCCTACGGCGGCGGCCCCACGGCGGGAGCGCCCCTGCCGCCGGAGAACCACGTCCAGCCGCAGGCACGGTCCCAGCACCACGCCCAGTCCCCGTTCCCGTACGACAACCAGTCCCAGCACCAGTCCCCGTACCAGGACGCCCGGGCGGGAGACCGGCACGCGGCCCCGGCGCCGCAGCACGCCCCCCACCAGCCCTCCGCGCCCGCCGCCCCCCTCGCTTCCGCCCCCGTGCCGGAGCCCGCGACCGGAGACACCGGCATGACCTACGGCCCCGCCACCCTGGCCGGCAACGCCCGCGTCACCGACGCCCAGCGGGCCCGCCTGGAGGGGCGTTCGCCGATCATCGAGCCGGGGATGCAGCCGGCCGCGCTCACCGCGCTGCTCGGTCTGCTCCTGTCCGGCGCGGCGGCCATCGGCTCGTACGCGCTCCTCGTCCCGCTCGTCGCGCTCCAGGCCGTCACGGCGGCCGGCTGGTTCCGGCTGAACGGCATGTGGCCGGCCCGTCAGGGCATCGCGCTCGCCTTCCTGGGCGCACTGGTCTCGGACGCGGCGCTCCTCGTGGCGGGCCGGGAGAACGCGCCCGCCGCGATCTTCGGCACCCTCGGCGTCTGGGTCCTGCTCTGTCTGGTCCTCCAGCTGCGCTCGCACGCCGACCCCGACGAACGCATGTACGGCCTGATGGCGACGGTCGCCTCCTCCGCGCTGGCCGTGCTGGCCACCGGGCACCTCGGCGCCGAGCCGGACGCGGTGACGGTCGGCGCGGCCGCGGTGGCGGTGGCCGTCCTGGCCCGGGCGCTGCCGCTGCCCACCCCGGCCTCCGTCGTGGTGGCCCTGCTCGCCGCGGCGGGCGCGGGCATCGCGGTCGGCGAGATGACCGGCCTGGGTGCCGGGGGCGCGCTGCTCGGCGCCGGCGCGGCGGTCTGCGCGCTCGTCGGCCACCGGGTCGCGAGCTACGACTACCCCTCGCGCTTCGTCCACTTCACCGCCGGTGTGGCCCTGCCGCTGGCCGCGTCCGCGCCCGCGGTCTACGTGCTCGGGCGGGCGCTGGCCTAGGGGAGGGTGCGGACGCCCGCGGCGGGAGCGAGCGGGCGTCGGCGGCGCGGGCGAGGGGCGACGAGCGGTGATGGTCTGTCACAGGTGATCGACAATTCCCCGGCGCCCCTGCGGCGCGGGGTTACCTTGAACCGTTGTCAATGAACCGTTCAGGCCATCCGGGTGGGGGAACTACCGCATGCGTGCGCTTCGAATACTGCTGGTCGTCGTCGTGGTCCTCGGCGGCCTGTTCGTGCTCGCGGACCGGCTCGCCGTGAACTTCGCGGAGGGTGAGGCGGCCGACAAGCTGAAGGCCAACGAGGGCCTCGCCACCACCCCGGACGTGTCCATCAAGGGCTTCCCGTTCCTCACCCAGGTCGCCGGCGGCTCGCTCGACGACGTCGAGGTCGGCATCAAGGACTACGAGGCGGCGACCGGCACCGACGGCCGGACGATCCGCATCGACGACCTCCAGGCGGACATGAAGGGCGTCGAGTTCTCCGGCGACTACAGCTCCGCCACCGCCTCCAGCGCCACCGGCACCGCGTCCATCACCTACGCCGAACTGCTCAAGACGGCGAAGTCCGAGCCGACGCGGGTGATGCAGGGCGTCACCGCCAACGTGGTCGGCCTCTCGGACGGCGGCAACGGCAAGATCAAGGTCGCCGTCGAGGCCACCGTCCTCGGCACCAAGCTGCCGCAGCCGGTGTACGTCCTCAGCACGGTCACCGTCGAGGGCGACACCGTCCGCGTGCACGCCGACTCGCTGCCCAGCTTCGGCGGGGTCCAGGCCGCTGAGAACGAGGTGCGCTCGATCACCGACTTCGAGCAGAAGATCGACGACCTGCCCGGCGGGATCAAGCTCGACAAGGTCCAGGCGGGGGCCGACGGGGTGGACATCTCGGTGAAGGGTTCGAACGTCAGGCTGGCCGGGTAGGGCTGACCCCCGGACCCCGGACGGACCCGGGACCGCCCCCCCCGGGCAGACCCGGGACCGGTTCCGGATGGACGGCGAACGTCCGACAGGCGAGACGCCGCAGTCCGTACCGTAGGGGTGACGACGGACACAAGCGCCCGGAAGCCGTGCGGAGACGGCCCGGGCGCTTTGCGTGTCCCATCATCCGGACGATCGCGTCTCACCATTCGGCATGCTGGTGACATGCCCACCCGTCCGTCCCTACGATCGTCGACATGATGCAGCGACAGGCGGATCTCACGAAGCGGCGGGCAGTAGACCTGTGCCGCGTCGCCGCCATGCTCTGTCGCACTTTCTGAGCGGAAGCGCCGCCGGCCTTCCGCGTTCTCCCGACGCCCTCACTCGAGGGCATCCGTGCGCCGGCCGCCGGCGAGACCCGGCCGCGCACCCCTCTTTCTTGCACACCCCCGCCGCAACTGCCCCGGAGGAGAACGAGCATGAGCCGCAGTGACGTCCTGGTCGACGCCGACTGGGTCGAGGCCAACCTCGACAACGCCGACATCGCCATCGTCGAGGTCGACGAGGACACGTCCGCGTACGAGAAGAACCACATCCGGAACGCCATCCGGATCGACTGGACCAAGGACCTGCAGGACCCGGTCCGCCGTGACTTCGTCGACCAGGAGGGCTTCGAGAAGCTCCTGTCGGCCAAGGGCATCGCCAACGACACGCTGGTGATCCTCTACGGCGGCAACAACAACTGGTTCGCGTCCTACGCCTACTGGTACTTCAAGCTCTACGGCCACGACAACGTCAAGCTTCTCGACGGTGGCCGCAAGAAGTGGGAGCTGGACGCCCGCGAGCTGGTCGAAGAGGTGCCCGAGCGCCCCGAGACCTCCTACCAGGCCAAGCCGCAGGACAAGTCCATCCGCGCCTTCCGCGACGACGTCGTGGCGGCCATCGGTTCGCAGAACCTGGTCGACGTCCGTTCGCCCGACGAGTTCAGCGGCAAGCTGCTCGCCCCGGCGCACCTGCCGCAGGAGCAGTCGCAGCGTCCGGGCCACGTCCCGTCCGCCCGCAACATCCCGTGGTCGAAGAACGCCAACGACGACGGCACCTTCAAGTCGGACGACGAGCTCAAGGCGCTCTACGCCGACGAGCAGGTCGACCTGGCCAAGGACACCATCGCGTACTGCCGCATCGGCGAGCGCTCGGCCCTGACCTGGTTCGTGCTGCACGAGCTGCTGGGCGTGGAGAACGTCAAGAACTACGACGGCTCCTGGACCGAGTACGGCTCCCTCGTCGGCGTCCCGATCGAGCTCGGCGCCAACAAGTAACCATCCGAAGAACCGACCTGAACGACCTCTGGAGAAGCACATGTGTGGAGCGAAGGCCGGCGGCCCGGACGCCTCGACGATCAAGCCCGGTGAGACCACGATCCAGGGTCAGGTGACCCGGGACGGCGAGCCGGTGACGGGCTACGTCCGTCTCCTGGACTCGACCGGCGAGTTCACCGCGGAGGTCCCGACCTCCGCCACCGGACAGTTCCGCTTCTACGCGGCCGAGGGCACCTGGACCGTTCGCGCCCTCGTCCCCGGGGCCACCGCCGACCGCACGGTCGTCGCCCAGCAGGGCGGTCTCGCGGAGGTCGCGATCGCGGTCTGAACGACACCGTGAACCACTGAAGGGCCGCACCCCGCGGGTCTGGGCACCGGGGGCGCGGCCCTTCGGCGTGCGCGGACCTACGCTGGAGGTATGTACGCACGGCGACGGCACGTCTACTTCGCCATGATGGGGACCTGCATCGGTCTCTTCGTCCTGGCGTGGGCGGTCGTGCGCCTCTGGTCGATCCCGGTGGCCGTGGGCATGTGCGTGGTGGCCATGCTCATCCCGCCGCTCGCCGCGATGGTCGCCAACCGGCGCGGCCCCGAGGACCGCTGGTGGGACGACCCGTCCGGCGACCCGAAGTCCGACGAGTGGTGGGACGAGCTGGACGGCAAGAAACGCCGGCCCCAGAGCCCGCCCTAGTAGACGAGCGCCTGCGCGCCGTCGGCCAGTGCCTCCTGCACGAACACCTGGGCTCCCGCGATCCGCACGCCCTCGATGACGTCCTTCTCCGTGATGTCCCGGCGGGCCGCGCACTGGGTGCACAGGGTGAGACGGCCACCGGCCAGGATCGAGTCGAGCAGCCCGGGCAGCGGGGCCGCGTGCGGCAGCTCGAACTCGGCGGCCCGGCCGGGCAGCGCGAACCAGGCGGACTCCCCGGTCAGCCACAGCGAGACCTCGACCCCACTGGCCACGGCGACGGCCGCGACCGTGAACGCCTGAGAGCACCGCTCGGGCGCATCGGCCCCGGCCGTCACCTTGATCACGAGCTTCTTCGCCATGCCTGAATCGTAATCAACTCCACTACAACTCACGAAGTTGACCATGGGTCTCCTGTGCAGCGCGAGACGGAATCCGCGCTTCACGCTTCTGAGGGGGATGTTGTGGAAGGTCCTGAAAGGGCCGAAGAGGTAGTTGGTGAAAGCGGGACGGTCGAGGCGGCAGACACGGACGGCGCGGACGGCAATCACAGCACGGACGGCAAGAGCAGCGCGGACAGCAAGAGCAGCACGGACGGCACGGACAGCACGCTCGGGGCCGCCGGGGCCGCCGGGGCCGCCGGGGCAGAAGCGGCCGATGTGGCCGATGTGGCCGATGTGGCCGCAGCGCCCCTTCCCCGCCCCCGCCCCCGCCGCCGCGGACGTACGACGGCGATGATCGCCGGAGCCGCCGTGCTCGGGGTCGTCGCCGGGGCCTGCGCCGGTTTCCTCGTCCAGGCCGACCGCGAACCGACCGCGCTGCCGCCGCTCTCGCAGCCCGTGATCGCGCAGGGCAAGGGCGAGGTCGAGCCGCTGTCGGCGGCGCAGGACCGGCGGGTCAAGACGGACGGCGACCTGCGCAAGCTGCTGATCACGCGCCCCAAGGGCGCCAAGGACAGCCTGTTCCCGCTGGGGACCGACGGCTGGGTCGACCTGGCCACCTACGCGGACCGGTACGAGAAGCCGGGCGCCACGTTCGACAACCTGGTCGAGGACGAGTTCCGCCGCGCGGCGGAGACCTCGTGGCGGGTGGGCGAGACGTACAACGTCCAGATCGAGCTCGTGCAGTTCCGTCAGCTGAGTTCGGCGGCCGCGGCGGACTGGGCCGACAACGGCCACTACTGGGCCGAGGACGAGGACGACACCCGCAGTTGGCCCGTCCCCGGCACAGGGGAGGGCAACGGCACGGCCTACGTGCACGACACACCCGACCGGAAGCCGGGCTACCTCCCGTTGTACACGGCCGAGGCGCACGCCTGGCGGGGCGACATCTACGTGGAGATCTTCGTCAGCGACAGCAAGCCGATCTCCAAGGCGAAGATCATGGACCTGGCCCAGCGGCAGGTGGGAAAGCTGTGAGCGAGAACCCCGAGAACCCCGAGAACCCCGAGAACCCCGAGAACGCGGCGACCCCTGAGAACGCCGGGACACCCGAGAGCGCGGGGACCCCCGAGACACCCGACACCGTCGTCGACGGCGTCGAAGTCGTCGAGGGCGGGGACGCCGAACCCGCCGTCGCGAAGCCGTCCCGCAGGGCCCTGCGCCCCGGCCGTGTCGCCGCCGTGGCGGGATCCGCGCTGCTGGCCTGCGCGCTCGTCGGCGGTGTCGGCTACACCGTCGTGACCGTCCAGGACGCCGACCGGGACCCCGGCAAGCCCACGTGGACGTTCGCGCCGCCGGTCGACCCGGACGAGGGGAAGGCCGGGCGGCAGGGCGCGGGCAAGGGGCTGAGCGCCCTGCTCGTGCCGTACGGCACCGACGGCTTCGAGCGCGGCCCCGACCTCGCCGAGTTCGGCGCGGACGCGGAGTTCAGCGGCGCGCAGGCCACCGCTCTGCGCAAGGAGTCGGTCAAGGGCCTGCCCAGCAAGTCGCGTCGTCAGCTGGAGAAGCTGATCGACAAGGAGCGCATCAAGGGCATGGCGATGCGCAGCTATGTCGTGGGCCCGTCGGACTACAACACCGAGGACGCGATCACGTTCGACGTGACGCTGTCGCGGCAGGAGAACCGGACCGCCGTGCGGGAGGCGGCGGCGTCCTTCAACAGCTTCCTCGCCGGCACGGACATCTTCCGCAAGGGTCCGAAGATCGCGGGGCACAAGGACGCCCAGTGCTTCCTAACGCCCAAGGGCAAAGCCGAGGAACTGGGCTTCGCGCTCTGCTCCGCCTCCGTGGGAGACGTGCTGGTCAGCGTCACCGCGGACGCTCCCGGCGTGCTCGACGCGAAGTTCGTCGCCACGTTCTTCACCGCACAACTCGACCGCATCGACGACCCGGGACAGGCCGTATGACCACCGCCCAGCCACCCAAGCCGAGCCCTGCCGCGACGCCCCCCGAGCCGACGGACGAGCCCCGCCCCGAGCCGGTCGAGGAGAAGGCTGCCGCGCCGGTCGAGGACAAGAGCGCGGCGCCGGTCGGCGAGGAGGCTGCCGAGCCGGCCCCTGCGGTGACCACCGACGCCGCCACCGCCGCGCCGACCGCCGCGCCGACCGCCGAGACGCTCCCCGAACCGGGTGCCGGACCGGGTGCCGAGACGCAGGCGGAGGCCGAGCCCGGGAACGCGGCCCTAGGAACCGGTGTCCCGAAGGACCGCCGGGTGCTGCGGGCCATGCTGCGCTGGACCGCAGTCGTCACGGTGTTCGCGGCGCTCGGGGCCGGGACGGCGTACGGGATCACGAGCATGGAACGCACCGACGTGCCCGGTCTCGCCACCGAGTCGGACGGCCGCTGGGCGTACCCGGAGCTCACCATGCCGCCGGTGCCCTCCGGCAGCCCGCGCCCGTTCGACACCAAGAACTGGGGGCAGTCCCACTACGCGGACCTGCGCGCGCTGCTGCTGCCCGCACCCGAGGGGGCGACGGACGACAAGGCGCTGCGAGGCGCCGACGGCTGGCTGCCGACGAAGGACTTCCTCACGGTCTTCGAGTCGAAGGAGGACCAGGAGGCCGTCGGCCGGCTGCTCACCGACCACGGACTGCGGCACATCGCGGCCCGCGGCTGGACCACCCCGGACGGCACCGGCACCCGCGTCTACCTGCTCCAGTTCGACACCGGGACGGTGGCCGACAACCTCTACGGCGAGCTCACCACCTACGGCGCCCCCCGGTACGCCGCGCGCGGCGCCACCACGGCGGAGTTCGACGACAAGTACCCCACCGCCGCCGACTTCGACACCATGAGCGTCATGCGGTACTCCTACGACGAGGTGAAGCCGTACGGCGCGGAGCACCTGCGGCAGTCCTACCTCCGCGCGGGTGACGTCATCGCCCTGGTCCTGCAGTCCCGCAAGGGCACCGCCGCGGCCGTCCCCTTCCAGCAGACCGTCACCCTGCAGAGCCAGCTGCTGGGCTGACCCCCGTGAGGGAGTACCTCACACGGAGGGCCGGCCCCCGGCCGCGTAAGCTGGGGGCCGGCCCCGTTGTACGTACCCCGAAGCACGCTCATCCGAGGAGCACCCCGTGGAGATCTTCTTCGAAGCCCTGCTGGTCCTGGTCTGCGTCGGCGTTCTCGCCTTCGCCGGTCTGACCGTGAAGAAGCTGTACCAGGGCCAGCGCTGACCTACCACGTCCAGGAACTGTCACCCATGATCGAGATTCCGTCCGACCTCCACAAGGACCTCGTCCCCCTCGCCTTCCTGCTGGGCAGCTGGGCGGGCGCGGGCGTGCACGACTTCCCCGGTTCGGAGAAGTGCAACTTCGGGCAGGAGGTCACCTTCGGCCACGACGGCCGGGACTTCCTCGAGTACCACTCCCACACCTGGGTCCTGGACGGCGAGGGCAACAAGATCCGGCCGCTCGAGTCGGAGTCCGGCTTCTGGCGCGTCGACGCCGACCGCAAGGTCGAGGTGACCATGGTCCGCGACGACGGCGTGGTCGAGATCTGGTACGGCGAGCTCGCCGACAAGAAGCCGCAGATCGACCTCGTCACCGACGCGGTGGCCCGCACGGCCGCCTCCGGCCCCTACACCGGCGGCAAGCGCCTGTACGGCTACGTCAAGAGCGACCTCATGTGGGTCGGCGAGAAGCAGACCCCCGAGGTCGAGCTGCGCCCCTACATGTCGGCGCATCTGAAGAAGGTCGTCACCCCGGAGGACGTCGAGCGCTGGGCGAAGGCCCTCCCCGACGACATGCCGGACGACGGGATCGCCTTCTTCAAGTAGTTCTAGACTCTTCGGTGTGGTGAGCACTGAAAGCACTGACTGGAAGAGCGACCTGCGGCAGCGCGGATACCGGCTGACGCCGCAGCGGCAGCTTGTCCTCGAAGCCGTGGACACCCTTGAGCACGCGACCCCCGACGACATCCTCGTGGAAGTGAGGAAGACGGCGTCGGGGGTCAACATTTCCACCGTGTACCGGACCCTGGAGCTCCTGGAGGAGCTGGAGCTGGTCAGCCACGCGCATCTGGGGCACGGGGCGCCGACCTACCACCTGGCGGACCGGCACCATCACATCCACCTCGTCTGCCGGGACTGCGGCAACGTCATCGAGGCGGACGTCCAGGTGGCCGCGGAGTTCCGGGACAAGCTGCGCGAGACCTTCGGCTTCGACACGGACATGAAGCATTTCGCGATCTTCGGGCGGTGCAAGGACTGCACGCTCAAGGGTTCAATTACCAAGTCGTAGGCTTGGGCCCATGAAGAGCCCTCTGCTGTCCCTGCCCGGCGCCGTCCCCGCCGAGGGTGTGGACGAAGGCGTCGCCGGTCACTACGGCGACCTGTTCCGCGAGCAGCGCGCCCTCGCCGACGGCGCCGGTTTCGTCGATCTCTCGCACCGCGGAGTCGTCACCGTCTCCGGCGAGGACCGGCTGAGCTGGCTGCACCTTCTCCTCACCCAGCACGTCACCGACCTCCGCGTCGGCGAGGCCACCGAAGCGCTGATCCTCTCCGCGAACGGCCACATCGAACACGCGCTCTACCTGGTCGACGACGGTCTGACGGTGTGGATGCACGTCGAACCCGGCACCGAGGAGGCGCTGATCGGCTACCTGGAGTCGATGAAGTTCTTCTACCGGGCCGAGGTCGCCGACCGCACCGCCGACATCGCGGTCGTGCATCTGCCCGCGGGTTCCATCGCCCCCGTCCCGCCGGGTGTCGTCGTCCGGGAGACCGCGTACGGCCGTGATCTCTTCCTGCCCCGCGCCGATCTGGAGGCCTTCGCGGGGCAGGCGGGGCCGCCGGCCGGGATCCTCGCCCACGAGGCCCTCCGCGTCGAGCACCACCGTCCGCGGCTCGGCTTCGAGACCGACCACCGCACCATCCCGCACGAACTGGGCTGGATCGGCACCGCCGTGCACCTGCAGAAGGGCTGCTACCGCGGTCAGGAGACGGTGGCCCGGGTGCAGAACCTCGGTAAGCCGCCCCGCCGCCTCGTCTTCCTGCACCTCGACGGCAGCGAGGTCCATCTGCCGGTCGCGGGCACCGAACTCCGGGTCGCCGCCGACGGCCCCGACGGCCGCAAGATCGGCTTCATCACCACGTCCGTACGCCACCACGAGCTCGGCCCGGTGGCGCTGGCCCTGGTGAAGCGGAACGTGCCGGTGGACGCGCCGCTGCTGGCCGGGACGACCGCGGCCGCTCAGGAGACGGTCGTCGAGCCCTAGGGCGGTTCAGATCTCGATCAGCACGGTGAACGGGCCGTCGTTCGTCAGCGACACGCGCATCTGCGCGCCGAACCGGCCCGTCGCCACCGTCGCGCCCAGCTCCCGCAGCCGGGCGACGACCTCGTCGACGAGCGGCTCGGCGACGTCGCCGGGGGCGGCCGCGTTCCAGGTGGGGCGGCGGCCCTTGCGCGCGTCCCCGTACAGCGTGAACTGGCTGACCACGAGCAGCGGGGCGTCGATGTCGCTGCACGACCTCTCGTCGTGGAGCATACGGACCGACCAGAGTTTGCGGGCGAGCTGAGCCGCCTTCTCCTTCGTGTCCTCGTGGGTGACCCCGACCAGGACGCACAGCCCCTCGCCGCTGATCTCCCCGACCGTCTCGCCGTCCACGACGACGCTCGCGCCGTCCACCCTCTGCACCACCGCTCGCATGCGGACCATGATGCCGGGTCCCCCGCGCGGACCCGCGAGGGGCCCATTTTTGATCCTTAAGCCCCCATCTGGGGCCGTTCGGGGGGACTCGGTAACCCGGCGGTCGATCGGGGTGGCACGATGCTTCCCACACGCCGGTCGAGGGGACGGTAGAAGGACATGAGCACACCGAGTACCGGGCGGCCTGCGACACATCGGCCGCCGGCACAGCGCAGCGACAGCCCCGTGCTGCCCGCGGAACGACCCGAGCACGACCTGACCCGGCTGAGCCTGCCCGAACTGCGCACCCTGCGCCGGGACGCCCAGCGCGACGAGGCCGACCTCAGCTATGTACGACGGCTGCTCCAGGGCCGTATCGACATCCTGCGCGCGGAGCTGGCCCGCCGCTCTCCGACGGGCGCGGCCTCCGTGGTGGAGCGGCTGTCGGAGATCCTCACCGACGCTCCCGCCCGGCACCGTTCCTCGGCCCGCCACGTCACCCTGGGAACCCCGCACAGCGAGGAGTACCGGCGGCTGGCCGCCGACATGCTCGCCGACGTCGAACTCTCCGACCTCGGCGCGCGCACCGATCCCGAGCTCCACGACGCGATGGGCTGCCTGGTCCGCTACGAGCAGCAGGTCTCGAGCCGGCGCCAGCTCCTCCAGCGGACGGCCGACGAGTCGGGCGCGGAGATCACGCGGCGCTACCGGGAGGGAGAGGCGCAGGTGGAGGACCTGCTGGTGTGACCGCGCGGGAGCCCTGGGGGAGGCGGGCGGCGAGGGCGGGAAAAATCTTCGCGCCGCCCGCCCGCCCCTGCCTACGGTGATCCCATGACCCGCCGAGCCATCCAGCAGCCCCTCGAAGTCCGCACGATCACCGATGCGGAGCTTCCCGACTGGACCCGTGCCGTGAACACGGGCTTTCTGCGCCCGCCCACCGTCCCCGACCAGATGCTCGCCGACCGTCGGGTCGCGTTCGCCGACTCCCGGTTCTCCGGCGCCTTCGACGCGGGCCGGTGCGTGGCGACCTTCCGCTCGTTCGACCAGGAGCTCACGGCGGTCGGCGGCGCCCCGGTCCCCGCCGACGCCATCTCCAACGTCACCGTCGCGCCCACGCACCGCCGCCGCGGGCTCCTCACCCGTCTGATGGCCGACGACCTGACGGCGGCGAAGGACCGCGGGGACGTCGTGGCCACCCTGATAGCGGCCGAGTACCGGATCTACGGCCGGTACGGCTTCGGTCCCGCGACCACCATGACCGAGTGGTCCATCGACGTGCCGCGCACCGGCCTCGACCCGAACCGGCCGGTCCCGCAGGACGGCGGCCGGATCGACTTCGCCGACGCCGAGGAGATCCGCCTGCTCGGCCCCGAGCTGCATGAGCGGCTGCGGAGCGTCCAGCCGGGCGTGATCGACCGGGACGAGCACTGGTGGGCGGCGCGCACCGGACGGCTGTGGCTGTTCGGCAGCCCATGGGTCGAGCCGTTCTTCGTGGTGTACCGCTCGGCGGAGGGGGTGGTGGAGGGCATGGCCTCCTACCGCGCGGACGACGAGTGGAGCGACGGCAAGCAGCCGCTGAACACGGCGACGGTGAACTGGCTGAGCGCGGTGACCCCGGCCGCGGAGCGCGCCCTGTGGCACTACCTGTGCTCCATCGACTGGATCACCCGGGTGAAGACGGGCTGGCGTTCACCGGACGACCTGCTCCCGCTCCATCTGCCGGACCCGCGGGCGGCGCGCATCACCACGCAGGCGGACTGGCTGTGGGTGCGGATCCTGGACGTCGTGCGGGCTCTGGAGGCGCGGACGTACGCCGCGTCGGGCGCGCTGGTCCTGGAGGTCGTCGACCGGGCGGGCCTGGCCGGAGGCCGCTTCCTGCTGGACGCGACCCCCGACGGCGCCTCCTGCACGCCGACCACCCGCGAGGCCGATCTCACCCTGGACGTCGCCGAGCTGGCGACGCTGTGGCTGGGCGACCAGTCCGTGGGTCGGCTGGCGGCGCTGGGCCGGCTCCGGGAAGAACGAGCGGGCGCCGCCCGTGAGGCCGACGCCCTGCTGCGTACGTCCGGGCGGCCGTGGTGCCCGGACATCTTCTGACGGCTCCTTCCGGTGTGGCCGGTCGGCGTCGCCGACCGGCGCTGCGGTGCTCTCGTGCCTGATTCCTCGTGCGCGAGTGTCCCGGTGTTCGTGTCGCTGTGAATGCGGGTATCCGTAGCTGTTCAGTTGTGGCTGTGCGCGCGATCTGAAGTTGTGGCTGTGCGGGCGATGTTCAGTTGTGGCTGTACGTCGGTGCCGACTGCTCGGGCTCCCGGCTCCCCTCCGGAAGGGAGCCCGACCGGCCAACCGTCTGAAAGTTTGACCATGTTGTTGAAGTTGGCTGCCAACTTCACTGTAACTATGTCCGCTTGGAAGCGTCCTATAACCATCTCTCTTTGAACTGCCCAAAGATGGCGGGAAGTTGTAGTGTGCGGACGTGGAGCCGGAACATGCCTCCGTCAATGGGCGGGGGAGGGCGGTGCGGCCGCAGCGGTCACATCGTGAGGTGGCCGACGAGCTGCGCACCCGGATCAGGACCGGAGTGCTGCGGCCGGGTCAGCGCATGCCGACGCAGGCCAAGCTGGCGGACGAGTTCGGCGTCGAGCGGGGTGCCGTACGGCAGGCGCTGCGCATCCTCCAGTCCGAGCAGCTCCTCACCAACGTCTCCAAGGGAAGCCCGGCGACGGTCGCCGCGGGTCCCGGCGCGGTCGGCCTCCCGACGGGGTCCGGGGCGGCGCCGCAGCCCTCGATGGTGGCGCTTCCGCCGCGGATCACCGAGGCCTTCGCGGCCGATCACGTCGAGGTCGACGCCCTGTGCCTGACGGCGGTCTCGCTGACGGCCGCCATCGGCGAACCCCTGCGGCAGATCCACGCGGGGCGACTGAAACCGGCCAAGATCGACGTCCGTGTCCTGTTGCCGTCCCGGAACATCGAGCTGGCCTTTCCGGCGCCGGTGGACATCACGGAGACCGGGCGGCTGCAGCGCCGCTGGCTGGCCCACCGCAACGCCCAGGGGCAGGTGTTGCGGCACAACCTGCTCACCCTGCGCTCCACGCACGGGATCGACGTGCACGTCACCTTTCGCGCACTGCCCTTCACCCCGCCCGTCAAGCTCTATCTGCTCAACGGGACGGAAGCGCTGTTCGCCTACTACACGGTCAAACGGCGCGAGCAGACGATCGATCACGAGCATCTGGAGATGTACGACGCCGAGGGCACCCGGTCGGTGCTGTTCGCCTTCGAGCAGGGCGCCGGACCGAGGGACACGACGTTCGTCGAACAGTCCCACCTGTGGTTCGACGCCCTGTGGGAGACGATCAGCTCGGAGCTGGTGCTCACGAGCTGACGGCGGGCCCGGTGGCGAGGAGGGCGAGGATCACCGCGCCGGCCGAGCTGATGACCGGGCTCTTGGCCTTGATGCCGACGCTGAGCAGAAGCAGGCCGAGGGCGCCGGCGGTGCCGTACTTCCACTGGATGGTCTGCTCGACTCCGACGACGAAGGCGGCGCAGAGGAGGACGAGGACGGGCATGGTGGTTCCCCCCTTCCGAGACTGGAGTGGGAGGCAAACCTTCCGCCAACTCACTCAAGTTGGTTGCCAACTATGAGTATGTTGTCCCCACTTGGCAGTAGCTGTTAAACAACTTTCAAACAACTCCCGCCAGATGGATCTAAGTTGTAGCGTTTGGTCGTGACCCAGGAGAACGTGGCAGTGAACGGCAGCAGGCTCTCACCGAGTGAGATCGCCGATGTCCTGCGCGAGCGCATCCGCGTCGGGGATCTCAGGGCGGGCGACCGGCTGCCCACCCAGGCCGAGCTCGCCGACGAGTTCGGCGTGGAGCGCGGCGCCGTGCGCCAGGCCCTGCGGGCCCTCCAGGACGACGGGCTGCTCACCAACGTGAGCAAGGGCAGCCCGCCGCGGATCGCGGAGCCGCCCGCGCCGGACCGCGGCGAACCCCAGCCCACGATGGTGGGCCTGGCCCCGCGCCTCACCGCCGCCTTCGGGGTCCCGCACGTGCGCATCGACGCGGCCTGTCTCACCGCCGAGAGCCTGATCCCGGCCCTGGGCGAGCCCCTGCGGCTGATCCACGCCGGCAGCATCCGGCCCCAGAAGATCGACGTCCGCATCCTGCTGCCGTCCCGCGACATCAGCCTCGCCTTCCCGGTCCCGGTCGAAGGCCGTGCCGAGGACGAGGACCCGGTCCACAGCCGGTGGCTGTCGATGCGCAACGCACAGGGTCAGGTGCTGAGTTACAACCTCCGGGCGCTGCGCTCGCACGGTGTGGACGTGAACATCACCTTCCGGGCGCTGCCGTTCACCCCGCCGGTGAAGCTGTACCTCCTCAACGGGCAGGAGGCGCTGATCGCGTACTACATGGTCGCGCGCACGGAGGAGACCACCGACAGCGGAACCCTCGACATGTACGACGTGCGGGGCACCGAGTCCCTCCTCTTCTCCTTCGAGAAGGCCGCCGGTCAGCGCGACGCCGCGTTCGTGGAGGAATCCCAGAAGTGGTTCGACGCCCTCTGGGAAACCATCACGACGGACCTGACACTCTCCTAGTGACCTCTGATACGACGCGGACTGAACAGGCGGCAGCCGGCACCGGGACCGGGACGGGGAACGGAACGGGGAGCGGAACGGACGACGGGCCCGAGGAATTGCGGGAGTTGATCACCCGCGCGAGGGTCGTCCTGTGGGACTTCGACGGGCCGATCTGCCGGCTCTTCGCCGGCCACTCGGCGGAAGGGGTGGCCGAGGGCCTCGTGGAGTGGCTCGAGGGGCGGGGTCTGCGCGGACTGCTGACGGAGTCCGAGCGGGAGTCGCTGGACCCGCACGTCGTGCTGCGCGCGGTGGACCGCCGGCACCCGGGCAGCGACCTGGTCACCGAGCTGGAGGAACGCCTCACCCAGGAGGAGCTGAAGGCCACGGACACGGCGATGCCCACGGCCTGGGCCGACCCCCTGATCCGCACGCTGGTCGGGCGGGGACTGCGGCTGGCCGTCACGACCAACAACTCCCCGCGGGTGGCGGCCACGTACCTGGCGGGCCGCGGGCTTACCTCGTGCTTCGCGCCGCACGTCTACGGCCGCACCCAGGAACTGCACCACCTCAAGCCCCACCCGCACTGTCTGAACCGCGCCCTGCGGGCCATGGGATCGGCGCCCGCCACCGCCCTGATGATCGGCGACACGCCCTCCGACTTCCTGGCCGCCGGCGACGCCGGTGTGCCCTTCCTGGGCTACGCGCGTAACGAGCGCAAGGAGAAGCTGCTCAGGGGCGCGGGCGCCACGACGGTGGTGAACTCGCTGGAGACGGTGCTGAGGGCCGTCAGGAATTTCTGAGTGGACGCCCGCTCAAGCCTGCGTCATGAGGACCACGAGCACGACGGCGGCTCCGACCGCGAGGCCGCTGTGCCGGGCCCGGATGCCCACCGCCAGTGTGAAGAGGAGCATCAGCCCCACGGCCCCGAGCCTGCTCTGCGCCGTCAGCCCCGCGCAGAGCCCGAGGGCCTCCCAGAGCGCCGATAACAGGAGCATGACCTTCCACCTGCCTGCCATTGTCGGTGAAGTCTGCAGCCAGCGGTCCAATTGGACCGGTTGACTTGGAATGGTTTTCCCCTGCCTGTTTGATCCCTTAACCAACAGGCCTTCCCTGGGAGGCACTTGACTGAAAGTGGTTTGCCGGCGGGCGGCGAGCGGTACGGTCGCGGTGTGAGTGAACGGCAGGGCGGTGACACAGGCGGCAGGGAGTTTCACCGGGTCGCCGAAGCGCTGCGCTCGCGGATGGACGACGGGACGTATCCGGTGCGGTCCTTCCTGCCCTCCCAGCGCGACCTGGCCGAGGAGTTCGAGGTGTCCCGGGACACCGTCCAGCGGGTCCTGCGCGAGCTGGCTGAGGAGGGCCGGATCGAGTCCCGGCAGGGCAGCGGGTCACGGGTGCTCGGCGGCCGGCCGGTCCGGCCGGCCGCACCGCCGGCCCAGGAGACGCTGGAAAGCCTCCTCGACAAGGCCTTCGGCAGCGCCGAAGTCGTCCTCGACGTCTACACGTTGACAGCCGAGTCGCTCTACGCCCACATCCGGGTGCAGGCGGAGCGGCTCCGCCGCCGACCGCGCGCCCCCGAACGCATCGTCCTGCGCATGATCCTCCCGGCCGAGGACCTGCGCGTGCCCTACCCGCGTGCCAGGGCGGACCAGGACGACGTACGGCTGCGGGACCGCCTGCACACCATCACCCGCCGGGCCACGGACTCGCTGCGCGGCCTGCTGAGGGACCTGGAGACCGAGAACCTCGTCCGCTCCGCCGAACTGCACATCCGGCACGCTCCCCTGACCCCGGCCTTCAAGCTCTACCTCTTCGACGGTGACGTCGCCCTGCACGGCCCGTACAAGGTGATCGACCGCCGGATCACCCTGGACTCCGGTGAGGAGATCGAGGCGCTCGACGTGCTGGGGCTGGGCGCCAGGCTCACCAGTCACGTCAGGGACGCCGACCCCGACGCGCCCGGTTCGGTGTTCGTCGACAGCTGGCAGGAGTGGTTCGACTCGGTCTGGGAGCATCTCGCCGAATAGTCGAGTTGCTTGCGCTAGCATGCGCCGCACCGCGCGAGCAACCGCTCCCGGCCATACGTATGAGACGGCGAACAAGCCGGTCTCGAACGGCCTGACGCAGCCGAGTGGCGGACAACCCATTGCGCTCACTCGTCCATGCTCCGACCGTACGGTCCCCTTACCGTTTGCCCTACCCATCCCTGCGCGACTACCGGAGTGGCCAGTGCGCGACCCCCTAGTTCCCCAGTGTCGTCCCGGGGAGCGAGCCACTGACGACCAGCACGACGCCGTCTTCCGGGCCTTCGTCAGGACCGCGGAGGAGAAGGGGGAGGTGTCCGGCGGCCACCACAACCGCAACCACGTGCTGCCGCTGACCGAGCCCGTGGCGCGCCTGCTGGGCCGGGAGGCCGGAACCCCGGTGACCGTGCGGATCCGGCGCCTCGACGCCCTGCGGGTCGTGATCAGGACCTGGGAGGACGAGGCCCTCGTCCTCAGGGCGGTGCAGAGCGTGCTGCCGCATGTGCCCCGGTGCCTGGTGACGCGCCCCGCCGGCGCCGTTCCCGGCCGGGTGGAGGGCGCGGAACCGGTGGAACCGCCCGCCTTCGCCGTGCACAGCTATGTCGAGGGACTGCCGCTCGCCCGGGTCTGCGGAAACGGTAAGCCTGTCGACTCCCTGCTGATCGGGGAGCTGGCCGGGCTGCTGGCTCGGATGACCCGGGTGCGCCCGTCGGCCCTGCCGCGGCTGCCGGCCGGATGGCCCGCGGACCGGGCCGACAGCCAGGCCTTCCTGAGGACGCTGGCCCATCTCGCCGACCTGCAGATCCGCCAGGCCAACTGGGAGAAGTTCGGCGGTCTGTTCAACACGCTCGGCATCCCCGACGACGCCCTGACCGGGCTCGCCGAGCGGGTCCCCGTCATGGCGCGGCGGCCGTACAGCCTGCTCCACGCGGATCTGCACCGGGACAACCTGATCGTGTCGTACGACGGCGATCCGCCCCTCGTCTGCGTCGACTGGGAACTCGCCACCTACGGCGACCCCCTGCACGACCTGGCCACCCACCTGGTGCGCATGCAGTACCCGGCCCACCAGTGGGCCGAGGTGGTCGACACCTGGGCGCAGGCCATGCTGGCGGTCCGGCCCGCCGCCACCAACGGCCTGGTCAGGGACCTCGCCCACTATCTCGCCTTCGAACGGGCGCAGTCCGTCTATCCGGACGTGATGCGGGCCGCGCAGTCGCTGGAGCAGTCGCTCACCCAGAAGAGCCTGGACGACGCGACGACGGAGGTGCGCAGGGCGCTGGAGACGGCCGCCGAGCCGCTCAGGCTGCGGGAGGTGCCGAGGCCGGCGGAGATCGAGGGGGCGCTCTACCGCTGGCTCGCCTCGCGCACGGACGGCAACATCAGCGGCAGGGACTGGATCGGACCGGCCATCTCCTGGACGGCGGACCGGCGCGTCCCCGCGCACCCGAAGTTCCCCGCGAGCGCCGTCAGGGAAGCGCTGCTGGCCGAGGGCGCCGCCCCCGCGGGGAACGTCTTCAAGGGCACCGCGCACCTCAACACGGTGGTCCGGGTGAGCGGCCACCCCGAACCCGTGGTGGTGCGCCGACTGCTCTCCGACGTCCAGCGCAGGGAGCCCAGCATCCTCAGTGAGCACGCCGTGCTGCGGGCCATCGAGAAGTCGCGGGTGAAGGTGGAGGCCCCGCGGATCCTGGCCCTGGGCGAGAGCTTCACCAAGGACCCCTTCGCCATCCACACCTATGTCGGACCGCGGCGCGGCGGGCCCCCCGAACACCCGGTGCACGGTCTGCGCCCGCGCGAGGCGGACGCGCTCGTCGACCAGCTGTGCGCGCTGACGAAGGTCGACCACACCCTGGTCGATCCGGTCGCGGGCAGCGACGGTTTCTACGTGTGGCTGCGGGACCAGCTCGTGAAGCTGGTGCAGACGCTGCCCAAGGAGTCGATGCAGCTGGCCCGGAACCTCGGGCTCCCCCACCACGAGCGGCTGGGGGAGATCCTGTCCCGCCACACGCTCACCCACCGGGCTCCGGCCCTTCTGCACGGTGACCTCAACCCGTGGAACCTGGTGCGCGGCGGCCGCTACCTGCTGACCATCATCGACTGGGAGATGGCCCTGGTCGGCGACCCGCTCTACGACCTGGTCCGGCACATGCACCTCACCCCGACCCGGCCGGAGATCCGGGACCGCATGTTCCGGCGGTGGGAGCGGAACATGCCCCCGGAGTACAGCACGAACTGGCGGCTGGACTGGCCGGTGTACCGCTGGATCGAGATCATCCGGTCGGCCTACGTCGATCTCGACCGGCTGGTGACCAGGACAGGCCTGGACGCCCCCAACGTCCGCCGCGCCGTGGACTCCTACGCCGAGACGCTGGCCGCGGCGACCGCCTCCCTCGGCCTTCCGGCCTCGCGCACCGCCAATCCCTATCTGGAACTGGCCCTCACCCGGGGGCGGAGCTGACGCCGGCGCCGGTTCACATCCCGAGCACGACCTTGCCGACCAGTTCCCGCCCCTCGATCGCCGCGTGCGCCGCGGCGGCCTCGGCCAGCGGGAACTGAGCGCCGATCACCGGCCGCAGCCGCCCGGCGGCCGCCTCGGCCAGGACATGCGCGGTCAGGCGGCCCGCCTCGGCCGCGCCGAACTGCACGTCGCCGATCCCGAACAGGGTGACGCCCCGCCGTTCCGCCTCCGCCGCGTCCACGGCCGCGAAGCCGCCCGTGGGCGCCCCGTGCGCGGAGAACCGCCCGCCGTCGGCGGTCAACGGGAAGGCCGCGAGGCCCAGTTCCCCGCCGACGCCGTCCAGCACGACATCGGCGGCGGCTTCGGCGGAGGTTGCTGCGGTGGCTCGGGCGGTTGCGTCGGCATCGGCTTCGGCAGAGGCTCCGGCATCGGTTGCGTCGGCCGCCTCCGTGGCCGCATCCCTGGCACGGCCGGGCCCGGGCCGCCCCAGCGCCTCCCGCGCCCGGTCCACCCAGTCCGGCTGCGACACGTCGACCACCGCGTCCGCCCCCAGGTCCCGTACCAGCGCCGACTTCCGCGCCCCCCGTACCGCGGCCACCACCCGGGCGCCCCGGGCGCGGGCCAGCTGGATCAGCAGGGTGCCCATGCCGCCCGACGCGCCGAGGACCAGGACGCGGTCACCCGGGGCCACGGCGGTCTTCTCCAGCAGCCCGGCGGCCGTCACCCCGTCGTGGACGAGGGCCGCGGCCGTGCGCAGGTCCACGCCGTCCGGGACGGGGGTCGGCGCGGTGACCGGGACCGTCACGCGCTCGGCGTAGCTCCCGGCCACGAAGGACGTCACCCGGCGGCCCACCCACGCGGCGTCCACGCCCGCGCCGACCGCGGTGACCGTGCCGGCGACGCCGCCACCGGGGACGTAGGGCGGCTCGACGGGGAAGTGGGCGCGGAAGCGGCCCGTGCGGACCTGGGTCTCCACGAAGATCGTGTCGGCGTGCGAGACCTCGATCAGGAGCTCGCCGGGGCCCGGTACCGGATCCGGCAGTTCCACCGTGGCCAGGACCTCCGGTCCGCCGAACGCCTTCACCTGTGCTGCTCGCATGACGTACCTCCACTGCCGTGCCGTCCGATGCGTGTGCATGGAGTCTTCGACCTCAACCCCGGTTGAGGTCAAGCGAGGTCGGTGACCGGTCCCCGTAGGCTCGGTCCATGAGCGAGACCGGGCTGCGCGAGCGCAAGAGGCAGCGGATGTACCAGGCCGTGTCGGACATCGCCGTCCGGCTGTTCATCGAGCGCGGCTTCGACGCGGTGTCCGTCGCCGAGGTCGCCGCGGCGGCCGAGATCTCCAAGCCGACCCTCTTCCGGTACTTCCCGACCAAGGAGGACCTGGTCCTGCACCGGATCGCCGACCACGAGCAGGAGGCGGCCCGGGTGGTCACGGCGGCGCGGGCCGACGGGGTCGCGCCACTGCCCGCCCTGCGCCGGCACTTCCTCGACGGACTGGCCGCCGCCGATCCCGTCACCGGCCTCAACGACCACCCGCAGGTGCGCGCCTTCCACAGCCTGCTCTACGGCACGCCCTCCCTGGTCGCCCGCCTGTACGGCTACCTGGAGCGCTCGGAGACCGCCCTCGCCGGCGCCCTGGCGGCCGAGTTGCCCGACGCCCTCGACGCCCGTCTCGCCGCCGGTCAGATCGTCGCCGTCCGGCGGATCCTCGCCGAGGAGAACTGGCGGCGGATCGCGGAGGGGGAGCGGGTGGAGGACGTGCGCGGGGAAGCGGAGGCGGCGGTGGAACGGGCCTTCGCGGTACTGGACGCGGCTTTCCCGGCACTCGGCCCGTCCTGACGCCGGGCCCCCGTCCTGACCTCCGATCCGTAGGCGGCCGGGCGATCGGCCTCCGCAGGATTCGAGGCCGGATTCGAGGCCGAGTAGAAAATGTTACTCGGTAACGTTATTCGTCTACGCTCGCCGCATGACGACATCCGAGCCGGTCCCCGAGGGCGACCCGAAGAGCCCGCCGGACCTCGGCGCCGCGTTGCGGCACGAACGCGCGCACCACGACCACTGCCGAGCCGCCCTCGCCGCGATGGTCGAGGGCGCCGACCTCCAGGTCGTCACCGGCGAGGACGTCTCCGCGTCCGGCGCCGACGCCGAAGTCCTCGGGTACCGGCTGCGCAGCCGGGCCAAAGCCCTGCACGAACTGCCCGAAGGCCCCCTGTTCTTCGGCCGGCTGGACTTCGCACACGGTACGGGCGGCGCGCACGAGGGCCTCGCCCACCACATCGGCCGGCTCCGCATCAGCGAGCACCCGGCCACCCCGCCCCTCGTCGTCGACTGGCGCGCCCCCGTCTCCCGCGCCTTCTACCAGGCGAGCGCCCGCGACCCGCAGGGCGTGGCCGTCCGGCGCCGGTTCGGCTGGGCCCCCGGCAGCCGCGGCGACTCCGCCGACCTCACGGGCCTGGAGGACGAGTGTCTCGACGCGGGCGGGCACGTCGACGGCACGGAACGGGCCGGGCCTCGTGGGCCGGGCGGGGCGGGGCGGCCGGGCGGGATCGTCGCCCGCGAGATCGAACGGCCCCGGGTCGGCCCCATGCGGGACATCGCCGCGACCATCCAGCCCGAGCAGGACGAACTCGTCCGCGGGGAACTCACCGCATCCGTGTGCGTGCAGGGCGCCCCCGGCACCGGCAAGACCGCCGTCGGCCTGCACCGGGCGGCCTACCTCCTCTACACCCACCCGCGGCGCATCCGGCGCGGCGGCCTGCTCATCCTCGGCCCCAACCGCACCTTCCTCTCCTACATCGCCGAGGTGCTCCCCTCTCTCGGCGAGACCGGCGTACGGCAGTCGACCCTGCACGACGAGATCGCCCTCCGTCCGGCGACCGGGACGGACCCCGACCGCACCGCCGCCGTCAAGCACGACGTCCGGATGGCCGAGGTGCTGCGCAGGGCGGTCTACGGGCGGGTGACGGCCGGCCGGGCCGAGGACCTCTCCGTTCCCGACGGCTCGCAGCGCTGGCGGATCACGGGCGAGCGGCTGGCGGACATCGTCGCCGGGGTGCTCGCCGAGGGGCCGCCGTACGAGATCGGGCGCGAGCGGGTGCGCAGCCGGATCGTGCGCCGGATCCAGGAGCAGGTGGAACGCCGGAGCGGACCGCGCCCGGCCTCCTGGACGCGCCGCCTCGAACGGGCCCGGCCGGTGAGCGCGTGCGTCGAGGCGCTGTGGCCGAAGGCCCGCCCGGCGGAGGTGCTGGCCCGACTCCTCACGGACGAGGAGGAGTTGGCGCGGGCCGCGGACGGCCTGCTGGACCCGGGCGAGCAGCGGGCCCTGCGCTGGGCGCGGCCGCCGCGCTCGCCGAGGTCGGCGCGCTGGTCGCCCGCCGACCTCGTCCTCCTCGACGAGATCGCCGGCCTCCTCGACCACCCCCAGGGCTACGGCCATGTCGTCGTCGACGAGGCCCAGGACCTGTCCCCGATGGAGTGCCGGGCGGTCGCCCGCCGGGTCCGCTTCGGCTCGCTCACGGTCCTCGGCGACCTGGCGCAGGGCACCACACCCTGGGCGGCGGACTCCTGGCGGGCGCAGATGGCCCACCTGGGCAAGCCGGACGCGACGATCGTCCCGCTGACCACGGGCTTCCGTGTCCCGGCCGCCGTCCTCGCCCTCGCGGGCCGCCTGCTCGACCTCCTCGACGCCGACGTGCCCCGCGCCGACTCCCTGCGCGGGGACGGCGAACTGCGCGTCCGGCGGGCCGACGGCGACCTGCGCGCCGCGGTCGTCGCCGCCGTACGCGACGCGCTCCCCCGGGAGGGCTCGATCGGCGTCATCGCCGCGGACTCTCAGATCGACCAGGTCCGCGGGGCGCTGACCGGGGCCGGCATCCCGACCTCCGGCCCGGACGACCCGGCCGCAAGGGTGACGGCGGTCCCGGCGACCCTCGTCAAGGGCCTCGAGTACGACCACGTCGTCGCCGTCGAACCGGCGGCCATCGCGCAGGCGGAGCGACGCGGCCTGAACCGGCTCTACGTGGTGCTGACCCGGGCGGTCTCCCGGTTGGAGGTGGTGCACGAACGGGAGTTGCCGTGGGAGGCGTGAGGTGTAAGGCGGGGAGGGGGTGCTCGGGCGGGGTGATCGAACGGAGTGATCGGGCGGGCTGCTGAAGCGGCCCGCCGGAGCGGGCCGCCGGGATGGGTCACGGGGGGTGGGGTACCGGGATGGGGCGGTCGGTCTGGAGTGGCGCGACACACTATTGCAAGCAGGTGCTTGCAATAGTTAGCAGGGTTGATGCACAGTGGAGTCATGGCATCGCTCAACGTCGGCAATCTCGGTGAGTACCTGCGCGAGCAGCGGCGCACCGCGCAGCTGTCGCTCCGGCAACTCGCCGAAGCCGCCGGCGTGTCCAATCCCTACCTGAGCCAGATCGAGCGCGGGCTGCGCAAGCCGAGCGCGGAGGTGCTCCAGCAGGTCGCCAAGGCGCTGCGGATCTCCGCCGAGACGCTGTACGTGCGGGCCGGCATCCTCGACGCGGAACGGGACGGGCAGGAATACCGGGACGGGGCGACCCGCGCGGTCGTCCTCGCCGACCCCACGCTGACCGAGCAGCAGAAGCAGGTGCTGCTCCAGATCTACGAGTCCTTCCGCAAGGAGAACGGATTCGCGGACGGCGACGGTGCGGCGGCCCCACGGAACCACGAGAGCGACGCCGACCCGCAGCAGACGGCCGGTTGACCGGACCAGGGGACCGGCCGCACCGCTGCGGACCTGCACGACCCTCAGCCGAATACGACGTATGTGAATCCGGGAGGACCTTCACCATGGCCATCACCGACGACCTGCGCAAGACCTTCAGCGACCCGACTCCGTTCTACTTCGCCGCAGGCACCGCCGATCTGGCCCTCCAGCAGGCGAAGAAGGTGCCGGGTCTGGTGGAGCAGCTGCGCACCGAGGCCCCGGCCCGTTTCGAGGCCGTCCGCAACACCGACCCCAAGGTGGTGCAGGAGAAGGCCGGCGCCCGCGCCAAGGAGGCGACCGCCAAGGCCAAGGAGGCGCAGGAGACCCTCCAGGCCAAGGTCACCGACTTCATCAGCAGCCTCGACGGGGACATCAAGAAGCTCGGCAGCACCCTCGACGCCGACCTGAAGAAGTTCGGCGAGTCCGCCCAGGACTTCGCGCTGCGCGGGGTCGGCGTCGCGGCCGAGTACGCCGTCAAGGCCCGTGAGACGTACGAGAAGGTCGCCGAGCACGGCGAGCAGGCCGTGAGGACCTGGCGCGGCGAGGCCGCCGAGGAGATCGAGGAGCTCGCCATCGCGGTCGAGCCCAAGTCGGAGCCCAAGCCGGCGCCCGTGGTCCAGCCGGTCGTGGTCAAGGACGAGCCGAAGCCCGCCGCGGCCGCTGCGCCGTCCGAGCCCGCCGGGGCGAAGAAGCCCGCGCCGCCGAAGAAGGCTCCGGTCCGCAAGCCCGTCGCGAAGAAGACCACGCCGCCGGCCAAGTGAGACCGACGGCCGGGACGGACACGGCGGACAGGGACATACAGTCACGGGCCGGGCACTCACGTGGTGCCCGGCCCGTTGTACGGGTAGCGGGAGTGCGGTTGCGGGTACGGTGACCGCGTAAGGACGAGCGAGTCGAATCGCGTCGAGTCGGGTGGTGGACGTTGTGCTGATCGAAGGCTTCGCCGGGCTGGTGTGGCTGCTCTACCTCGCCATGCTGGTCCTCGCCGTGGTGGCGCTGGTGATGGCCGCTCTGTTCCGGGATGACGCCTACCGGGCCGCCGACAAGCAGAACAAGGGCTTCTGGCTGATCATCCTCGGCGTCACGGTGGCGGTGAACCTCCTGGTGCCGATGCTCTTCCTCCAGCTCGCGGGACTCGTCGCCACGATCGTCTTCTTCGTGGACGTACGGCCCGCCCTCCGTCAGGTCGGCGGTGGCGGCGGCTGGGGCCGCAGGCGCGGCGGCAGCAGCAGCGACGGCCCGTACGGCCCGTACAACGGCGGCCGCTGACCCCGAAATCTCCCGCGCCCCCGCAGCTCCTCCCAGGAGCCCGGGGGCGCAGCACTGTCCGGCGCCGCCTGCTTCTCGTCCGGCCCGGCGCCACCCGCTCCCCGCCCGGCCCGGCGCCGCCTGCTTCTCGTCCGGTCCGGCGCCGCCTGCTTCTCGTCCGGTCCGGCGCCGCCTGCTTCTCGTCCGGTCCGGCGCCGCCTGCTTCTCGTCCGGTCCGGCGCCGCCTGCTCCCCGCCCGGCCCGGCGCCACCCGCTCCCCGCCCGGCGCCGCCTGCTTCTCGTCCGGCCCGGGACCGGCCCGGCGTCACCATCCGCGCGCCCGGCCCGTCCTCCCTCAGAGGGCCGTCCGGGCTCGGGTGCCCGGGGTCCGGTGTCCGGGCCGGGGCGTCCGCGTCCCGGCTCCGCGTTCAGGCATCCAGGTCCCGAGGTCCGGGCCGGGGCGTCCCCGCCCCGGTGTCCGGGTTCGGTTACGGGACCGGGACCCGGTCCAGCAGGACCAGGGCGACGTCGTCCGTCAGCTCGCCGCCGTTGAGCTCGCGGACCTCGTTCACCGCGGCCCGCAGCAGTGCCTCACCGCTCAGGCCCTCGGCGAGCTGGCGACGGATCATCTCCACCATGCCGTCCTGGCCCAGCCGTTCCCGGCCCTCGCCGATCCGGCCCTCGATCAGGCCGTCGGTGTAGAGCATCAGGCTCCACTCGGCGCCCAGCTCGACCTGCATCCGCGGCCAGCGGGCGCCGGGCAGCAGGCCGAGGGCGGGGCCGTTGTTGTCGTACGGCAGCAGCCGCGCGGGCCGGTCCGGGCGGGCGATCAGCGGCGCGGGGTGGCCGGCCAGGCACAGGCCCGCCCGGCGCCCGTCGGGCGCGATGTCCACCGTGCACAGCGTCGCGAAGATCTCGTCGTCGTCGCGCTCGTGCTCCAGCACCTGCTGAAGCGTGTTCAGCAGCTCGTCGCCGCACAGGCCCGCCAGCGTCAGCGCCCGCCAGGCGATGCGCAGCTCCACGCCGAGCGCCGCCTCGTCCGGGCCGTGCCCGCAGACGTCGCCGATCATGGCGTGCACGGTGCCGTCCGGCGTGCGGACGGTGTCGTAGAAGTCGCCCCCGAGCAGCGCCCGTGAGCGGCCGGGGCGGTAGCGGGCGGCGAAGCGCAGCGGGGAGCCCTCCAGGAGGGGCGTGGGCAGCAGACCGCGCTCCAGACGGGCGTTCTCCTGCGCGCGCAGCTTGCCCTCGGCGAGCCGCCGCTCGGCCGTGTCGGAACGTTTCCTCTCCACGGCGTAGCGGATCGCGCGGCTCAGCAGCCGGCCGTCCAGCTCGTCCTTGTAGAGGTAGTCCTGGGCGCCCACGCGGACCGCCTCGGCGCCGCGCTCGGCGTCGCCGGACGCGGTGAGCGCGAGCACGGCGTGCCGGGGCGCGAGCCGGAGCACGTGCCGCAGGACGGCGAGCTCGTCGTCGGACTCGACCGCCCTGCCGGGCGCCGGCAGCGCCAGGTCCAGCAGGATGCAGTGGACGTCATGGGTCAGCAGCCGCTCGGCCTCGGTGAGGTTGCGGGCGGTGCGCACCCGGATCGGCTTGCCGTCCGCGTCCAGCAGGTCGTGGACGATCGGCGCCGCCGTGGGGTCGTCCTCGATCAGCAGCAGGGTGAGGGTGGTGTGGGAGGTGCCCACACCACCGGCGCTCACGCCCGTGGCGCTCACACCGGTCGTGCTCATGTCGGTCGTGCTCACACGGGTCGTGCTCACGCCTTGGTGGACGCCGTCGGCGGGCGTGGCGTTGAGCGCGCTGTCGTGCGCGGTGTTGTTCCGGTTCTCGGCCGTGGTCGCCTCGTTGCGAACGGTGTCTTCCTTGGAGGGGCCGCCGACTGCGGGCGCGGCCTGCGCCTGACCACTCTCCACGGCCGGGATCGCTCTCTGCCGCGGTACGGGTACGGGCATCGTCTTGAGTTCCTTCCCTCCCCCCGAGGGCATGGCGGGGACGAGGGACCTCGACCCACCGACGGGGACCATAGCGGCAGAAGGCGCCGCAACGGAATGGTGTGAGACAGGCCGCTTGAGCTCTGGCCACTGTCATATGCCGCGTTCTGTCCCGCATTTGGGCAGGGCGGGTGTGGTGCGGGGATGACGAACGTCACGTCCGCGCGGAGTTTGGCGGCGGGGTCCGGGTGGCCTGGGTCACGTGCCGGGCGGTGCCCCGCAGAGCCGCCGGGCCGACCGGCCGTCGGCGGTGTCGGGCGGTGTCCCGAGAGCCGCCCGGCCACCCGTCGTCCGGCCGTCCGTCGTCCGGCCGTCCGTCGCCCGGCCGTCCGCCGACGGGCCTCACGCGTCCGGCCGGACCACCCCGAGTATCGGCATCGAGCCCGCCCCCGCGAGTGTGACCGTGCGGCCCGGCCGCGGGGCGTGGATGATCGCGCCGTCGCCCACGTACAGAGCGACATGACTGGCGTCGTCGAAGTAGATGATCAGGTCGCCGGGACGCATGTCCTCGACGGCGACGTGCGGCAGTTGCTTCCACTGCTCCTGCGAGGTGCGCGGTATCGCCTGCCCGGCGCTCCTCCAGGCCTCCGAGGTCAGTCCGGAGCAGTCGAAGCTGTCCGGCCCCTCCGCACCCCACACGTACGGCTTGCCGATCTGGGCGGTGGCGAACTGCACGGCCTTCTTGCCCTGGACGGACGCCGAGCTGTCGATCTCGTCCAGGACGCCGGTGTCCAGCCAGGCGGTCTGCGCCTCCAGCGCGGCCTGCGCCTCGAGTTGTTCGAGGCGCTCCTTCTCCTTCTTCTCGAGCCGCGACTCCAGCTTCTCGGCCGCCGCGATCTGCTTCTCGATCTTCTTCTGGGCCGCGGCCTTCGTCTTGCGGCCCGCCTCCAGCTTCTGCCACTGGGTGGAGGCGTCTTTGGAGTACTGCTCCAAGTCCTGCTGGGTGCTCGCGAGTTCGCCGATCAGGCCCTTGGTCGCGCGCTGGCCCTGGAGTGCCCGGCCCGCCCCGTCCAGGAACTCCGACGGATCGTCGGTCAGCATCAACTGCGCCTCGTCCGGCAGGCCGCCGGTGCGGTACTGGGCGCGGGCAGCGGCGCCCGCGCGGTCCTTGAGCTCGTCCAGCTTCTCCTGGCCCGCGACGATCTTCTTGGCCAGTGCGACGATCTCCGCCGACTGCTTCTTCGCGGCCTCCTCGGCCGCGTTGTACGCGTCGGTGGCCACCGCGGCGTCGTGGTAGAGCGCTTCGAGCTTCGTACGGACGGCCTCGAGGTCTTTGTTGGACGCGGTGGAGGGGAGCGGCGGGGTCGTGGAACTCGCCGACGGCGACGGCGTGGGGTTCGGGCTGGCGAACGCGGTGCCGGGCGCGCCCAGCACGGTGACCGCGCAGACCACCGTCACAGCCGCCGTGAGCAGGCCGCGCTTCCCGGTTCCCATACCCCGTCCCCCCACCCCTGATTAACCGTCAGTAACTTACGGTGCCCGGGGGATCGTGCCACGTCACGGCCGAAAACGACAGAGGTGGCGACGGAACGACGGAGCGGCTCGGCGACCGAAGGGGTCCTTCCCCTCTGCGCCACCCCGCCATGACGATCTCCCCGCTGATGTGACGAACGACTCACGGAGATCGTTCCCGGCGGCCGTGGGGCGGGGGGAGGTTCAGCCCGCGGCGGGGCTCCAGGGCGCCAACGCTCCCCAGCGCACCGTCACTTCTCCCTGCCGCCACCGGGCCGGCCCGTCCGTCACCGGCCAGTCGGCCGTCAGCTGCCGCACCGTGCGGATCCACCGCTGGCGCGCGCCGTACGACGCGTAGGGCGCGGCGGCCGCCCAGGCGCGGTCGAAGTCGCGCAGGAAGGCGTGCACCGGCTCGCCCGGCACATTGCGGTGGATCAGCGCCTTGGGCAGCCGTTCCGCCAGGTCGGAGGGGCGTTCCAGGGAGCCCAGCCGGGTCGCGAAGGTGACCGTGCGCGGGCCCTCCGGGCCGAGCGCGACCCACACATGCCGCCGCCCGATCTCGTCGCAGGTCCCCTCGACGAGCAGGCCGCCGCGGGACCCGGCCACCGGATCGGCCGGCGCGAGCCGCGCGCACAGGCGCTGCCAGACCGCCGCGACCTCGTCCTCGTCGTACTGCCGCAGCACGTTGGCGGCGCGTACGAGGTGCGGCCGCCGGGGCACCGGGATCTCGAACCCGCCGTGCCGGAAGTCGAGCCCCTCGCGCTCGTACGGCTTGGCGGCCGCCACCCGGGCCGGTTCGATCTCGACGCCCACGACACGCGCGCGTGGCGCGACGGACCGCAGTCGTCGCAGCAGCTCGACGGCCGTCCACGGCGCCGCCCCGTACCCGAGGTCGACGGCGAGCGGTTCGCCCGCGCGGCGCAGCTCGGCGCCGTGTGTCGCGGCGATCCAGCGGTCCATGCGACGCAGCCGGTTGGGATTCGTCGTCCCGCGCGTGACCGTGCCCACAGGGCGGGCGGGGGCGCGGGATGTCATACCCACGAGGGTAATGCGACACGCTCCCTGCCCTGCCTGCCCTGCCCTGCCTGCCCTGCCTGCCCTGCCTCCCGGCTCTGCCAGCCAGCCCGCCCTGCCCGGCCTGCCCGGCCTCTCGGCCCTGCCCGGATTTCGGCCTCCGGGGCGGGGAGGCGCGGCGGGGCGCCGACCGTCCGGCGCTCCTCGGGACGCCCATCCGCCTCGAACGGTTGAGCGATAAGCGGTAATGACTGAGCAAAAACCGCCTCTTTTCGAAACCCGCCCGGAATGGGAACGCCTTCCTCCGGCGTTGCAGCCCCTTGGAGGGCCCCACACCCCTCCTTCCGGCATGCCCGCAGCAAGGAGGAACGCCCCGTGAGCCAGTACACCAACAGGCTCGGGCGTCGCTCTTCGGCGGCACCCTCGCGGCTCAGGCTCCACCGCCGCCCCCGCCGCGTCGCGATGCTCTCCGTGCACACCTCTCCGCTCCACCAGCCCGGCACCGGCGACGCGGGCGGCATGAACGTCTACATCGTCGAACTCGCGCAACGCCTCGCCGCGATCAACATCGAGGTCGAGATCTTCACGCGCGCGACCACCGGCGGCCTCCCGCCGGCCGTCGAGCTGGCCCCCGGGGTCCTCGTCCGGCATGTCGACGCCGGCCCCTACGAGGGCCTCGCCAAGGAGGACCTCCCGGCCCAGCTGTGCGCCTTCACGCACGGCGTGATGCAGGCCTGGGCCGGTCACCGTCCCGGCTACTACGACCTCGTGCACTCGCACTACTGGCTGTCCGGCCACGTCGGCTGGCTGGCCGCCCAGCGCTGGGGCGCCCCGCTGGTGCACGCCATGCACACCATGGCCAAGGTCAAGAACGCCAACCTGGCGGACGGCGACACCCCCGAGCCCGCCGCCCGCGTCATCGGCGAGACGCAGATCGTCGCCGCCGCCGACCGCCTCATCGCCAACACGGCGGAGGAGGCCGACGAACTCGTACGGCACTACCACGCAGGCCCCGGCAAGGTCGCCGTGGTGCACCCCGGCGTCAACCTCGACCGCTTCACCCCGGCGGACGGCCGGGCAGCCGCCCGCGCCCGCCTCGACCTGCCCCAGGACGCGCTGATCCCCCTCTTCGCGGGGCGCATCCAGCCTCTGAAGGCCCCGGACGTGCTCCTGCGCGCGGTGGCCGTCCTGCTCGACGAGCGCCCCGAGCTACGTTCGCGGATCGTCGTCCCGATCGTCGGCGGCCCGAGCGGCAGCGGCCTCGCCAAGCCGGAGGGACTGCAGAAGCTGGCCGCGCGGCTCGGCATCGCGGACGTCGTACGGTTCCGTCCGCCGGTCGGACAGGACCAGCTCGCGGACTGGTTCCGGGCGGCCTCGCTGCTGGTCGTCCCCTCTTACAGCGAGTCCTTCGGGCTCGTCGCCATAGAGGCGCAGGCGGCCGGCACCCCGGTGCTCGCCGCCTCCGTCGGCGGCCTCCCGGTGGCCGTCCGCGACGGCGAGACGGGCTTCCTGGTGCAGGGCCACGATCCGGCCGCGTACGCGCGCGTGCTCGCGCGTTTCGCCGACGGCCCCGACCTCACCGCCCGGATGGGCGCGGCCGCCACCGCCCACGCGCAGTCCTTCGGCTGGGACACCGCGGCCGCCGCCACCGCCGACGTCTACGCGGCCGCGGCCCAGTCCCACCGCCGTCGCGTACGCTCCGAGTATGGGTGACGTGGAGAAGACGGCCGCACAGGTCATCGAGGGTTTCCTGAAGGACGCGGAGCTGGAGTGGGAGAGCCCCGGCGCCGGAAACTACGTGGTCCAGCTCCCCGGCACCCGGAAACTCAAGACGACCGTCTCCCTCATCGTCGGCCGCCACTCCCTCTCCCTGAACGCCTTCGTCGTCCGGCACCCCGACGAGAACGAGTCCGGCGTCCACCGCTGGCTCCTGGAGCGCAACCTCAAGCTGTACGGCGTGAGTTACGCCGTCGACCGGCTCGGCGACGTCTACGTCACCGCCCGCCTCCCCCTCGCCTCGGTCACCGCCGATGAGATCGACCGGCTCATGGGCCAGGTCCTGGAGGCCGCCGACGGTGCCTTCAACACGCTCCTGGAACTGGGCTTCGCGAGCGCCATCCGCAAGGAGTACGAGTGGCGGGTCTCCCGGGGCGAGCCGACGCGCAACCTGGACGCGTTCGCGCATCTGACGCAACGCCCCGCGGACTGACGCCGACCCGACCCGACCTGACCCGACCCGGCCCGACCTGACCCGACCCGGCCCGATCTGACCCGGCCCGGCAGCGGTCGGTGAACGCGCAGGTGGCGTCCGGGCCTTCGGGGCCCCGTGCGGTCAAGGCCGGGGTCGGGGTGGCCGGGGCAGGGTGGCCGGAGTCGGCCAGCCGGGGCCGAGGCCGGGGGTGGCCGGGGTGTCGAGCCGGTCGGCGAGGGCGGTGCCATGGCGGCCACGCCGTGCGCCGGTCACCGGCCGACTGGCTTCCGCCGGTCTCCGTACCGCCCGGGTGTGACCCCCACCAACTTCCTGAAATGCCGGGTGAGATGAGCCTGGTCGTAGAAGCCCGCCGCCGCCGCGACCTCGCCCGGCGGCCGCCCGTCGAGCAGGAGCCGACGGGCGAGGTCGACCCGGCGGGCGGTGAGGTACTGGTGCGGCGCGATGCCGTAGGCCGTGCTGAACGCCCGCACCAGGTGCGCCGGATGGGCCGATACGAGCCCGGCGGCCTCGTCCAGCGTCAGGCCGGGGACGATCCGTTCGTCGAGCAGCTCACGCAGGCGGCGCGCGAGATCCGGGTCGCGGCGCGCGGCGGCGGTGTGCGGCCCCGCGCGCAGATGGGTGCGCAGCCGCTCGCCGATCAGCGTCAGCCGGCTGTCGGCCTCCAGCTCGTCGCCGGGCCGGGCGAGTGCGGAGTGCAGTTGCCCGACCCGTCGGCGCAGCACGGGATCGCGCAGGTCGGGAGCGTCGACGGCGGCCCCGATGAGGTCCTCGCCGAGCACCTCGGCGTCGAGGTACAGGACGCGCTTGCGGAAGCCGCCCGAGGTGGCGGGTGAGCCGTTGTGCGGCACGTGCGGCGGCAGCAGGGACACCGTGTCGTGCGGCGTGCCGTGCTCGTGCCGGTCGAGGTCGTACCGTACGGCGCCGTCGTCGACGATCAGCAGCGTCCAGGCCTCGTGGACGTGCATCGGATACGCGTACTCGCTGAAGTGGGCGTGGAAGACCTCCACGACGCCCGGGACGGCCGGGCGCCAGGCGGAGACGTCGGCTGTCGGCTGCGGGGCCATGCAAAGAACGTACAAGACGGCACCACGGGTCGCTCGGCAGTCTCGAACCATGAACGCCGATACCCCCACCGCCCCCACCGCCCCCACCGCCTCAGCCACCCCCGCAGCCACCCCCGCGTCCGCCGCTCCCGTTCGCTTCGACACGAAGATCGCCGTCCTGCTGCGCGACGACCTGGAGACCTGGCAGCGCCTGAACGTCACCGCGTTCCTGGTCAGCGGCCTCGGCACGGCGGTCCCCGAGGTGATCGGGGAGCCGTACGAGGACGCGGACGGCGTGCGGTACCTGTCGATGTTCCGCCAGCCGGTGCTGGTCTTCGAGGGCCCGAAGGAGACGCTGACCGCCGCTCACACGCGCGCGCTCTCCCGGTCCCTCCCGCGCGCGGTGTTCACGAGCGACCTCTTCGCCACCGGCCACGACCGCGACAACCGGGCGGCCGTGCGTGCCGTGTCGACGGCCGGGCTGGATGTCGTCGGCCTGGCGGTGTACGGCCCGAAGAACGCGGTGGACAAGGTGCTGAAGGGCGCACGGATGCACCCCTGACACCCCGGCCGCCGCTCAGACGACCCGCGCGGGCCCGTCGGCGACCCCCGCCTTCACCCCCGGGACGGCCGCCACGACCGCGACCTCCTCGACCCCCTTGATCCCGGCGATCTCCGCGCCCCCGCCCCGGCCCGTGCCCGTACCCGTACGCGTGCCCTCGTCCTCCTCCTCCGGAAGGCGTCGCATCAGCACGGCGTATCCGACGCCCGCCGCCGTCCCCACGACCGCGCACATCCCCCACAGCCACTCCGCCCCGAACCGGTCGATGACGAAGCCGGACATCACCGGCGCGACCAGGGAGGCCACGGCCCAGGAGAGCGTGTACATGCCCTGGTAGCGCCCGCGCCCGTGGGTGGGGGACAGGCGGACCACGAGCCCGGTCTGGGTCGGCGCGTTGACGATCTCCGCCAGCGTCCACACGCAGACGGTGAGCGCGAAGACGCCGACCGACCCGGCGAAGGCGGTGAGCCCGAACCCGTACCCCGCGAGCACCGAGGAGACCACCAGCAGCCGCCGCGGGTCCCGGTGCTCGATGAACCGGGTGACGGGGATCTGCAGCGCGACGATGATCACGCCGTTCACGGCGATCGCCATGCCGTAGTCGGCCGGCGTGAACCCGGCCGCGCCCATCGCCACGGGCAGGCCCACGGCCCCCTGCTGGAAGACGAGCGCGACGAGGAAGGACAGCCCGACGACGCTCATGAACCGCCCGTCGCGCAGCACGGTCCCCAGCCCGACGCCGTCCTCCCGTACGGCCTTGTCCTCCTGCTCGGGCCGCGACTCGGGCAGCTTGAGGAAGACGACGACCGCGCAGACGAGGGTCATCCCGGCCTCGAGCAGGAACCCGGCGCGGTAGCTGACCTCGGCGATGAACCCGGCGGCCATGGAGGAGACGGCGAACCCGAGGTTGATGGCCCAGTAGTTGAGCGAGAAGGCGCGGACCCGGTCCTCGGGCCGCACGATGTCCGCCATCATCGCCTGGACGGCCGGCCGGGAGGCGTTGGAGGCCATCCCGACCAGGAAGGCGACGCCGGCGATGGCCACGGGGTGTTCCACGAATCCGAGCAGTGCCACGGAGGCGGCCGTCGAGGTCTGCGCGACGAGCAGGGTGGGCCGTCGCCCGAGCCGGTCCGCCATGACCCCGCCGCCGAGCGACGAGACGACCCCGCCCAGCCCGAGCAGCGAGGCGACGAGCCCGGCGTAGGAGGCGGAGTACCCGCGGTCGAGAGTCAGGTACAGCGCCATGAAGGTGGCGACGAACGCGCCGAGCCGGTTCACGAGGGTGCTGGTCCACAGCCACCAGAACTCGCGGGGCAGCCCGGAGAGCGTCTCGCGGGCGGCACGTCTCAGGACGGCGACAGGCATGGCGGATCCCCCGGGATGTCAGCGGCTCATGTAAGTGGCTCAGGCGGCGCTCAGAACTTACGAGAGGCGAAGCGCGGGAGGCCACTCAATTAACAGATCCCGTCAACCGTCAGGGGGTGTGTCCGCTGTGCGAGCGGGCGCACAAGGGATCGGAGCGGTGGATTACGCTCATACGCATGGCCGACGCACCGTACAAGCTGATCCTCCTCCGCCACGGCGAGAGCGAGTGGAACGCGAAGAACCTGTTCACCGGCTGGGTGGACGTCAACCTCAACGAGAAGGGCGAGAAGGAGGCGGTCCGCGGTGGCGAACTCCTGAAGGATGCCGACCTCCTCCCCGACGTGGTCCACACGTCGCTCCAGAAGCGCGCGATCCGCACGGCCCAGCTGGCGCTGGAATCCGCGGACCGCCACTGGATCCCGGTCCACCGCTCCTGGCGCCTGAACGAACGCCACTACGGCGCCCTCCAGGGCAAGGACAAGGCGCAGACCCTCGCGGAGTTCGGCGAGGAGCAGTTCATGCTCTGGCGCCGCTCCTACGACACCCCGCCGCCGCCGCTGTCGGACGACTCGGAGTTCTCCCAGGCCGCCGACCCGCGCTACGCCTCCATCCCCCCGGAGCTGCGCCCCCGCACGGAGTGCCTGAAGGACGTCGTCGTCCGCATGCTCCCGTACTGGTACGACGGCATCGTCCCGGACCTCCTGTCCGGCCGCACGGTCCTGGTCGCCGCCCACGGCAACTCGCTCCGCGCCCTCGTCAAGCACCTCGACGGCATCTCCGACGCCGACATCGCGGGCCTGAACATCCCGACGGGCATCCCGCTGTCCTACGAGCTCGACGCGAACTTCAAGCCGCTCACCCCGGGCGGCACCTACCTCGACCCGGACGCGGCCGCAGCGGCCATCGAAGCGGTCAAGAACCAGGGCAAGAAGAAGTAACGCGACACCGATAAGCCCCCGACCTGCGAGTTTCTCGCGGGGCGGGGGCTTTTTGGTGGGGCTGGGCCGTCTGTGGGCTTTCAGGTGCGTCGGCGGCTCACACCGACGGAGCAGCGGACACCGGGACGCCACGAGTGAAGGTCGGTTCGCAAGGGAGAGGCGACGCGGAGGGCGGCTGACAGCGACGCCCGGGGGATTCCGCCCAGGCGGGCCCACTCCAGGCGGGCCCGCTGGGCCGATCCGGAGGAGTCGGAGCGTGGGGAGGGGTCAGGTTCTCGGGGGTTCGCGGGTCGGGAGTGGGGTGGACAGTGCTGTCAGGTAGGCGGGGAGGGCTGTCGCGGCGTCGGGGAGGGGGAAGAGGGTGGCGAGGTGTCCGTCGGGGCGGATGACGAAGGCGGTCGGGCCGGCGGGGGCGTAGAGACGGGCGAACTCGCCTGCGGTGTCGAGGTAGGTGGGGATGGTCGGGGCCGGTGCCGATTCGTGCGGCAGCACGGCGATGAGCCGGAGGTCGGGGCCGGTGGCCGGGGTCGCTCGTGCCGTCGTCGCTCGTACGGTCTCGGCTGCCGTCGCCACCGTGGTGGGGTCCGTCGCGTAGAGGAATGCCACGTGGCCCGTGCGTCCGCGCAGGACGTCGAGCAGGCGCCAGGGGTAGGTGGATCCGGGGGTGGTCAGGCCGCCGCAGTCCGGGGCGCGGTCACCGGGGCGGAGGCTCAGGGGCGAGCCGTCGTGCGACGTGGGGGCGTCGGGTGTGTGGTCGTCCGGCGAGGGGTGTGCGGGTGGGTCGTCCGGGGTGGGGGCGAGGGGGCCGTCGCGGTAGCTGACGAGGAGTTGGGCCTCGCGGAGCAGGATGGTGCGCGGGTCGTCGGGATCGGCTTCGATGCCCTGGGTGGCGTGACGGACCGTTCGGCCGACGACCTCCTCGCCGATCGGGCGGCGCTCGGCGTCGTAGGTGGTCAGGAGGGCGGGCCCGGCTTCCCCTCGGATGACGAGGGCCAGCTTCCAGGCCAGGTTGCACGCGTCCTGGATGCCGGTGTTCATGCCCTGGGCGCCGGTGGGCGGGTGGATGTGGGCCGCGTCGCCCGCGACGAAGACGCGGCCTTCGGCGTAGCGGTCGACGATGCGGTGGCTGATACGGAAGACGGACGACCACCGCAGTCGGGAGAGGACCGCCGGTTCCGGGGCGAGGCGGTCGACCACCGCTTGGAGGTGGTGCAGCTCCGGGGCGTGCCCGCCCTCCAGGCCGTGCGCCACATCGTCCCCGTGCCTCACACCGGTGCCGCCGTCGCCCCCGTTCGCGTCGCCTTCGTGCCGCACGCCGTCGCCGAGGTGTACCCCGTCTCCGTGTGCAGGCACGTTCCCGTCGTGCGTCGTCGCGTTCCCGCCGGTCGCCTTGCCGTCGGTGCCCGCACCCGCGGCGGTATCCGTCCCCGCACCAGCAGCTCCGCCCGCACCAGCACCCGCGCCCGCGCCCGCGCGGGTGGAGAGTTCGGGTGGGACGAGCATCGACATGCGGTAGCGGCCGGGGCCGGGGAGGGGGATGCAGACCAGTATGTCGTCGGTGGAGCCGTCCGCGGCGAGGTGGCTGGAGCGGAGGCCGTAGCCGTGGGGGAGGCCCCAGTCCGTCTCGACGTCGCCCAGCATGTACTCCTCGTCGAAGGCCGCCCCCGCGTAGTCGAGGCCGAGCCCCTTGCGCACGGTGCTGTGCGCTCCGTCGCAGCCGATCAGGTAGCCGGCCCGCACCTCCTCCTCCGCGCCGGAGGCGGTGCGCAGGCGGGCGGTGACCCCGTCCGGGTCCTGGGTGAACGACAGCAGTTCGGTGCCGCGTTCCACGGACGTGCCGAGGCCCGCGACGTGATCCTCCAGGAGGCGCTCGGTCTCGTACTGCGGCAGCACCGCGAACGCGTAGGGCACCTCGGGCGGCAGCGTGAGCTCGATGCGCGCCCGTTCCTCGCCGTTGACGTAGACCACCTGGCCGCGCAGCACCGCGGCCGCCTCCAGGAACGTGCGGGCCAGGCCCATCCGGTCCCAGATCTCCAGGGTGCGCGGCTGGATCCCGACGGCCTTCGCGTACGGGAGACGGGCGGGCAGGCGATCCACGAGCCGGCAACGCACCCCTTGCCTGCGCAGTTCCGCCGCGGCGCTCAGCCCGACCGGTCCGGCGCCCGCGATCAGTACGTCGGTCGTTGCGGTGTGTGCCACGGGTTCCTCCCGGTGCGCTGCTCGCCCCCTGGACCGGTCCCGCACCCATGGTCACCCGGCGGCGGTCGGACGGCGAGGCGGGCGGACCGCCACCACACGCAACCGTTTTTCCGATTTACGCGGTTCTGTCGAAGTGGCCGGATATCGTCACCGATGCGTCGCAGGTCGGTCCGCACGCGAACCCGCGGGCCTGCCCGTTCTGTCTGTGTGGGCGGACAACACGCAAGTGGATCGGCGGGTCGGTGGGTGGGCGCCGAGGGCGGACGCCTTCGGCGATTCGGATCCGGGGGGCGACATGCGGCACGGCAACGCGACCACGAACGCGGACACGAGGGCGAGGGCGAGGGCGAGCACGAGGGCGTCCGAGCACACGAGCACGAGCACGTACGAGCACACGGACGAGAACGCGAACAGGAACGGGAACGTGCACATGCGCTGGAACAGGTTCGGAATCCGGGGGTCCGTGATGGCGGCCGTCGTCGCCTCGGCCGCTCTGGTGGTGACGGGATGCGGTTCGGGGGAGTCCCCCAGCGTTGCCACGACTCCCGACTCCGCCGGTCCCGCCTCCGTCAGCCCGGGCTCGGCGACACCCGGCCCCGTGACCTCTCCTTCCGTGACCTCACCTTCCGCGGCCCCTCCTTCGGCGGCTTCGCCGTCCGTCGCCTCCCCCGCCGCGAGCGCCGCTGTCGTGACGCCCGCAGTGGACAGCTCCCAGGGCGTGTCGGCGCCGGTCTGCACCGCGGGGAGCCTGAAGGTCTCCGCACGTCAGGCAGCCGAGCGGCCGGTCGGCACGGGGACCGGGGCGGCGATCGTCGAGTTCACCAACAGCTCGGCCAAGGCCTGTGTCCTCAAGGGACATCCGACCGTCGCGGGAGCCGGCAACGGCTCTCCCGGGAAGAACTCCCCGCTCGCCGTCACGACGACCGGATCCGCCTCGACGGTGACGCTGGCCCCCAAGGGCAAGGCATGGGTGAAGCTCACCTTCGTCCAGGTGCAGGGGGAGGCCGACGGCTACTGCGAATCCGGTGCGGAGCCCGTCGTCCACCCGACGCTCGTGATCGGGCTGCCGGGCGCGGGCAAGCACCAAGTCGCCCTGGACGACGGTCAGATCGCGGAGTGCGACAACAAGGTGGCCGTCACCGCCGTGTCCGCGGTCAAGCCCTCCTGACCCGGGTCGAGGCCCCGCGGCGGACGCCCGGCCGATGTCACACCGTCAGTGGCACCGGGTGGATCTCGTCCGCCATGTGGCCGGTGCGCTCGTGCACACGCAGCACCGCGTCCGCCGAGGGCGCCTCGGAGAGGCAGTAGACGGTTCCGGACTCCGGGTCGGCCCAGGCCCGTTCGAAGTGCACGCCCTCTTCGCCCTCGACGGCGAGGTCCGCCCGGTGGGCCTCGAGGAGCTGATCGGCGGTGATGCCCTGCATGCCGTGGTGGACGTCCATGAAGCGGGTCATGACTGCCCGCCCCCTTCCCATCGCCGTGCCTGTGCCTGTGCCCGGCCTTGAGCCTGTGCCTGAGCCGGTGCGTGTCGCTGTGGCCCCGTGGGCCCTGGTGACCAGGCCTGTGCCTTGCCCGCGCTTGCGCGCCCGCACTTCCATGTCGCGCGCCCGCACTTCCATGCTGCGCTCACGCTCCCCGCGCGGCGACCGGACGAGGGGCGGTCCGTCCGGGCATGACGGGGGCCCGGTACCGGTACGGCACCGGGCCCCTCGTCCACAGGCGTTCGTCGTACGTCTTCAGCCGCACTGGCAGGGGTTGCCCGACTGGCACCCGCAGCCGCACCCGGAGCCGCAGCCGCACGCGCCGATGAGCATCAGGTTCCTGATCTCGGCGGGCTGCTCGGTCGGGCGTTCCTGCGCGGGGTCGGGCGTGGGAGTGCTGGGGGACTCGGCCATGGGTTCCTCCCGGAGGCGTAGGACCTGTGCCCATTGCATGCCCGTTCCGCTGGGCGCATCAACGGCTCAACGGCGCACGGCGGCTTGCGCACGCCCTGAGGAGACCCGGTGCGCCCTTGGCGGACGACCCCGTGGGCACCCGGTCACCGCCCGGCTCAGACTCCCTCGGCCGCCGCTCCCGTGCCCGTGCCCGTCGCCGGCTGGATGTCGGGCTGGATCTCCGGCTGGAGCTCGTCCGCGTGCTCGCCCGTCACCAGGAACACCACGCGCTTGGCCACGGCCACCGCGTGGTCGGCGAACCGCTCGTAGTAGCGGCCCAGCAGCGTGACGTCGACGGCCGTCTCGATGCCGTGCTTCCAGCGGTCGTCCAGCAGGTGCTGGAAGAGGGTGCGGTGCAGGAGGTCCATCGCGTCGTCGTCCGACTCCAGCTGGAGGGCGAGGTCGACGTCCTTGGTGACGACGACCTCCGCCGCCTTCGCCATCAGACGCTGGGCGAGCTGGCCCATCTCCAGGATGGTGGCGTGCAGGTCCTGGGGGACCGCGCGGTTCGGGAAGCGCAGCCGCGCCAGCTTGGCCACGTGCTGGGCCAGGTCGCCGGAGCGCTCCAGGTCGGCCGACATCCGCAGCGACGTGACCACGATCCGCAGGTCCGTCGCCACCGGCTGCTGCCGGGCCAGCAGCGCTATCGCCCGGGCCTCCAGGTCGTGCTGGAGCTCGTCGACCCTCTTGTCGGCCTCGATGACGCTCTCGGCGAGCTTCAGGTCGGCGTCGAGAATGGCGGTCGTGGCGCGTCCGATCGCCGACCCGACCAGCCGGGCCATCTCCACCAGGCTGTCGCCGATCGAGTCCAGTTCCTCGTGGTACGCGTCCCGCATCAGGGTTCCCTCTCGTACGTCGTGCTTGGGGTTCGGGTTCGGTTCCGGGGGCCAGAACCGGCCGCGAACCGGGTCGTCACCGGCTGCTGCACCGGCGCCGACCGGCCGTGGAACCGGTGCTGCGAACCCCACGGTGCCACGCTCCGCCCCGTACGCGTCGATTTCCGGCACCCCAAATGAACCGCCACTGGCTCCAAGGTGAACTCTGGGCGACGAGTGTTCGAGGTCGCACCTCGACAGCTGTGGCCAGGACCGATCGCGTGCCTAACCTGGTGGCATGGACGTGAACGCGGCGGTCGCCGCAGCGGCAGCGATCGCCGGGGTGCTCACCGGTGTCATCGCCATGCTGGCGTTCCGCTGGAGCGAGCGGGAGCAGAAGCGCCCCACGCGCACCTCGCTGCACACGGACGCGGTGCTTCCGCCGGGTGTGGACACCGTCCTCTCCGTGCTCCGCTCCTCCGCCGTCGTGCTCGACGAGGCGGACGCCGTCGTGAAGGCCAGCTCCGCCGCCTACGCCCTCGGGCTGGTGCGCGGCGGCCGGCTCAGCGTCGAGCCCATGCTCAAGATGGCCCGGGACACCCGGCGCGACGGGGAGATACGCCAGGTCGAGCTGGACCTTCCCCGGCGCGGGACCGGGCGCGGCGAGGCTCTCGCCGTGTCCGCCAGAGTGGCCCCGCTGGGCTCCCGGCTGGTCCTCCTGCTCGTGGAGGACCTCACCGAGGCCCGTCGGATCGAAGCGGTCCGCCGGGACTTCGTGGCCAACGTCAGCCATGAGCTGAAGACCCCGGTCGGCGCGCTCTCCCTGCTCTCCGAGGCCGTCATGGACGCCTCGGAGGATCCGGAGGCGGTGGAGCGGTTCGCCGGCCGCATGCAGATCGAGGCCACCCGGCTGACCAGCCTGGTGCAGGAGCTCATCGACCTCTCCAGGGTCCAGAACGACGATCCCCTCGAGGACGCCGAGCCGGTCGGCATCGACGAGCTGGTCGCCGAGGCCGTCGACCGCTGCCGTCACCAGGCCGGCACCAAGCAGATCACCATGGCCGCCGGTGGCACCGCCGACCTGCGGGTCTTCGGGAACCGGGGTCAGCTGGCCGCCGCCCTCGGCAACCTGGTCGAGAACGCCGTCAACTACTCGCCCGCCCGGACCCGGGTCGGCATAGCCGCCCGCCGGGTGAGCGCGCCGGGCGGGGACCTGATCGAGATCGCCGTGACCGACCAGGGCATCGGCATCTCCGACAAGGACAAGGAGCGCATCTTCGAGCGCTTCTACCGCGTCGACCCGGCCCGCTCCCGCCAGACGGGCGGTACGGGGCTCGGCCTGGCGATCGTCAAGCACGTGGCCGCCTCGCACGGCGGGGAGGTCACGGTGTGGAGCGCCGAGAACCAGGGCTCCACGTTCACCCTGCGGCTGCCGGAGGCGGGCGTGGCCCGCGACCGCGCGCAGCAGCACCCCGACCCGGACGAGGCCGACGACGACGCCGACCTCGACGACGCCGACGGTCTCGACGAGGTCGGTCACTCCTCCCCGCACCGCTCGACCCACACACCACCCCGCGCCTCATCCCCCGATTCGTCCGCGTACCGGACGCTTTCCGCCCCGGAGGTCCTTCCGTGACCCGAGTGCTCGTCGTCGAGGACGAGGAGTCCTTTTCCGACGCCCTGTCCTACATGCTCCGCAAGGAAGGCTTCGAGGTCGCCATCGCGGCCACCGGGCCCGACGGACTCGACGAGTTCGAGCGCAACGGCGCCGACCTCGTGCTCCTCGACCTGATGCTGCCGGGCCTGCCCGGTACCGAGGTGTGCCGTCAGCTGCGCGGTCGCTCCAACGTCCCCGTGATCATGGTGACCGCCAAGGACAGCGAGATCGACAAGGTCGTCGGCCTGGAGATAGGAGCCGACGACTACGTCACCAAGCCCTTCTCCTCGCGCGAGCTGGTGGCCCGTATCCGGGCCGTCCTGCGCCGCCGGGGCGAGCCGGAGGAGGTGACCCCGGCGGCCCTGGAGGCCGGCCCGGTCCGTATGGACGTCGACCGCCACGTCGTGACGGTCTCCGGCTCCAAGGTCGACCTGCCCCTCAAGGAGTTCGACCTGCTGGAGATGCTGCTGCGCAACGCCGGCCGCGTCCTGACCCGTATGCAGCTCATCGACCGGGTCTGGGGCGCCGACTACGTGGGCGACACCAAGACCCTGGACGTCCACGTCAAGCGCCTGCGCGCCAAGATCGAGCCGGACCCGGGGGCCCCGCGCTACCTGGTCACGGTGCGTGGCCTGGGGTACAAGTTCGAGCCGTAGGCCGGACGCGTGCCGAGGGACGGACGAGCACAGCAGGAGAGGGCGGCGCCCCGGCCGGGGCGCCGCCCTCTCCTGCTGTGCGTGGGTGTGAGCCGGGTCAGCGACCGGCCGCCGACTCCGACGGGGACGCCGAGCCGGACTCGGTGGAGCCGTCCTCGGGGGCGGCCGCGCCCGAAGCCGACTCGGAGGGGGACGCCGACGTGCTTCCGGACGGGGACGCCGACGCGCTCTGCGAGGGGGACTCCGCGGCGCTCGGGATGTCGCTCGGGCCCCACTTGGAGAAGTAGCTCTCGGCGGGGACGACGAAGGCGCGCAGGCTGACCTCGCCGGTCTCGCTGAAGGTGAAGGTCACCTTCTGCGCGTCGCCGTCCTTGACGGCCTCGCGGCTGTTCGTCAGCACGGCGGAGGCGTTGTTCTCGCCGCCGATGACGACCGAGCCGCCGGCCGGGACGGTCAGCTTGCCCTTGCCCTTGGCGGGCGAGATCTCGGCGGACTTGCCGCCGTCGAGGGTGATGGACTCCAGCGTCTGCGCCTCGCTGCCGCTGTTGAAGACGGTCGCCGAGATCACGGCGGGGCCGGTCGACTCCAGGTCGGGCTGGGTGATGACGATGACGTTCTGCAGCTTGATGTCGCCGACGCTGGTGGCGGCGTTGTCCGGCTTGATCTCCAGGGTCTGGGAGTCGTTGCCGGCCCCACAGGCGGCGAGCGAGGCGATCGAGAACGCGATGGCGGAAGCGGCGAGGGCGCCGCGTCGAAGGCTGCTGCTCACGGCGGCGGCAACTCCTTGTACACGCGGGCGGCTTTCCTTTGGATAAAGCCGTCCTAAGGGTCTGTCAGCGGCCTTAGGTTACCGAGCCGTTCTCGCGCCGCCGCACCCGACCCGCCTCTTGAGCGATCCCGTGCCTCGACGGACGCGCTGAACGGCCTCCGGCACCACCTGTCCCGGGAGCCACAAGCGACCCACGAGTCACCTTGGCTTCACCCGCCGTCTTCCCCCTCGCCTTCCCCTCGCCTTCCCTCTCGCCTTCCCCTCGCCTTCCCCTCGTGTTCCTGCCGTCTTCGCAGTCCTCTTCCGGCTTCTCCCGGCTCACCGGCGCATTCGGATAACCGCGCCGGAGGTCCGCTCGCGGATTTTCGGTGAAGGAATGCGAGGTGGTCCCCGGAATTGATCACGGCCCGGGTCGCGGGGTCGATGATCAATTCCGGAAACGACTCGTATCCGGCCACGTGAACCGAACGGAGTAGCGGAAGTCGCACTCCTGGAAGCGGACATATGTGGACGTTCGGCCGTTCGGGCGGGCCTCCGGATGTGTGTAACGTGCGCGTTTCTCCCCCCTCGGAGAGCACCTCCGACCTGCGAATACCTGCTTCCGCCGACCCTTCGCAGCACGTTCCTGTTGCTGTTGTCAAGCCCCGAGATATGCCCTGACCTGCGAAAACGCCATTCAGAACCCGCAGTTTCCGTGTTACCCTGGATAGCCACGGAAGGGGTACCTGTCACATGACGTTCAAGGTTGGCGACACCGTGGTCTATCCCCATCACGGGGCCGCGCTGATCGAGGCCATCGAAACTCGCCAGATCAAAGGCGTGGACAAGACCTACTTGGTGCTGAAGGTCGCCCAGGGTGACCTGACGGTACGTGTGCCAGCGGACAATGCGGAGTTCGTCGGCGTACGTGATGTGGTCGGTCAGGACGGGCTGGACCGGGTCTTCGAGGTGCTGCGCGCGCCGTACGCCGAGGAGCCCACGAACTGGTCGCGTCGCTACAAGGCAAATCTGGAGAAGCTCGCCTCCGGCGATGTCATCAAGGTCGCGGAAGTCGTGCGTGACCTGTGGCGTCGTGAGCGCGAGCGCGGACTCTCCGCCGGTGAGAAGCGCATGCTCGCCAAGGCCCGCCAGATCCTGGTGAGCGAGCTGGCCCTCGCGGAGAACACCAACGAGGACAAGGCCGAAGCCCTGCTCGACGAGGTGCTCGCGTCCTGAGTCCGACGCGTTTTTCGCGTGCTGAAGCCGGCCCGAGACCGGTCTCGGCACGCTGAAGAACACGCACACTGAAGAACACCGAAATGCCGCGGTGCCCGATGACGAATTCCCCGTCGCCGGGCGCTGCGGCATGTTCGCGCCAGGACAACAGCCGTACGCCCTACCCCCGCAGGGGTGGTCCGTCGATACTGCCCCCGAACCGCCCCCGATAATGCGACCGATGCTTCGATACTTGGTGTGCCGGGCCCGGGCTGCTGCCTCGACCGGCACGTCACGGAAGGGTCCGGTCAAGGCGTCGCGCCCGGCACTTCCAGGGCCATACCCACGCCGGGCCGGAACACAAACCTGACAGGAACCGATGTCTGACGATTCGCGTCCCTCCCCCGCGCCCACCCGTACGGCCGCGGTGATTCCGGCCGCCGGGCGGGGCGTCCGCCTCGGTCCGGGCGCCCCCAAGGCGCTCCGCACGCTGGGCGGCACGCCCATGCTGATCCACGCGGTACGCGCCATGGCCGCCTCCCGCGCCGTCTCCCTGGTCGTCGTCGTGGCCCCGCCGGACGGCGCCGCCGAGGTGAAGTCGCTGCTCGACGCGCACGCGCTGCCCGACCGCACCGACTTCCTGGTCGTGCCCGGCGGGGAGACCCGCCAGGAGTCCGTGCGGCTCGGCCTGGACGCGCTGCCGCCCGGCCACGACATCGTCCTGGTGCACGACGCCGCCCGGCCGCTCGTCCCCGTCGACACGGTGGACGCCGTGATCGAGGCCGTACGGGAGGGCGCTCCCGCCGTCGTCCCGGCGCTGCCGCTCGCGGACACCGTCAAGGAGGTCGAACCGGCCGCGGTCCCCGGCGACCCCGAGCCGGTCGTCGCGACGCCCGAGCGCGCCCGCCTGCGCGCCGTGCAGACCCCGCAGGGCTTCGACCGGGCCACCCTGGTCCGCGCCCACGAGTCGGTCACGGAGAACGTCACCGACGACGCGAGCATGGTCGAGCAGCTGGGGCTGACGGTCGTCGTCGTCCCCGGTCACGAGGAGGCCTTCAAGGTCACCCGGCCCCTCGACCTGGTCCTCGCCGAGGCGGTCCTGGCCCGCAGGAGGCTCAACGATGGCTTCTGAGACGCGGCCCGTGCTGCCCCAGGTCGGCATCGGCACCGACATCCACGCCTTCGAGGAGGGCCGCGAGCTGTGGTGCGCGGGCCTGAAGTGGGAAGGGCAGGGCCCCGGGCTGGCCGGGCACTCCGACGCGGACGTCGTCGCGCACGCCGCCTGCAACGCGCTCTTCTCCGCGGCCGGCCTCGGCGACCTGGGGCAGCACTTCGGCACCGGGCGCCCCGAGTGGTCCGGCGCCTCGGGCGTCACCCTGCTCACGGAGGCGGCCCGGATCGTCCGCGAGGCCGGCTTCGTCATCGGCAACGTCGCCGTGCAGGTCGTCGGGCCCCGCCCCAAGATCGGCAAGCGGCGCGACGAGGCGCAGAAGATCCTCTCTGAGGCGGCGGGCGCGCCGGTGTCGGTGTCGGGCGCGACGACGGACGGGCTCGGCTTCCCGGGACGCGACGAGGGTCTGATGGCGATCGCGACGGCGCTGGTGGCGCGTACCGGCTGAGCGGCGCCGCCCGCACCGGCCCGACATATGCCATGGCATGTCACGAATGTGTGGCCCTTGGGTGGAAGGGGCTCGGGGCATCGCCCCGCGCCCACTACCCTGGAGTGGTGACCATTCGCCTGTACGACACCAGTGCCCGGCAGATCCGTGACTTCGTCCCGCTCCAGCCGGGTTGTGTCTCGATCTACCTGTGTGGTGCCACCGTGCAGGCGGCCCCGCACATCGGGCACATCCGCTCGGGCCTGAACTTCGACATCATGCGCCGGTGGTTCGCCCACCGCGGCTACGACGTCACGTTCATCCGCAACGTCACCGACATCGACGACAAGATCATCGCCAAGTCGCACGACCAGGGCCGCCCCTGGTGGTCGATCGGGTACGAGAACGAGCGGGCGTTCAACGACGGCTACCAGGCGCTGGGTTGCCTGCCGCCGACCTACGAACCCCGCGCCACCGGGCACGTCCCGGAGATGATCGAGATGATGCGCGGGCTGATCGAGCGCGGACACGCCTACGAGGCCGACGGCAACGTCTACTTCGACGTGCGCTCGTTCCCGGAGTACCTCCGGCTGTCCAACCAGGAGCTGGACAACCTGCTCCAGCCCTCGGGCGACGGCGAGACCGGCAAGCGCGACCAGCGCGACTTCGCCCTCTGGAAGTCCGTCAAGCCGGGGGAGCCGAGCTGGGAGACCCCCTGGGGTCGCGGGCGTCCGGGCTGGCACCTCGAGTGCTCGGCGATGGCGCACAAGTACCTGGGGCCCGTGTTCGACATCCACGGCGGCGGCCTCGACCTGATCTTCCCGCACCACGAGAACGAGATCGCCCAGGCCAAGGCCTACGGCGACGAGTTCGCGCGGTACTGGGTGCACAACGCCTGGGTCACCATGGCCGGCGAGAAGATGTCGAAGTCGCTGGGCAACAGCGTCCTCGTCTCCGAGATGGTGAAGCAGTGGCGCCCGATCGTGCTGCGCTACTACCTCGGTACCCCGCACTACCGCTCGATGATCGAGTACAGCGAGGAGTCGCTGCGCGAGGCCGAGTCGGCGTTCGCGCGGATCGAGGGCTTCGTGCAGCGCGTCGTCGAGAAGGCCGGGGGAGTCGTCGAGCCCGCGGCCGAGGTGCCGCCGGCCTTCGCCGAGGCGATGGACGACGACCTGGGTGTCCCGCAGGCGCTCGCCATCGTGCACACGACGGTCCGGCAGGGGAACTCGGCGCTCGCCGCCGACGACAAGGAAGCCGCCGTGGCCCGCCTCGCCGAGGTCCGCGCCATGCTCGGCGTCCTCGGCCTGGACCCGCTCGACGCGCACTGGGCCGGCGAGGAGAGCCGGGGCGAGGACCTGCACGGCGTGGTCGACAGCCTCGTACGACTCGTCCTCGACCAGCGCGAGTCGGCCCGCGGGCGCAAGGACTGGGCGACCGCGGACGCCATCCGTGACCAGCTCACCCAGTCCGGTCTGGCCATCGAGGACGGCCCGCAGGGGCCGCGCTGGAGCCTCGGTCCGCGGTAGGGCGGCCCCGGGGCCTGTCCTTGATCGACTGTGCCGCCCGGCCTTCCGGGCGGCACACTGCATAAGACGTACGTACGAAAGCTCACGGAGACGAGAGACTCATGGCAGCCAACAACCGCCGCATGTCCGGCAAGAAGGGCGCGCAGGTCGGCAGTGGCGGCCAGCGGCGCCGGGGCCTGGAAGGCAAGGGACCGACCCCGCCCGCCGAGATGCGCAAGAAGCACAAGGCGAACCGCATCGCGACCGCCAAGGCCAAGCAGGCCGCACGCCGGCCCGCGCCGCGCGGCCGTGGCGGCAAGGGCACGTCCGAGATGGTCGTCGGCCGCAACTCCGTCGTCGAGGCGCTGCGCGAGGGCGTGCCCGCGACGATGCTGTACGTGCAGCAGTTCATCGACAACGACGAGCGGGTGCGCGAGGCGCTCCAGCTCGCCGGTGAGCGCGGCGGCATCCACCTCATGGAGGCCCCGCGCCCCGAGCTGGACCGCATGACCAACGGCCTCAACCACCAGGGCCTGGTCCTCCAGGTCCCGCCGTACGAGTACGCGCACCCCGAGGACCTGGCGTCGGCGGCCTACGACAACGGCGAGGACCCGCTGATCGTCGCCCTCGACGGCGTGACCGACCCGCGCAACCTGGGTGCCGTCGTCCGCTCCGTCTCCGCCTTCGGCGGCCACGGCGTGGTCGTCCCCGAGCGCCGCGCGGCCGGCATGACGGCCGGCGCCTGGAAGACGTCCGCCGGTGCGGCGGCCCGTACCCCGGTCGCCCGCGCCACCAACCTCACCCGCGCCCTGGAGGCCTACAAGAAGGCCGGTGTCGCGATCGTCGGTCTGGCCGCCGACGGCGAGCACGAGGTCAGCACGCTGAAGGCGCTGGACGGCCCGGTCGTCATCGTCGTCGGCAGCGAGGGCAAGGGCCTCTCCCGCCTGGTCGGCGAGACCTGCGACTTCCGGGTGCGGATCCCGATGCCGGGTGGCGCCGAATCCCTCAACGCGGGTGTGGCGGCCGGGATCGTGCTGTACGAGGCGGCTCGGCGGCGCGGCTGAGGGCCCCGCGCCCGTGTGCGGGGAGTTCACTCGAACGGGTCAATCCCGGCGCGTAGTACAACCTTGACGGAGTCCGGACAGATCCGGCGGGTCAAAGCAGTGTCCTAAACACACGTCACTCGGTTAGATGAGTGTGGACACCAGAACACCCCGCACACCCACGGGGGACCGCTCGTCGGGATTCGACGACGCTCCCGCGCTGAGCATGGTGAAGGTGCCGAGCGATCCGGCGCAGATCATCGTCAGCCACGCGAGCTTCCGCGTGCAGCTGGGCGCGTCGGCGCGGCGTAACCAATCCCCGCGGATCGCCCGGCACGTGAGCGCCATCGATGACACCGCGCGCATGGCCGCCGTCGGGTCGGCCGGCAGAGCGGGCGCCGCTTCCGGTGGCCGTCGCCGGGCCGTCGTCTGGAGCGGCAAGTCCGCCCCGGACGACACCGGCGCCCACCGACTGCTGCAGGCCGTGCGGGCAGGCAGCGTCGGCCACGGCGAACCGCCCGGCGCCGACGCCGGAGCCACCCAGGTCATCCCCCGCGTCGGCATGGGCGACCGGGGCTATGACGGCGACCTCGCCGCGCAGACCCTCGAGACCCCGATCGTCGGCGCCCAGCGGATGCCCGTGGACGGCGAGCAGCGGATCCTGCCGAACATGCGCGGCGTCGGCAGCGCCTACGACGAACCCGCCTACGACGACGCCCAGTTCGAGGACTTCGGGGACGACGACGCCGACCCGGAACCGGCTCCGCGCAGCCGGCGGCAGGGCGACGACCCGGCCCGGCACGCCTACTACCCGGGCCGCCGGATGAACCTCGGCGTGGTCCTGCTTCCGCTGCGGGTCTTCCTCGGCTTCATCTCCATCTACGCCGGCATGGGCAAGTTGTGCGACCCTGTCTACTTCGACGGCGGCAAGCGCGGCTCCATGGTGAAGTGGCTCGACACCCTGCATCCGTGGGAAGTCGCCGAGCCGCTGCGGCAGTTCGCCCTGCACCACCCCGTCGGCTCCGGCCTCGTCATCGCCTTCCTGCAGGTCGTCGTGGGCGTCCTGACGGTCCTCGGCTGCTGGCAGCGGGTCGCCGCGGTCGTCGGCGCCGGGCTCTCGGCGGCGCTCATCGTCACCGTCAGCTGGAAGACCGTCCCGGTCTACGACACCCCCGACATCATCTACCTCGCCGCCTGGTCGCCGCTGATCATCGCGGGCGCCCCCGTCTACTCGGTGGACGGCAGGCTCGCCGCCGGTGCGTGGCGCCGGCTCGGCCCGCGCTCCGACCTGTGGGAGCTGCGCCGTTACGTGCTGCGTCGGGGCGCCCTGGTGACCGCGATCGCGGTCGGTCTCACCCTGCTCATCGGCTCGCTGCTCGGCGGCGCCGTGCGCGACGCCGACCGGGTGGTCGTCCCCGGCCCGGGCGAGCCGCCGCGCAACGAGCTGCCCGGTTCGCCGCTGCCGCAGAAGTCCGGCACGCACAAGGCGTCCCGGGAGCCCGCCGCGTCCAGTTCGCCCACGCAGGGCGCCGCCGCCTCGGCGGCCCCGACGGCGGGCGCGGACAGCGAGCCCTCCGAGGCGCGGGACTCCGGCACCTCCGGCGACGGCGACGCCGGCGCGCCCAGCCAGACGCAGGGCACCGCGGGCGAGGCGCCGCCCGAGCAGTCCACTCCGGTGGAGCAGGCCCCCTCGACCAGCTCGGGCCCCTCCTCCGGCGGCTCGGCCGCGTCGGGCGGTTCGACGAGCGGCGGCGGCGGCTCGGACGGCGGATCCTCGTCCTCCGGCCAGCCGGGCCTGGTGGGCGGCCTGCTCGGGTAGGCGCTCGTCGGGGTGCGGGAGGGCGGGCCGGATCCCGCTCCTCCCCACGCCCCCCCCGGACCGATCAGGGTGCCGTGTGCGCGTCAGCACACGGCACCCTGATCTGTTCGGTCTGTCCGGTCTATCCGGTTCTGTGGGGGCGGCGAGAGGGTCTCTCGCCGGGTCCAGCGGCCGCCCGGGCGCCCGTCCGGGCGCGAGTGTCCGGACGGGCGGCGCGGCCGGCGACGGGCCGCCCCGGTGGAGAGCGACTCTCAGCGACCGAGGGCGGCCAGTTCCTTCGCCGCCTCGGTGAGGTCCTTCGCGGTGTCGATGGCCCGCCAGTAGGCCCCCTGCGGGAGCGGGAACCCGGCCAGCCGCCGTTCGCGGGCCAGATGCGGGAACGTCGTCCGCTCGTGGTCCCCGCGCTCGGGGAGCAGCCCGGCGAACGCGGGGGAGAAGACGTAGACGCCCGCGTTGATCTCGTACGTGGTGGGCGGGGCCTCGATGAAGTCCGTGATGTGGCCGAACCCGTCCGTCTGCACCGCACCCCACGGGATGCGCGGACGCGCCAGCGCGAGGGTCGCTATGGCGTCGCGCTCGGTGTGGAAGTCGGCCATCTCGCGCAGCGAGAAGCGGGTCCAGATGTCGCCGTTGGTGGCGTACCAGGGCCGGTCGGGGTGGGGCAGGTGGGCGGCCGCGTACTTCAGGCCGCCGCCGCGGCCCAGGGGCTCGGTCTCCACGACGGTCGTGACCTTGACGGGCAGGTCGGCCGACTTCAGCCAGTCCTGGAGGACCTCGGCGAGGTGGCCGCAGGAGACGACGACGTCGGTGACGCCCTCCTCGGCGAGCCAGCCCAGCTGATGGCCGATGATCGGCGTCCCCGTGCCGGGGATCTCGACCATCGGCTTGGGCCGGTCGTCGGTGTACGGACGCAGCCGGGACCCCTGGCCACCGGCCAGGATGACGGCTTGCGTGGGGCGGGACGCGGCGTGCGGATCGGTCATGCCCGCACTGTACGTGCCGCCCGTTCCGGGACGTGCGGCTCCCCCGGCGGGAGGGGAACCGCACGCTCCGGTCGGTACGGGCCGGGGCTTCGGTGCGGGCCGCGCCGACGCCCGGCGGCTCAGCCCCGGGCCGCCAGGACGCCCGAGGCGAAGGCCGTGTCGCACACCGGGCGGGAGTACGACTGCGCGCGCGAGGCGCCGTACACGCGGACGGCGGCCCGGCCCAGGGCGCGGGCGATGGAGGAGCAGTGCTTCGCCATCGACGGCTTGCCGTTCACGGCGGCCTGGAGGTGGGTCAGGGCGACGCCCGGATCCTTCTCCTGGAGCTCGGTCAGCAACTGGTCGCGCAGAACGTCCTGCGGGGCCTTGGCGGCCTCGCGCGAGGACTGGTGCGCGGCGGAGACCTCGGAGGCGGTGAGCACCGAATCCGAGGGGTTCCCCGACCAGTTGACCCGGGTGACCGCGAGGGTCCCGGAGAGCACCATGACGACGGGCAGGACGAGGGCGAGCGAGCGGCCGATCCGGCGGGCTGGGCCGCCCTGGCCGCGGCGCGTGCGCTGGGTGGTGGAGTGGTTCGCGGAGTGCTTCACGCGTGAGAGGGTAGCGTGCAGTAATGAATCGGCGACATTGAGTCACCCGGACGGGGGATGAAGCCGTGCTCCCTTTTGGGTAAAGGGTTGACGGACCTCGGCCGGAATGTCCGCTGTGCCGGGGATTTTCGCGGGCACGGGAAAGGGCCCCGCGGCAGGCCGCGGGGCCCTTCTCGTCAACCCGGGTGTATCGCCCGGATCCGGTCCGGGTCAGTCGGAGAGACGCGCGCCCGTCGACGTCGAGAAGACGTGGGTCTCGCCCGCGCGCGGGACGACGTGCAGCGTGCTGCCCTTCTCCGGGACGTCACGGCCGCCGACGCGGACCACGAGGTCCTTCGACTCGCCGCCGACCTTGGCCGTGCCGTAGACGAAGGCGTCCGAGCCGAGCTCCTCGACCACGTTGACGACGACCGCGAGGCCGTGGTCGGCGTCGGCGCCGGCCACGTCGAAGTGCTCGGGGCGGACACCGACGGTGACCGTCTTGTCGGTGGCGGCGGAGAGCGCGTCACGCTGGACCGGGACCACCGAGTTGCCGAACTTCACGCCGCCGTCGGCGATCGGCACCTCGACGAGGTTCATCGCCGGGGAGCCGATGAAGCCGGCCACGAAGAGGTTCGCGGGCCGGTCGTACATGTTGCGCGGGGTGTCGACCTGCTGGAGCAGACCGTCCTTGAGGACCGCCACGCGGTCGCCCATGGTCAGGGCCTCGACCTGGTCGTGGGTGACGTAGACGGTGGTGATGCCCAGGCGGCGCTGGAGCGAGGCGATCTGCGTACGCGTCGAGACGCGGAGCTTGGCGTCCAGGTTGGACAGCGGCTCGTCCATGAGGAAGACCTGCGGCTCACGCACGATGGCGCGGCCCATCGCGACACGCTGGCGCTGACCACCCGAGAGGGCCTTCGGCTTGCGGTCCAGGTACTCGGTGAGGTCGAGGATCTTCGCGGCCTCCTCGACCTTCTGCCGGATCTCCGCCTTGTTGACGCCGGCGATCTTGAGCGCGAAGCCCATGTTGTCGGCGACCGACATGTGCGGGTAGAGGGCGTAGTTCTGGAACACCATGGCGATGTCCCGGTCCTTGGGCGGCAGGTGCGTGACGTCGCGGTCGCCGATGCGGATCGCGCCGCCGTTGACGTCCTCGAGCCCCGCGAGCATGCGGAGCGAGGTGGACTTGCCGCAGCCGGACGGGCCGACCAGGACGAGGAACTCGCCGTCCGCGATGTCGATCTCGAGAGCGTCGACGGCGGGCTTGGTGGAACCCGGGTAGATCCGGGTCGCCTTGTCGAACGTGACAGTGGCCATGGTGAAGGGCCCCCTTCTACCGGCAGGAACGTGCCGGACGATCCGTTGTAGGAAGGTGGTTGGTGTAGTCCACATGAGCGAACTGGGTCAGGACGGTACCTGGCGTTTCCCGGTCTGTCAGTACCCGCGGGCATGTGAACTTCGCGGGAATTCTCGAGTGCGGCGAAGCGGCCCGCTGGTCAGGGCCGCGCGGACGCGGAAGTCCGTGGCTCGGGGAAAGCCGGTCTGTGTACAGTGGACCCGCCCTCGCGCGCGTGTCGTGGCGCGCGGCGCCTCCTTAGCTCAGCTGGCCAGAGCAGCTCACTTGTAATGAGCAGGTCGTCGGTTCGAATCCGACAGGGGGCTCGACGAAAAGCCCAGGTCAGCGCTTCTGTGCGGCCTGGGCTTTCGCATGCCCCCGGCCGGCGTTTCGCCGATACTGGGCCGGGTGAGACGGCTCAGCGGGGTTTCCGGCGTCCGGCGGGCGGTGTGGGCGTACGTCCGCGGCGCGCCCGGCACCTATGTGTGGCTGGCGGTCCTGTTCGTCACGACGGTGGCCCTGCACCACATGTCCCCGGAGTTCGAGCAGGAGTTCCTGCGGCAGCGGTCCACCAATCTCCACGAGCTGTCCCGGCACCCGGTGCGGGTGCTGGTGGCGAGCGCCCTGTGGATCGACGGCGGGCACTGGCTGCCGTACGTGGTGCTGTACTCCGTCTTCCACGCCCAGGCCGAACGCCGGCTGGGGACCGCGCGCTGGCTGGCGGTGTGCGCGGCCGCGCATGTGCTGGCGACGCTGATCAGCCAGGGGGTGCTGGCGAAGGCGATCCGGGACGGGCTCGCACCGCAGTCGGCGGCCGACACCCTGGACGTCGGGGTGAGTTACGCGCTCTCGGGGGTGGTCGCGGTGCTCGCTTTCCAGATCCGCCCGCCCTGGCGGTACGGGTATCTCGCGGCCGTGCTGGTCTTCTACGGCTTCCCGCTGACCTCCGACCCGACGTTCACGGACTTCGGTCATTTCGTCTCCGTCGTCATCGGGCTGGCGTGCTATCCGCTGGTCAGAGGGCGCGAAAGACAACGGAATCCGAAGGAGACAGCGCCCGTGCAGCCGGGTTAACGTCCGGCCATGAGCAGCTCGGCAAGCGGTGTCACGGACGGCGTCGTCAACGGCGGCATCTCCTTCTGGTACGCGGACGACGGCCTTCCGTCGGTGCGGGAGCCGCTCGCCGGTGACGCCTCCGCCGACGTCGTGATCGTCGGCGGCGGGTACACGGGTCTGTGGACGGCGTACTACCTGAAGAAGGCCGCGCCCTCTCTGCGGATCACCGTCCTGGAGCAGAGGTTCTGCGGATACGGCGCCTCGGGGCGCAACGGCGGCTGGCTGTACAACGGCGTCGCGGGCCGGGACCGATACGCGAGACTGCACGGCCACGAGGCCGCCGTGCGGCTCCAGCGGGCGATGAACGACACGGTCGGCGAGGTCGTCCGGGCGGTGGCGGCGGAGGGCTTCGACGCCGGTGTCCACCAGGGCGGAGTGCTGGAGGTGGCCCGGACCCCCGCGCAACTGGCGCGGCTGAAGGACTTCCACGCGCACGAGCTGTCGTACGGGGAGCACGACCGCGAGCTGTACGACGCCGGGGAGACGGCCGAGCGGGTGCGGGTGGCGGGCGCCGTGGGGTCGAGCTGGACCCCGCACGGGGCGCGCGTGCACCCGGTGAAGCTGGTCAAGGGGCTCGCGGCGGCCGTGGAGGCGCTGGGGGTGGACATCCGAGAGTCGACCCCGGTGACGGAGATCCTCCCGGGGCGCGCGGTGACGCCGTACGGGACCGTGCGGGCGCCGTACGTGCTGCGCTGCACGGAGGGGTTCACCGCCGCGCTGAAGGGCGAGCGGCGGACCTGGCTGCCCATGAACTCCTCGATGATCGCCACCGAGCCGCTCACCGACGAGCAGTGGGCGGCGGTCGGCTGGGCGGGACGGGAGGCGCTCGGCGACATGGCGCACGCCTATATGTACGCCCAGCGCACGGCGGACGGCCGGATCGCGCTCGGCGGGCGCGGAGTGCCGTACCGCTTCGGCTCGCGGACGGACAACGACGGACGCACGCAGCCGGAGACCGCCGCGTCGCTGCGCGAGCTGCTGGTCGGGTTCTTCCCGGCGCTGACCGGGGTGCGGGTCGAGCACGCCTGGTCCGGGGTGCTGGGCGTACCGCGCGACTGGTGCGCGACGGTGACGCTGGACCGGGCCACGGGCCTCGGCTGGGCGGGCGGTTACGTCGGCTCCGGCGTCGCCACCGCGAACCTGGCCGCGCGGACCCTGCGGGACCTGGTGCGGCTCGACTCCGGTGAGGACGGCGCCACCGACCTCACCGACCTCCCCTGGGTCGGCCACAAGGTGCGCAGGTGGGAGCCGGAGCCGCTGCGCTGGCTGGGGGTGCGGGGCATGTACGCGACCTACCGGGCGGCGGACCGCCGCGAGACGGAGCGGCACGCGGCGGGCTCCTCACGGCTGGCGCGGCTCGCGGACCGGGTGGCGGGACGCCACTGACGGCGACCACGACATCGACGGGTAGCGCTGCGCCGGGCCCCTGGCGTACGAGCCGGGGGCGGGGGCGGGGCTCAGGCGCTGATGCTCGGGAACCGGTGCCCGGGAGAAGGGGCCGGTCAGCCGGTCGTGGCTCAGGAGCGGCGGCGGTCGGGGGACGGGGGCGGCGGGCCCACCGACTCCGGCACGGGCGCCTCCGCCGGGGCGTGTCGCTGGGGCCCGGTGGTGACCATCAGGCCCGCCACCAGACCCGCCAGCAGCATGATCCCGGCGGCCCACCAGATGGCCACCGTGTAGCCGTGCACGGTGCCCTCCGCCACCACCTGGGCCCGCCGCGCGGGGTCGGTGAGATGCGCCGTGATGTAGGCGGTGCTGCTGGTGGTGGCGATCGTGTTGAGCAGCGCGGTCCCGATGGAGCCGCCCACCTGCTGTGAGGTGTTGACGGTGGCGGACGTGACGCCGGCGTCGTGCGGGGCGACCCCGGCGGTGGCCGTGGAGAAGACCGGCATGAAGGTCAGGCCCATGCCGAGGCCCATCAGGAGCAGGGCGGGCAGGATCTCGCTGGTGTAGGAGGAGTCCACGGTCATCTGGGTCAGGATCACCATGCCGCCCGAGGCGAGGAGCATGCCGGGGACCATCAGCATGCGCGGCGGCACCCGGTGCATCAGCCGGGCGGAGATCTGGGTGGAGCCGATGATGATCGCCAGGGTGAGCGGGAGGAAGGCGAGGCCCGTCTTCAGGGGGGAATAGCCGAGGATGACCTGGAGGTAGTAGGTCATGAACAGGAACAGGCCGAACATCCCGATGACGGCGAGGCCCATCGTCAGGAAGCAGCCCGCGCGGTTGCGGTCCTTGATGATGTGCAGGGGCAGCAGCGGCATCCGCGCCTTCGTCTGCCACCACACGAACACCGTGAGCAGGACGATCCCGCCCGCGAAGAGCCCCAGCACCAGGGGGTCGGTCCAGCCGCGCGACTCGGCCTCGCTGAACCCGTAGACGATCGCGACCAGGCCGCCGCAGCCCAGCACGGCGCCGGGCACGTCGAGACGGGCGCCCGCGTGGCCGGGGCGGTCGTGGAGCAGCACGAGGGCGCCGATCACGGCGACGACGGCGATGGGCACGTTGACGTACAGGCACCAGCGCCAGTCGAGGTACTCGGTGAGCAGGCCGCCGACGATGAAGCCGATCGCGGCGCCGCTGCCCGCGAGGGCGCCGTAGATGCCGAAGGCCTTGCCGCGTTCCTTGGGGTCGGTGAACGTCGTCGTCAGGAGGCTGAGCGCGGAAGGCGCGAGTACGGCGGCGAAGGCGCCCTGGAGGGCGCGGGCGCCGAACAGCATGCCCGCGCCGGTGGCCGCCCCGCCGAGCGCGGAGGCGACGGCGAAGCCGATCAGCCCGATGACGAACGTCCGTTTGCGGCCCGCGAGGTCGGCGATGCGGCCGCCGAGCAGCAGCAGGCCGCCGAAGGCGAGGGTGTAGGCGGTGATCACCCACTGGCGGTTGCCGTCGGAGATGCCCAGGTCCTCCTGTGCGGAGGGCAGCGCGATGTTCACGATCGTCGCGTCCAGCACGACCATGAGCTGGGCGAGGGCGATGATCACCAGGCCCCACCAGCGGCGGGGGTCGGGTGCGGTGTCGGCGGAGGATTCACCTGTCCGGGTGACACTCATTCCGACAGAACACCATGAATCGGTGTGTATCGCATCCCTGGAGCTTGGGGGTGAGGGAGGGGCTGGGAAGCGGGAGGGTCGGGGAGGGAGCAGGGGCTGGAACTGTCGCCGGGGCGGGTGCCGGGGCGGTCGCCGAACCGCATGCCGGTCCCCCGGCCGGGCTGCGTGCCGGGGTGCGGGGCGAGCCGTGTGCCGGGGTGCGGGGCGAGCCGCGTGGGGAGCTGCCCGCGGCCTGCTGCGCCGGGTGCGCCGGGTCAGGGCACCAGGACGACCTTCCCGACCGTTCCGCGGGTCTCCAGCGCCCGGTGCGCGGCGGCGGCCTCGGCGAGCGGGAACCTCTGCACCGCCGGGGTCAGCCGGCCGGCGGCGGCCTCGGCGAGGGCACGCAGTTCCAGGGCCCGCAGCCCGCCCGCCTTCTCGATCATCACCGGCCCGAGGACCGACCGGGAGACGCCCTCGACGAAGTAGCCCTTCCCGTCGCTGACGCCTTCGGCGGACCAGCCGAAGACGAGGTGCCTGCCGCCGGGGCCGAGGAGTTCGACGGCCGCGCGGGCGACGTCGCCGCCCACCCCGTCGAACACGACGTCGGCGGGCCGACCGCCCAGCTGGGCGCGGACCTTGGCGGGCCAGGTGGTGTCCGTGTAGTCGACGGCGAGATCGGCGCCGTTCGCCGCGACCCGGGCCGTCTTCTCCGGCCCGCCGGCCAGCCCGACGACGGTCGCGCCCGCGTTCTTGGCGTACTGGACCAGAAGCGTGCCGATGCCGCCCGCGGCCGCGGGGACCACGGCGACGGACGCGGGCCCGAGCTCGGCGAACTGCAGGATCCCCAGTGCGGTGCGGCCGGTGCCGATCATGGCTACGGCCTGGGCGGGGTCCAGGTGCGGCGGGATCTCGTGCAGCCGGTCGACGTCGGTGACGGCGCGTTCGGCGTAGCCGCCGGGCGCGAAGCCGAGATGGGCGACGACGCGCCTGCCGAGCCAGCTGTCGGGCGCGCCCTCGCCGAGTGCCTCGACGACGCCGGCGATCTCCCGGCCGGGGATGGTCGGGAGGGCCGTGGGCGTGGGCGCGGGGCCCTGGAAGCCCTGGCGCAGGGCCGTGTCCAGGAGGTGGACGCCCGCGGCCTCGACGGCGACCCGGACCTGGCCGGGGCCGGGCACCGGGTCGGCGACCTCCTCGTGGCGGAGGTTCTCGGCGGGGCCGAAGGCATGGAGACGGATGGCGTGCACAGGGATCCCCCATGGGTGTCGGGTGTCGGGTGTCGGTGATGGGCGAGGGCGGCGGCCGGCCGCGGGTCGCGGGCGGCGGGTCGGGGACGGGCTCGTGCCCGACCGCTTCCACCCTCCGACCTGAACCTTGCTTGAGGTCAAGGGTCTTCTGGTCGCCGGAGGACGGGCGGGGGGATTGTCAGTGGCGGGGTGCAGCATGGGGGCATGGCGAGGACAGGGACCGGCAGGACCGGCAGGACCGGCGGCGGCACCGGCGGCAGGGCGGGTGCGGTGGTGAAGGGCGCGCGCCGCCCGGAACTGCGGCTGCCGCCGCTGGAGCCGTACGGGGGCGCGGAGCTGGAGCCCGACGGCGACTACGACGGCGTGGAGTTCCGTGAGCTGGACCTCGCCGGGCAGGACGGCGGGGGCGCCCGCTTCATGGACTGCGCCCTGACGGGCTGCGCGCTGGACGAGACGCGGCTGCGCCACACCCGCTTCCTCGACTCGGTCCTCACCGGCATCCGGGGCGTCGGCACCGACCTGGCGGAGGCGACCCTGCGCGATGTCGAGCTGCTCGACGCCCGGCTGGGAGGCACCCAGTTGTACGGCGCCGTCCTGGAACGGGTCGTGATCCGCGGCGGCAAGATCGACTACCTGAACCTGCGACAGGCGCGACTGCGGGACGTGGTCTTCGAGTCGTGCGTCCTGGTGGAGCCGGACTTCGGCGGCGCCCGCCTGGAACGGGTCGAGTTCGTCGACTGCGCCCTGAAGTCCGCCGACTTCACCGCGGCCACCCTGGCGGACGTGGACCTGCGCGGAGCGGTGGAACTGGGCCTCGCGGGCGGCGTGGACCGCCTGTCCGGCGCGGTGATCAGCGCGGCCCAACTGCTCGATCTGGCACCCGTGTTGGCGGCCGAGCTGGGGATCAGAGTGGAGGGCTGAGAGGGGGCAGAGGGGCTGAGAGAGAGGGGCGGGCCGGGGCCGCCCGAGGTCAGGACCAGGGCCCCTGGGGGAGGGGGACAGGGGGAGGGGCAGACGTCAAGGACCAGGACCGGGGGCGGAGGCTGGGGTGACGCGTCCGGGGGGCCTGCACCTCCCCGGGAGCCGGGGGGAGCTAGCTCACGCGGGGGAAGCGGGCCTGCAGCGTCCAGATCGCCGGGTTCTCGGCCAGGTCCTCGTGCAGGTCGGTCAGATCCGCGAGGAGGTCGTGCAGGAAGTCCCGTGCCTCGCGGCGGAGTTCGGCGTGGGAGAAGGTGAGCGGCGGCTCATCCACCGGCATCCAGTCGGCCGCGATGTCCACCCAGCCGAAGCGGCGCTCGAACAGCATGCGGTCGGTGGACTCGGTGAAGTCCAGTTCCGCGTACTGCGGGCGGGAGGCGCGCGAGCCCGCCGGATCCTGGTCGATCAGCTCCACGATGTCGCACAGCGCCCACGCGAAGTCCAGTACCGGCACCCATCCCCAGGCTGTGGACACCTCGCGGTCCGCCTTGGTGTCGGCGAGATAGACGTCGCCGCAGAACAGGTCGTGGCGCAGGCTGTGGACGTCCGCGAGCCGGTAGTCCTTCTGCGGGGGGTCCGGGAAGCGGTTGGAGAGGGCGTAGCCGATGTCGAGCACGTAGGCGATGGTGTCACGCCTCCGCGCCCGGGCCGGCCGTCCCCATAGGATCACTGACATGTCCCGATCCGTGCGTCTTGTTCCGGCGGTGGCCGCCGCGACTCTCGTGCTCGCCCTGACCGCGTGCGACGACGCGGGCGCGCCGGACACCCCGGGGTCCCGGGCCCGGGACGTCTCGGGTGCCCCGGGGGTCGGTGATCCCTTTTTCCCCGAGGCGGGCAACGGCGGCTACGACGTCTCCCACTACGGCCTCACCCTCGCCTACACCCCCGAGGGCAACCGGCTCACCGGCACCGCCGTCGTCACCGCACGCGCGACCGAGGACCTCGCCGCCTTCGACCTGGACCTCGCGGGCATGGAGGTCGAGGAGGTGACCGTCGGGGGCGACCGGGCCGGGTTCCGCCGGGACGGCCAGGAGCTGATCGTCCGGCCGCCCGACGCCCTGGCCGACGGCGAGACCTTCGAGGTCCGGGTCCGCTACTCCGGCAGCCCGCGGACGATCACCGATCCGGACGGCTCGAAGGAGGGCTGGCTGCGCACCGCCGACGGAGCGCTCGCCCTCGGTGAGCCGACCGGTTCCATGGCCTGGTTCCCCGGCAACCACCACCCCTCCGACAAGGCGTCCTACGACATCGCCGTCACCGTCCCGAAGGGCCTGACGGCCGTCTCCAACGGCGAGTTGCGCAGCGCTAGGACGACGGACGACGGCCGCACGGCCTTCGTCTGGCACACCGCCGAACCGATGGCGAGCTATGTCGCCACCGTCGCGATCGGCCACTACACCGTCACCCGCTCCACTCTCCCTCCCGCCGGTGATACCGATACCGACGCCGTTGCCGGCCCGGTGGCGCGGGGCGGACTGCCGGTCTACGTCGCCGTGGACCCGTCCCAGGTGGCCGCGAGCCGCAAGGTGCTCGCCCGGCTCCCCGAGGTCATGGAATGGGCGGAGTACAACTTCGGCCCCTATCCGTTCTCCTCCGCCGGAGCGATCGTCGACCGTCACGAGGACGCCGCATACGCCCTGGAGACGCAGAACCGTCCCGTCTATCCCGGCGCCCCCGACATGGCGATCCTCGTCCACGAGACCGCCCACCAGTGGTTCGGCGACTCCGTCACGCCGAAGAGCTGGCAGGACATGTGGCTCAACGAGAGCCTGGCGACCTACGCCGAGTGGCTGTGGACGGAGGACGAGGGCGGCGCCACGGCGGAGGAGACGTTCACGGAGCTGTACGACCACGGTGAGGACGAGTACGAGGACCTGTGGGCGTTTCCGCCCGCGAAGCCGACGAGCGCGGCACATGTCTCCGACACGCCCGTCTACCAGCGCGGCGCGATGGTGATCCACCGCATCCGCCGGACCGTCGGCGACGACGCCTTCTACGACATCGTCCAGGGCTGGGCCGCCGCCCACCGCCACGGCAGCGCCGGCACCGCCGACTTCACGGCGTACGTGGAGAAGCAGGCGCCGGACGAGGACTTCGACGAGATCTGGGCGGACTGGCTGTACGGGGAGGGCAAGCCCGCCCACCCGTGAGCCGTCACGCCGGTCCCGGACGACGCCGGCCGCTCATCGCCTCCCACCCGTCGAGCAGAGGGGCGGGGCCGGGCGGCCGCACCGGTGCAGGACGGCGCCCTGCGGATCGACGCACGGCGACCCGGGCCGCCCGGTTCTAGCCGCGCAGCGGCTTGCGCAGCACCGCGCACGGACGGCCGAGCACGAGGTCCGGCCGGTGCCCGATGACCTCGTAGCCGAGGGCGGTCCAGAAGGCGAGCCCCGCGGTGTTGGTGTCGAGCACGGCGAGCCGCAGGGCGTCGCGGCCCGCCGCCCGGAAGCGGTCCTCGACCTGCTGGACGATCCGCCTGCCGTGGCCCTGTCCCTGCAAGGCCGCGTCCACCATCAGCAGCCCGACCCACGGATCGGGATCGGCCGGGTCGGGATGCTGGTCGAGCGTGACCACGACCCCGGCCAGCCGCCCCTGACTGCGGGCGAGCAGCACCTCCGCACCCTCGTGGGCCAGCTCCTGCGCGAGGGCCGCGGCCACCTGCTCCGGCCGGATGTCGTCCGGGTCCGGGAAGTCGCCGCTGAGGGCGTGGAACGCGTGCTGCGAGGCGTAGAGCGCGGTGAGTTCGGTGAGCAGGGGCGCGGGGATGTCGTGGTCGGCGGTGAGGGGGAGGGGGCTGAGAAGCATGGGGAGCACGCTAGCCGGGCGACCACGGGCTGACGTGGTCCCACCGGATGTCCCCTCCGTGGTCCCACCTGATGTCACATCCGAGCATCGGGCGGTGTCTTCATGCCCAGCAAGCCGAACGTGCCCACACGCCGGACAGGCCGCCCGGACAAGGAGAACACCATGACACCGCGTATCCCGAAAGCCGCGCTTCCCACCGAGTTGAGGGAGAACCTGATCAAGCAGTTCGGTGCACTGCCCGAGCCCGTGGAGGTGGGGTTCAACAACCCCGAGGTCACCATGGCCGCTCTGGAGTTCGGGGCGAAGGCGGCTGAGTGGGACACCGTCGACGAGAGCCTCAAGACCTTCGCGCACATGGCCGTCGCCGCGCAGGTCGGCTGCAGCTGGTGCCTCGACATCAACTACTTCCGGGCGGTGAACCGCCACCTGGATCTGACCAAGGCGAGTCAGGTGCCGCGCTGGCGGGAGGCGGACGTGTTCACGCCGCTGGAGCGGGACGTGCTGGAGTACGCCGAGGCGATGACGCACACCCCGCCGACCGTCACCGACGAGCTGTCCGCCCGTCTGCTCGACCGGCTCGGCCCGGCGGCGCTGGTCGAACTCACCGTGCTCATCGGCTTCGCCAACCTGTCGAGCAGGACCAATGCGGCGCAGGGGATCACCTCGCAGGGCTACTCCGACGCGTGCGGGATTCCGCCGGCCGCGGGCTGATCATCCGGGTCTGTCCAAGGAGGAACCCGCGGCGGCCGACCCGGCTGGACGAACCGGCCGGGCTCGCCGGGCAGCCACGGAGCCCCCGGCCGTCCGGCCGGGGGCTCCGATGAGGTGTGCGCGTGGGCGCGGGACGTCAGACGCTGACGCCGAAGTCCTGGGCGATGCCCACGAGGCCCGACGCGTAGCCCTGGCCGACCGCGCGGAACTTCCACTCCGCGCCGTTGCGGTAGAGCTCGCCGAAGACCATGGCCGTCTCGGTGGCCGCGTCCTCCGAGAGGTCGTAGCGCGCGATCTCGGCGCCGCCGGCCTGGTTGACGATGCGGATGTAGGCGTTGCGGACCTGGCCGAAGTTCTGCGAGCGGTTCTCCGCGTCGTAGATCGAGACCGGGAAGACGATCTTGTCGATGTCGGCCGGGAGGCCGGCCAGGTTGACGTTGATCGCCTCGTCGTCGCCCGCGCCCTCGCCGGTGCGGTTGTCGCCGGTGTGGACGATGGTCTGGTCCGGCGTCTGCTTGTTGTTGAAGAAGACGAAGTGACCGTCGGAGTAGACCTTGCCCTGGGGGTTGACCGCGATCGCCGAGGCGTCGAGGTCGAAGTCCGTGCCGGTGGTGGTGCGGACGTCCCAGCCGAGGCCCACGGTGACGGCGGTCAGGCCCGGAGCCTCCTTGGTGAGCGAGACGTTGCCACCCTTGGACAGGCTTACAGCCATGGTTGGGAGTCCTTCCCTCGTTGCGTACGGCTTCGTACGGGGCTTCGTACGGGCACGAAGCTACAGCTATCCCTATGAACGCAGCGAAGGGTGCTCAAGGTTCCCCGCCACTCCGCGTTTCTTTACTTTCTTTACCCAGGACGGGCTCGTGGCGGGCTTCCGGGGATATTCGCGTGACGTGAGGGCGGCGTGAGCGGGAACATGGTCGGCATGTCTGGTCCCTATGTCGTCCGCGGCTCCGTCTCGCTTCCCGAGGCCGAGCTCATGTGGCGTTTCTCGCGGTCTTCGGGGCCGGGCGGGCAGCACGTCAACACCAGTGATTCGCAGGTGGAGCTCCGCTTCGACCTCGCGCGCACCGAGGCGCTGCCCGAGGTGTGGAAGGCGCGGGCGCTCGAGCGGCTGGCCGGCCGGCTCGTCGACGGCGTCGTCTCCGTCCGCGCCTCCGAGCACCGCTCCCAGTGGCGCAACCGCGAGACCGCCGCCGTACGCCTCGCCGCCCTCCTCGCCGAGGCCACCGCCCCGCCGCCCAAGCCGCGCCGGGCGACCCGGATCCCGCGCGGGATCAACGAGCGCCGGCTGCGCGAGAAGAAGCAGCGCGCGCAGACGAAGCGGGGTCGGAACGGTCGGGACTGGGGCTGACCGGACGAGATCGTTCCTGATCGGTGCTCAACGAATTTCCCGGCACCTTGCGTGCGTGTGTCACATCTCGGGCGCTTCAAGCGTCAGTTACATGACAGCCAAACGCGACCAGGGATGTGACGAACGATGGCAACAGGCGACGCCGACTTCCTCGCCGAGCGCTTCGAAGCGCACCGCAACCGTCTGCGGGCCGTCGCGCACCGCATGCTCGGATCCGCCGCCGAGGCCGACGACGCCGTGCAGGAGGCGTGGGTACGGCTCAGCCGGAGCAGCGGCGGGAGCGCGGGCGGGGAGATCGACAACCTGGCGGGCTGGCTGACGACCGTCGTCGGCCGGGTCTGTCTGGACATGCTGCGCTCGCGCCGTACCCGTGGCCGGGAGCCGCTGGACAACTGGGCGCCGGTCCCGCCGTGCGAGGAGGCCGACCCGGCGCAGGACGCGCTGCTCGCCGACTCCGTGGGCGTCGCGCTCCTCGTCGTCCTGGACGCCCTCACCCCCGGCGAGCGGCTGGCGTTCGTGCTGCACGACCTGTTCGGCGTGCCGTACGAGGGGGTCGCGAGCATCGTCGACCGGAGCCCGGAAACCGCCCGGCAGCTCGCCGGCCAGGCCCGGCGCCGGGTACGGGGCGCGCAGGAGCCGGACGTCGATCTCGCCCGGCAGCGCAAGGTCGTCGGCGCCTTCCTGTCCGCCGCCCGGGACGGGGACTTCGTCAAGCTGCTCGCCGTGCTGGACCCGGACGTCGTGGCCCGCTCGGAGGCCGGGGTGATGGCGGGAGCGGCGGCGGTCGTGGCGGGCGCGTCCAGTTTCGCTTTCGCCGGGGCCGTGGCCCGGCCCGCCCTGATCGACGGCGCCACCGGACTGGCGGTGCTGTGCGACGACCGGGTGGAGCGGACGCTGAGCTTCACGTTCGTGCGCGGCGGCCGGATCGCCGTGATCGACGTCGTGGCCGACCTCGACCGCATCGCCGAACTGGAGGTGACCCTGCTCTAGTCCCGGGCTCGGGAACGGGAGGCGGGCCTCGGGGCCGTACGGTGGTCCCGGGGACCGGACATGCCGTGCCGGGCGGCCGGGCGGGATCCGGGCCGGCTGGTCAGGTCAGGTCAGGGTGAGGACGCCGACCGTTTCGCCCTCGCTGGTCTCGCCGTTCTTCCGGAAGCCCAGCCCGAGATAGAAGTCCGCGGGACCGTTCTCGCCCTCGTGCCAGGTCACGTACATCTCCTCGGCGCCCCGGCGGCGCAGTTCCGCGGCGACGGACTCCACGGCGAACCGGCCGTATCCACGGCCCTGTTCGGCGGCTGCGATGTTCAGCCGCCACAGTCCGGAACGCACCGGGCCGCCGTCGCCGCGTCCGTTCCAGTCGATGTCGACGAAGGCCATCACAAAGCCGACCGCCCGGTCGCCGTCCATGATCAGACGCGGCCAGGCGACCCCCGCGGGATGCACCTGGGCCTCCGCGAGCGACTGCATCACCGGAGACACCGCGAACTCCTGGTCGGGGCGGACCCGAATGCCGGTCGCCGCCTCGAAATTCGCGGGAGTGATGTCCTCGAGACGAGGCCCTGAAGTCGTCATACGGGCACCCTAGGCGGGCCGCCGGTCCGGCGGCCACGGCATTTCCGGGTCAGCCCAACTGCCGGTAACGGCCCCGGAAATACATCAGCGGCCCGCTGTCCGCGTTCGGCACCGAGGCGGTCAGCACGCGGCCGATCACCAGCGTGTGGTCGCCCGCCGTGACCCGCTGTTCGGTGCGGCACTCCAGGGTCGCCAGGGCGCCGTCGAGCAGGGGCGCCCCGGCCACCTCGCCGCGCGCGTACGGGAGGTCCTCGAAGAGCAGCCGGTCGCTGATGCGGCCCTTCATGGCGAAGCGGCCGGCGATCTGCCGCTGGCTCTCGGAGAGCACCGACACCGCCCACAGGGGCTGCTCGTCGAGCAGGTCGTCCATCCGGGAGCCCGTGCGCAGGCTGACCAGAACCAACGGCGGGTCCAGGGAGACCGACATGAAGGCCGTCGCGGTCATGCCGACGTCCTCGGCGTCCGGCGCCCCGGGGTCGTCCGGGTCGAGGGACGGCTCCCGGGCGGTCACCAGGACCACGCCGTCGGCGAGCCGGGACATGGCGGCGCGGAACTCGTCGTTGCTCACTCCCTCAGCATGCCTGGAGAGGGAGGGGGGCACGGGCTGGGGCGCGGTCGGCGCGAGTACGTCTGGCGGCATGCCCGAAACGCTAATGTCCGTCCGGTGGGCGGCGCATCGGACCTCCGCCCGAACAGGGTCGTAGGACCCTGGACCGATGACCTCCGGCGCCGATTCCGGTCCCCGTCCGGGCGTCTTCGTGTCTGTCCGTGTTCAGGAAACACACAGGAAAACGCGGAAACTCTACTCAAATGTTCATCTTCACATGTGACTTGAGTCACAAGAAGCATTAATTGTTGACCCTGTGTACCGAGTGGGCAGCGCGCTGTGATTCAGTGGCGGAGGCGTCACAAGGAGACACACACCGACAACACAGCACCAGAAACGACGTTACGCCGAAGACAACCCTTGATTCGCTGCGAAGTCTCGGGGGGAGGGCGAAACACATGGAGACCGAGTCGGAGCCTTACGTCCGCCTTGCGTCCCTGCGACAGCTGCACCAGGTCATGGCCGACATGAACACGGCCCGCAGTCTGGCCGACACCTTGCAGACCGTCGCCGACGGCGTGGTCACGGCGCTCGGGTACGAGCTCGCGTGCGTCAACCTCGTGCGCCCCGACGGTGATCTCGTGGTCGCCGCCTTCGCCGGCAACCCGGCCGCCGAGGCCCTGATCACCGGCCGGGTCGGCTCACGCGATTCCTGGGACCGGCGCCTCGCCATGGGGGAGACCTGGGGCGACCTGATCTTCATCCCGCACTCCGAGGGCTGGGTCCTCGACGACGACGACGTGCCCCAGTGGTACACCGACGGGCCCGCGCCCCGCTTCGAGGACGAGTGGCACCCCTCGGACCGCCTCTTCGCCCCCATGTACATGCCCGCCGCGCCGGGCAGCGGCGGCGCCTGCGGCGAGCTGATAGGCGTCCTGTCCGTGGACCGCCCGCGCAACGGCCGGCGGCCCGGCGCGTGGGGGCGCGAAGCCCTCCAGATGTACGCCTTCCAGGCCGCCATCGCCCTGAGCAACGCGCGTCTACGTGCGAATATGCAGCGGGCGCTGGTCCGGCTGGAACGCGAGCAGCAGGCCCTGCGGGCCAGCGAGGAAAGCTTCCGGCAGGCCTTCGAGTACGCCCCCTCCGGCATGGCGATAGCCGAGATGGGCGGCGACCAGCACGGGCGAATACTCCGGACCAACGACGCCCTGTGCCGCCTGCTGGGCCGCCCCGCCTCCGCGATGCGCCGCTACTCCTTCTCCGACCTCGTCCACCCCGAGGACATAGGCACCCTGCTCCGCACCTCCGCCGAGGGCGGCCGCGCCGAACTCCGCCTCGGCCGCCGGGACGGCACCTACGTCTGGGTCAGCCTCCGCAACTCGGTCGTCGCCGACGCCGCCGACGGGCCGCGCTTCCTGCTCACCCACGTCGAGGACATAGAGGACCGCAAGCGCCGCGAGCTCCAGCTCGCCCACCGCGCCTCGCACGACTCCCTCACCGGACTGCCGAACTCCGCCGAACTGCGCTCGCGGCTCGCCGCCCGGCTCTGTCAGCGCCCCCAGTCCACCCACCCCGCCGCCGTCGACGCCATGGACACGGCCTACGGCCACGCCGCCTTCGACGCCAACGGGCACGGCTTCGACTACCGGCCCGCCGGCACCGAGACCTTCGACGGCTACGACCACCATGTGCACACCGCCGCCCCCGAGGAGGGGCGCGACGACGGCACCAAGGGGCTCGCGGTCCTCTTCTGCGACCTCGACGGCTTCAAGTCGATCAACGACCGGTTCGGCCACAACGCCGGCGACGCGGTGCTCATCGAGGTCGCCCGCCGGCTCTCCCGGCAGGTCCGCGACGGCGACACGGTCGCCCGGCTCGGCGGCGACGAGTTCGTGATCCTCGCCGACGGCCTCGGCCGCGCCGACGCGGCCGACCTGGCGGTACGGCTGCGCAACGAGATCATCCAGCCGATCCGCGCCGAGGGCCGGGCCGTGCGGGTGGGCGCGAGCTTCGGCATCGGCTGGGCACATTGCGGGATGACCGCGGACGAAGTGCTGAAGTCCGCCGACGAGCGCATGTACGTCGAGAAACGATCTCGTCCCAAACAGCATCGGCGTGCGGGATGATCACCAGGTCAGCGGGTCGGTGCGAGCAGAGTCACCTGTTTGGGCCATCCGAAGCGGGTAGGCTCGCCAGTCTGACCGCACCATCGCATCCGACCCGCACTTGCTGAGGAGTACCAAGGGATGACGTCCGGCAACAACGGCGCGAGTACGCCCGAGGACGACGACCCGTTCGGCTACCTCTACGCCGACGGCCAGGCCAACGGCGCGCAGCCGCCCTCCGGTGGTGGCTACGGCTACCCCAACTCCGTCAGCAGAGTGCGCGCGGTCGGCGAGCGCCAGTACGGGCAGCAGCAGACGGCGCAGTACGGGCAGGCCCCGACGGTGCCTCAGCAGCAGGGCGGGTACGGCCAGCCGAACGCGCACTACGCGGCGCCCGAGAACTTCGGCGGCGGCGGACCCTCCACCGGCCGGCAGGCCCCGCAGGGCGGCGGCCGCGGTCGCGGCCCCAACACCAAGGGTCTGCTGATCGGCGCGGTCGCGGTGGTCGCCGCGGTCGTGATCGGCATCGCGGTCGCCATGGCGAACGGCGACGACGGCTCCGACGGCGACGAGGCGGGCAACCAGCCCTCCGCCTCGGCCTCCGCCTCCGCGAGCCCCTCGCCCAGCGATTCGGCCGCCGGCGACGAGGACAAGGCCGAGATCCCGCCGGTGGACGCGAAGGCGCTGAACCTCGGCGGCAGCGCCGCCCTGGCCTCGGACGTCGAGGGCGCGCAGGCGGACGGCGGGGTCTACGTCGGCAACCTCAACCAGGTCGGCAACTCGGTCACCTGGACGGTCAACGGCGTTCCGTCGGACGGCGATTACACCCTCTTCGCGCACTACAGCGTCCCGGGTGAGGACCAGGAGATGACGCTCACGGTCAACGGCAAGACCTTCGGCAGCAAGTTCCCCCTCAAGAACTACGCCAAGGCGCCCGCCGGAGACTTCGTCAAGGGCTGGACGACGAGCTACACGTATCCCACGCTCACCAAGGGCACCAACACGCTCACCCTGTCCTGCCAGGACGGCGACAAGTGCAACGTCCTGCTGGACCAGTTGTGGGTGAAGGCGGGCCAAGTCAAGCGGTGAGCCCCCGGGTTCAGGCCGCGGTGATCTCCGCGGCCACCGTGATCCGGCCGAGCAGCTCCTCGTAGGCGGCGCGGTCGAACTCGCCTGCCGCCGGGGCCGTCACGGTCGCCGCCGACAGGGCCGCCGCGCGGGACAGGCGCTCCGGCCAGGGCAGACGTTCCACCAGGCCGGACAGCAGGCCCGCGACCGCCGAGTCGCCCGCGCCGGCCGGGTTGCCGTGGAGGCGGCGGGGCGGGGCGGCGCGCCAGCGGCCCTCCGGGGTGACCGCGAGGAAGCCTTCGGCGCCCAGCGAGGCCACGACGGCGTGCGCGCCGCGCCTGCGGGCGTCCCGGGTCGCCTGCAACGGTTCGTGCGAGCCGGTGAGCTCGGCCAGTTCGACGGCGTTCGGCTTGATGATGTCCGGGCGGGCGGCGACCCCCCGGCGCAACGGCTCTCCGCTCGTGTCCAGCAGCACGGGGACGCCCGCGGCCCGGGCCCGGCGCACCAGGACCGCGTACGCGCCCACCGGGACGCCCGGCGGCAGGCTGCCGCACAGGGCCACCGCGTCGGCGTCGGCCAGCAGATCCTCGTACGCCTCCTGGAAGGCGGACCACTCGGCCGGCGCGATGACCGGGCCCGGTTCGTTCAGCTGGGTCGTGTCGCCGGTGCGGGCGTCGACGACGGCGACCGTGCGGCGGGTGGCCCCGGAGACCGGCACGAGCGCGTCGACGATCCCGGTCGCGGCGGTGAGCCGTTCCTGTACGACGCGGCCGGTGGGGCCGCCCGCGAAACCGGTCACGGTCACGTCGTGGCCGAGGGCCGCCAGCACCCGGGCGACGTTCAGCCCCTTGCCGCCGGGCCGTTCGCGCACGTGGGTCACCCGGTGCGAGGCGTGCGGCCGCAGCGCGGGCACGTGATAGGTGAGGTCGAGAGCGGTGTTCAGGGTGACGGTGAGGATCACCTGGCGGCCTCCCCCGGATGGCATGCGTACGTGAACGGTCCCGGACCTGTGCGGCTTCCGGAGGCCTGATCATGCCAAAGAGACGGCGACCGGCCCAGAGCGCGGGTCGGCCACCGTTCCTGTGCGGGGGGACGATTCAGTCCAGTTGGGGATCGACCACCCAGTTCCCCTTGCGCATCACGCCCTTGAGCTCGAAGTTCTCGTCCAGCAGGACCAGGTCGGCGTCCTTGCCCGGCTCCAGCGACCCCACCGTGTCGTCGATGCCCAGCAGCCGGGCGGGGTTGGCGGACAGCGCGGCGACCACGTGCTCGACCGGCAGCCGGTCGATCGTCACCGCCCGCTGGAAGGCGCGGTCCTGGGTGAGGGTGGACCCCGCGATCGAGCCGCCTTCCACCAGCCGGGCCACACCCTCGCTGACCTCGACCTCCAGCGGGCCGAGGAGATAGCGGCCGTCGCCGATGCCGGCCGCGTCCATCGCGTCGGTGATGAACGCCACCCGGCCCGGGCCCGCGTGACGGAACGCCAGCTCCAGGGCGGCCGGGTGCAGGTGCGTGCCGTCGTTGATCAGCTCGACCGTCACCCGCTCGTCCTCCAGGAGGGCGGCGATGGGCCCGGGGGCGCGGTGGCCGAGCGGCGGCATCGCGTTGAAGAGATGTGTGGCGACGGTGGCTCCCGCGTCGATGGCCTGAACCGTCTGCTCGTACGTCGCGTCCGTGTGCCCGACGGCGGCGATCACGCCGTGCTCGGCGAGCAGGCGCACGGAGTCCAGGCCACCGGGGAGTTCCGTCGCGAGGGTGACCATCCTGGCCCGGCCGCGTGCCGCGTCGATCAGCTTGCGCACCTCCGCCGGGTCGGGGTCGCGCAGCAGCGCCTCGGAGTGCGCGCCCTTGCGGCACGGCGAGATGAACGGGCCCTCGAAGTGGATTCCGGCCAGGTCGCCCTGTTCGGCCAGCTCGCTCAGCAGGCCGGCCTGGCGGACCAGGAAGTCCATGTCGTCGGTGACGGTGGAGGCGACGAGGGTGGTGGTGCCGTGCAGACGGTGGGTGTGGATGGCCTTCTGGACGTCCTCCGCCGTGCCGGAGAAGGAGGCTCCGCCGCCGCCGTGGTTGTGCAGGTCGACGAAGCCGGGGACCAGCCAGTGGCCCGTCACGTCGATCACCTGGGCGGTACCCCGCGGGGTACCGTGCGGGTCCTCGGCGGCGATCCTCGTGCCGTCGATCGTCAGGCGGCCGTCGGGGACCGTGCCCGTCGGCAGTACCACCCTGGCGCCGGTGAGTACCTGCGGGCGCGTCGTGGATCGTTGCGCAGTTCCCCGCGCCCCTAGGGGGGTGGCCATCAGGGTGTTACCTCCGTACCGTCGGTTGTGTCGAGGAGATCCCAGGCCAGGAGGCCCGCGCCCAGGCAGCCTGCGGTGTCGCCCAGGGCCGCCGGGACGATCTCCGGCAGTTTCTGGAAGGTCACCCGTCGGCGGACCGCGTCCCGCAGTGGTGTGAACAAGGTTTCCCCCGCCTCCGCGAGGCCGCCACCGATGACGAGCGTGCGGGGGTCCAGCAGGGTGAGGGCGGTGACCAGGCCGTCGGCGAGCGCGTCCACGGCCGTCTGCCAGACCCGGACGGCGTTCGGGTCGCCGGACATGACGGCCTTGGCGCAGTCCGCCGCGTCCGCCTCCGGGTCCCCGCAGGCCGCCGCCCAAGCCTCGCTGACCGCCGCCGCCGACGCGAAGCGCTCCAGGCAGCCGTGCTGTCCGCACGGGCACGGGATGCCGCCGGGCCGTACGACGATGTGGCCGATCTCGCCCGCGAAGCCGTGGGCGCCCGCCTCGACCCGGCCCTCGACGCCGATCGCGCCCGCGATGCCGGTGCCCAGCGCCACGAACAGGAACCGGTCCGCGCCCCGGCCCGCGCCGATCCGGCCCTCGGCGAGGCCGCCGGTGCGCACGTCGTGCCCGAGGGCGACGGGTGCGTCGAGGCGGTCGGCGAGCAGCGCGCGCAGGGGCACGTCCCGCCAGCCCAGGTTGGCCGCGTAGGCGGCGACGCCGTTCGCCTCGTCGACGATCCCGGGCACGGCGACGCCGGCCGCGGCCGCGGGCCCGCCGAACTGCCGGACGCCGTGATCACGCAGCTCGACGGCGAAGTCGAGGATGCCGGCGACGACCGCGTCGGGTCCGCGCTCACGGCCGGTGGGCCGGCGGGCCCGGTGCAGCAGTGCGCCGTCCGCGCCGACCAGGGCGGCCTTCATCCCGGTGCCGCCCACGTCGAGGGCGATGACATGTCTCACGGGGACAGTGTGGACCGCGGACCCGCGAGAGGTCTAGTCCACTCGCGGGTCTTGGGGGTACCGTGCGGCCCCGGAGACCCGAAAGAGGTCTAGTCCACATGAGTGGTGTAGACCTTAGTCCGGATAACGGTCCATTGGTATGATCAATCAATCGGGGAGCGTCACGGTGCAGCGGCGGGCACGGAAGTCAGGCACGATCACGGGAGCGGTCGCGGGGGTGTCCGCACTCGGCATGGCGGCGGTCCTCACCGGCTGCGGACTGTCCGGGGACTCCGACGACGTCACGCTGAGACTCGTCGCCGCCGACTACGGCGACAGCAGCGCCAACAGCTCGAAGAAGTACTGGGACAAGCTCGTCGAGGCGTACGAGAAGGACCACCCCGGTGTCACCGTCGACGTGACCGTCTACTCCTGGAACGACGTGGACGCCAAGGTCAAGGCGTTGGTCGACGCGGGCAAGGCCCCCGACATGGCACAGATCGGCGCCTACGCCGACTACGCGGCCGCCGACCGGCTCTACAAGGTGAGCGACCTGCTCTCCATCCCCGTCGAGGCCGACTTCGTGTCCCAGCTCGCCGACGCGGGCGAGGTGCGGGGCGTGCCGTACGGCATGCCGTTCGCCTCCTCCACGCGGCTGCTGTTCTACAACAAGACCCTCTTCGCCGAGGCCGGCCTGACCCCGCCGACCACCTGGGACGAGCTCGCCGAGGACGCGAAGGCGCTCAAGGACGAGGGCGTGAAGTACCCGTACGCGCTGCCCCTCGGGTCCGAGGAGGCGCAGGCCGAGACGCTTCAGTGGCTGCTCAGCGGCGGAGGCGGCTACACCCAGACCGTCAGCGCCTACAGCATCGACTCCGCCGAGAACGTCGAGACCTTCGACTGGCTGAAGGACGACCTGGTCGGCAAGGGCCTCACCGGGCCGGTCGCGCCGGACAAGCTGAACCGGGCCGACGCGTTCGCCGCGTTCGCCGCCGGCGACGTGGGCATGCTCAACGGGCACCCCTCGCTGATGAAGGCGGCCGAGAGCAAGGGCGTGAAGTTCGGCATGGTGCCGATGCCCGGCGTCGCCGGCCCGACCAAGGTCTCCATGGGCGTCGCCGACTGGATGACCGCCTTCAAGCAGAACGGGCACGCCGAGCAGGTCGGTGATTTCCTCGACTACGTCTACAGCGAGAAGAACGTGCTGGCCTTCTCCCGCGAGTACGACCTGCTGCCGGTCACCACCTCCGCCTCCCTGGTCATGGGCGCGGCCGAGCAGGACGCCGACCTCAAGCCGTTCCTCGACCAGCTCCCGCTCTCCGAGACCTACCCCGTCGGACGGACCTCCTGGGCCAAGGTCAGCGCCGAGATCAAGAAGCGGATCGGCCGGGCCGTGACCGCGAACGGCGACCCGGCCGCCGTCCTGGGCGAGCTCCAGACGACGGCCACGACGCTGGACGACGGCTCCGACGGCTGATCCGCCGGGCCGCTGTCGGTGCCGGGCGCTACCGTGCGGACATGGAGCGGCGAGCGGAAGCGGACGAGCTGGGGGCGGGGGAGCGGGCCGTCCTCGCCCTGGAGCGGCGCGGGTTCTCCGGCCCCGGCGCGAAGGAACGGGCGATACGCGAGGAGCTGGACCTCTCCCCGGTCCGCTACTACCAGCTCCTCAACGCCCTGCTGGACGACCCCCGCGCGCTGGCCCACGACCCGGTCACGGTGAACAGGCTGCGCAGAGTGCGGGAGGCGAGGCGGGGGGAGCGCTAGCCGCGGGCCCGCGTTGGTTATCGTCGGCGTATGGGCACCCACGAGACGCAGTCCACGGAACCCGGACCCCGCTCCCTTCCCGTCCCGGTCACCCCGGCGGGCCGCGCCGCACTCGACGCGATCACCGGCCGGCCCTCCAGCACGCTCGTCGCGCTCGACTTCGACGGCACCCTCGCCCCGATCGTAGAGAACCCGGAGGACGCCCGGGCGCACCCCGACGCCGTCCCCGCGCTCACGGCCCTCGCGCCGAAGGTCGCCGCCGTGGCCGTCATCACCGGGCGGCCCGCCGAGGTCGCCGTACGGCGCGGCGGGTTCGCCGGGGCCGAAGGGCTGGAGCACCTCTCCGTCCTCGGCCACTACGGCGCCGAGCGCTGGGACGCCCGCACCGGCGCCCTGAGCGCCCCGCCCCCGCACCCGGGCGTGGCCGCCGTCCGCGCCGAACTCCCGCGGGTCCTGGCCGCCGCGGGGGACCACCCCGGGGTCTCGGTCGAGGAGAAGGGCGGCCGGGCCGTAGCCGTCCACACCCGCCGCGCCGACGACCCCCGGGCCGCCTTCGAGGCGCTGCGGGCCCCGCTCACCGACCTGGCCGGCCGGCACGGCCTGATCGTCGAACCCGGCCGGATGGTCCTGGAGCTGCGCCCGCCGGGCATGGACAAGGGCGTCGCCCTGCTGGAGCACGTCCGCGAGACCGGCGCGCGCTCCGTCCTCTACGCCGGTGACGACCTCGGCGACCTGCCCGCCTTCGCCGCCGTGGAGAAGCTCCGCGCGGACGGCGTCCCCGGGCTGCTGGTGTGCAGCGGCAGCACCGAGGTCGGTGAACTGGCGGACCGCGCGGACCTCGTCGTCGACGGGCCCGCCGGCGTCGTACGGCTGCTGCGGCAGCTGGCCGCTCAGCTCGGCTGAATCTCCCGCAGGGCGTTCAGCTGGTCCAGGAACCACCGGGCCGGGGGAAGCGCGGTCGCCGCAGCGGACAGCCGCTTCGTGCGCGCGGCCCGCTCCTCCGGCTTCATGGTCAGCCCCTCGTGCAGGGCGCGAGCGGTCTCCAGGACGTCGTACGGGTTCACCGTGATCGCGTCCTCGCGCAGCTCCCAGTAGGCCCCGGCCTCCCGGGACAGGACCAGCGCGCAGCCCTCGTCGGAGACGACCGGCACCTCCTTGGCGACCAGGTTCATGCCGTCGCGGATCGGGTTCACCAGGGCCACGTCGGCCAGCCGGTAGGCGGCGAGGGAGCGGGCGAAGTCGTCCTTGAGGTTCAGCAGGACCGGGGTCCAGCCGGGCGTGCCGTACGCGGTGTTGATCTCCTCGGCCAGGCGCTGCACCTCGGCCGTGTAGTCGCGGTAGACGGCGAGGTCCTGCCGTGAGGGGTAGGCGAAGGCCACATGGACGACCCGCTCGCGCCACTCCGGGTGGTCGTCGAGCAGCTGCCGGTAGGCCAGGAGCCCGCGCACGATGTTCTTGGACAGCTCGGTGCGGTCGACGCGGACGATCGCCTTGCGGCCCTCGCCGATCTCCGCCCGCAGGGACGCCATGCGCTCGTCGACGTCCGGCCGGTGCGCGCGCTCGCGCAGGAAGTCGGCGTCCGCGCCGAGGCCGTGCACGCCGATCTGCGTCTTGCCGGGGCCGCCGGTGAACTCCGTGCAGCACGCGGTGAACGCGTCCGCCCAGCGCCGGGTGAGGAAGCCCAGGCGGTCCGCGCCGAGCATGCCGTGCAGCAACTGCTCACGGACGTCCCCCGGCAGCAGCGCGAAGTAGTCCACCGGCGCCCACGGCGTGTGCGAGAAGTGTCCGATGCGCAGGTCGGGGCGCAGCTCGCGCAGCATTCCGGGGACCAGGCACAGGTGGTAGTCCTGGACCAGCACCGCCGCGCCGTCCGCCGCCTCCTCGGCCAGCGCCTGCGCGAACGCCCGGTTGTAGGTCTCGTACGACGCCCACTGGCGGCGGAACTCCGCGTCGAACGTGGGCTCCAGCGGCGTCTGGTAGAGCAGGTGGTGGACGAACCACAGCACGGAGTTGGCGATGCCGTTGTACGCGTCGGCGTGCACGTCGGCCGGGACGGCCAGCATGCGCACGCCCTCCTCGCCGACCCCGCGCCGGACCGCCTCCCGGTCGCCCTCGGAGAGCGCCGAGCACACCCACAGGGCGCCCGCCTCGGGTCCGATGGCCGACAGGCCGGAGACCAGCCCGCCGCCGCCGCGTTTCGCGTGCAGCGAGCCGTCCTCGCGCAGTTCGTAGGAGACCGGGCCGCGGTTGGACGCGACCAGCACCTCGGCGGCCCGGGCGGGAGTGTCGTGCGTGGAAGCCATACGCCTCAACCTAGCCCGGTCGGGAAACGCTCAAACGTACGGTCGCGCTGTGTGGACGGGCCGTATCCGGCCGTGTCGCCGGTGGCGGCGCCCTGCCGTATACGGCCCGTCCGGCGGTCAGGCGACCTTGCGGGTCGCGTACTCCGCGATCTCCGCCATCGGCGGCCTTTCCTCGGTGTCCACGGAGTAGGTGCGCGGCTCGAAGCCGTCCGTGCTCCGTTCGAACTGGGTGAGGGACGGGCGGATCAGGTGTCCTCGGGCCAGCCGGAGCTGGGCGGTGCGGTAGATGGCCGCGGCCATCCGGCCCAGTGCCTGTCCGTCCTGGTGACGGTGCTTGCGCACGCCGATGTCGACCTGGGCGAGGGCGTCCAGGCCCACCAGGTGCAGGGCGTCCACCAGCATGCCCAGCTCCACGCCGTAGCCGACGGGGAAGGGCAGCTGCTCCAGCAGACTGCGGCGGGCCGCGTACTCGCCGCCGAGCGGCTGCACGAACCCGGCCAGCTGCGGCCAGTGCATGTTGAGCAGCGGGCGGGCCATGAGCTCGGTGACCCGGCCGCCCTGGCCGGCCGCGCCGCCCAGCGGACGGTCGTACATGCCCTTGACCAGATCCACCCCGGGGTCGGTGAGCAGCGGGCCGACGATCCCCGTGACGAAGTCCGAGGAGAACTCCCTCAGATCGGCGTCGATGAAACAGACGATGTCCCCGGTGGTGACCAGCAGGGAGCGCCACAGGACCTCGCCCTTGCCGGGCACGGCCGGTATCCGCGGCAGGATGTCGTCCCGGTGGACGACCCGCGCGCCGGCCGCCGCGGCCACCTCGGACGTACGGTCGGTCGATCCCGAGTCGACGACCACGATCTCGTCGACGAGCGGGACCTGGTGCATGAGGTCGTGACGGATGACCGCGACGATGTCACCGACCGTCTCCTCCTCGTTCAGCGCGGGCAGGACGACGGACACCGACTGGTTCGTGGCGCGCTTCGCGGCCAGGATCCGGTGGAGCGGACGATCGGTGACGGACCAGGAGCGGGTGGCCAGCCAGCGCTCAGTTTCTCGAAGCACAGTCTGCGGCTCCTCACTGTCGTGATCACACCGGGTGCACGGGAGGTGACCGTGTGATCCATCTCGCGGTTCGGACGACTATCTCAACTGTCCTGGCCTTCGGTTACAGTCTTGAACAACGCGGATGACCATCGCATGTCCGAGGTCTCCTCCCGTTCACAACTTCATACCGCTCATCCAGAGGGGCAGAGGGATACGGCCCGATGAAGCCCCGGCAACCCTCCAGCCGGTCTCGTAACGATCACCGATCCACGTGGTGATCGCTCCGCGGGGCTCCCGGCTCGGGAAGGTGCCAAATCCGTCTCACGGCGAGATGCGTCGTGAGGAAGATGAGGAGAAAGGGCCTCGCCTCACATGGCTGCGCAGACTGTTGCAAGCACCACCGACTCCACGACGTCCTCTGCTGTCGACCTCGGTCCGGCCTCGGCGTTGAGCTGCCGCGAGTGCGGCCACCGCGTGCCCCTCGGCCCGGTCTTCGCCTGCGAGGAGTGTTTCGGCCCGCTCGAGATCGCCTACGACTTCTCCTCCTACGACACGGAGGAGCTCCGCAAGCGCATCGAGGCGGGCCCCGCGAACATCTGGCGCTACGCGCCGCTGCTGCCCGTCCCCGCGGACGTGGCCGACAAGCCCAACATCAACCCCGGGTGGACCAAGCTCGTCCAGGCCGACAACCTCGCCCGGGAACTGGGCGTCGACGCCGGCAAGCTCTTCGTCAAGGACGACTCCGGCAACCCGACGCACTCCTTCAAGGACCGTGTCGTCGCCCAGGCCATCGAGGCCGCCCGCGCCTTCGGCTTCACCACGCTCTCCTGCTCCTCCACGGGCAACCTGGCCGGCGCCGTCGGCGCCGCGGCCGCCCGGGCGGGCTTCCGGTCCTGCGTGTTCATCCCGCACGACCTGGAGCAGGGCAAGGTCGTCATGGCCGCGATCTACGGCGGCGAACTCGTCGGCATCGAGGGCAACTACGACGACGTCAACCGCTTCTGCTCCGAGCTCATCGGCGACCCGGCGGGCGAGGGCTGGGGCTTCGTCAACGTCAACCTGCGGCCGTACTACGCGGAGGGCTCCAAGACGCTGGCGTACGAGATCTGCGAGCAGCTCGGCTGGCGGCTGCCGGACCAGCTGGTCGTGCCGATCGCCTCCGGCTCCCAGCTCACGAAGATCGACAAGGGCCTGCAGGAGCTGATCAGGCTCGGGCTGGTCGAGGACAAGCCGTACAAGATCTTCGGCGCGCAGGCCGAGGGCTGCTCTCCGGTGTCCGTGGCCTACAAGGCCGGGCACGACGTGGTCCGCCCGCAGAAGCCGAACACCATCGCCAAGTCGCTGGCCATCGGCAACCCGGCGGACGGTCCGTACGTCCTCGACATCGCGCGGCGGACCGGCGGCGCGGTGGAGGACGTGAACGACGAGCAGGTCGTCGACGCGATCAAGCTGCTGGCGCGGACCGAGGGCATCTTCGCGGAGACCGCCGGCGGTGTGACCGTGGGTGTGACGCGCAAGCTGATCGAGAACGGTCTTCTCGACCCGACCAAGACGACCGTCGTCCTCAACACGGGCGACGGACTGAAGACCCTGGACGCGGTGGCCGGCACCGGGCTGACCGCGACCATCCGTCCGAACCTCGACTCCTTCCGAGAGGCTGGCCTCGCGTCATGAGCGTCAACGTCCGCATCCCCACCATCCTGCGCACCTACACCGGCGGCCAGGCCGAGGTGAAGGCCGAGGGAGCCACCCTCGGCGAGGTCATCGCCGACCTGGAGAAGAACCACACGGGCATCGCGGCGCGCGTCCTGGACGACCAGGGCAAGCTGCGCCGGTTCGTCAACGTGTACGTGAACGACGACGACGTCCGCTTCGAGCAGGGTCTGGAGACGGCCACTCCGGACGGCGCCGGCGTCTCCATCATCCCGGCCGTCGCCGGCGGCTGACCGTAGTTCAGTACCCGTCGGTAGTAACCGTCGGTAACAGCGATTACCGAGCGTTCATCGAATTGCCCTCTCCGCGATAGAAGCGGAGGGGGCAATTCAGCGTGGTTGAGCGCGGTACAGTTGGGGAACCCGGTCCGGATCACCGGATCCGGAGCCTTTGATTTCTGCCCCGAGCCCGACAAGAAGCAGCCAATATGCGCGCCGCTTCCGTGGCTTTTGAGGCTTATGCAGGGCCCGACTTGCCCTCAATTCAGGCGAATTCTCGCCACATTCCGGATCCCGTGCGTCCGGAATTCTCGTCCGACTGACCTGTTGCAGACGGCAGTTGGACAGATACATTCAGCCGCGGTCGACGCGTTCCGGCGCACGCCCCCAAGCCAACCGGGGGGTGAGGTCTGACCCGGATCCGCGAAGTGTGGATCTGTGCAAGGGCCAGTAATAGGGGAGTTAGGCATGGCTCAGGGCACCGTCAAATGGTTCAACGCGGAGAAGGGGTACGGCTTCATCGCGGTCGACGGTGGTGCGGATGTTTTCGTCCACTACAGCGCGATCCAGATGGACGGCTACCGCACCCTGGAAGAGGGTCAGCGGGTCGATTTCGAGATCTCGCAGGGTCAGAAGGGGCCGCAGGCGGACATGGTCCGGCTCGCGACCGGCTGAAGCACGCGCCGACTGAAAGCGTCGTTCTTCTGTACAACTGACGAAGGGCTCGCACCCCCACGGGGCGCGAGCCCTTCGGTCTGTCCGGGTGCGCCCGCGAGGCCTGGCCGAGGCGTCGTCCGGACGCCTGCGGAGGGTGTCCGGAAGGGCACGGGTCCGGCGGAGGCGCTTGCACTCTCATGGGTCGAGTGCTAATCATTGGCGTTAGCACTCTGAAGGTGAGAGTGACAAAGAAGGACCGGGTCGGTGAGGCCCGCAGGCCAAGTGGGGCAAGGAACCACGCGGCCGGCGAGCCGTCCGTCGCGGGCGCCAGCGCGGTCCGGAGCAATCCACCCCAGTCCGGGAGGACCACTTCACATGGCCAAGATCATCGCGTTCGACGAGGAGGCACGGCGCGGCCTCGAGCGCGGCATGAACCAGCTCGCGGACGCCGTGAAGGTGACGCTCGGCCCCAAGGGCCGCAACGTCGTCCTCGAGAAGAAGTGGGGCGCCCCCACGATCACCAACGATGGTGTTTCCATCGCCAAGGAGATCGAGCTCGAGGACCCGTACGAGAAGATCGGCGCCGAGCTGGTCAAGGAAGTCGCCAAGAAGACGGACGACGTCGCCGGTGACGGTACGACCACCGCGACCGTCCTCGCCCAGGCCCTGGTCAAGGAAGGCCTGCGCAACGTAGCCGCCGGCGCCAACCCGATGGCCCTCAAGCGCGGCATCGAGAAGGCCGTCGAGGCCGTCTCCGGTGCGCTGCTCGAGCAGGCCAAGGATGTCGAGACCAAGGAGCAGATCGCTTCCACGGCCTCCATCTCCGCCGCCGACACCCAGATCGGCGAGCTCATCGCCGAGGCGATGGACAAGGTCGGCAAGGAAGGCGTCATCACCGTCGAGGAGTCCCAGACCTTCGGTCTGGAGCTGGAGCTCACCGAGGGTATGCGCTTCGACAAGGGCTACATCTCGGCGTACTTCGCCACCGACATGGAGCGTATGGAGGCCGTCCTCGACGACCCGTACATCCTGATCGCGAACTCCAAGATCGCCAACGTCAAGGACCTGCTCCCGCTCCTCGAGAAGGTCATGCAGGGCGGCAAGCCGCTGCTGATCATCGCCGAGGACGTCGAGGGCGAGGCTCTGTCGACGCTGGTCGTCAACAAGATCCGCGGCACCTTCAAGTCCGTCGCGGTCAAGGCCCCGGGCTTCGGCGACCGCCGCAAGGCGATGCTGAACGACATCGCCATCCTCACCGGTGGCGAGGTCATCTCCGAGGAGGTCGGTCTCAAGCTCGAGAACACGACCATCGACCTGCTCGGCAAGGCCCGCAAGGTCGTCATCACCAAGGACGAGACCACCATCGTCGACGGTGCCGGCTCCTCGGACCAGGTCGCCGGTCGGGTCAACCAGATCCGCGCCGAGATCGAGAACAGCGACTCGGACTACGACCGCGAGAAGCTGCAGGAGCGCCTGGCGAAGCTCGCCGGCGGTGTCGCGGTCATCAAGGCCGGCGCCGCCACCGAGGTGGAGCTCAAGGAGCGCAAGCACCGCATCGAGGACGCCGTCCGCAACGCGAAGGCCGCCGTCGAGGAGGGCATCGTCGCCGGTGGTGGCGTTGCGCTCATCCAGGCGTCCGCCGTCTTCGAGAAGCTGGAGCTCGAGGGTGACGAGGCGACCGGCGCCAACGCCGTGCGCATCGCGCTCGAGGCCCCGCTGAAGCAGATCGCCGTCAACGGTGGTCTCGAGGGTGGCGTCGTCGTCGAGAAGGTCCGCAACCTTCAGGTCGGTCACGGCCTGAACGCCGCGACCGGCGAGTACGTCGACATGATCGCCGAAGGCATCATCGACCCGGCGAAGGTCACGCGCTCTGCCCTGCAGAACGCCGCCTCCATCGCCGCGCTGTTCCTCACCACCGAGGCCGTCATCGCCGACAAGCCGGAGAAGGCCGCCGCGCCCGCCGGCGGCGGCATGCCGGGCGGTGACATGGACTTCTGATCGACTCCGGTCGATCGCCTGTCCTTCAGACCGAGGGCGGCACCCCTGTTCGACGGGGGTGCCGCCCTCGGGCGTTCCCGGCGCGGAACCGGTCGGAGCGGCCGCGGGTCAGGCGGCGGCGTAGTACGAGGCGACGGCCGGCTGACCCGTGTAGTTGGGACCGGCGGCCGGATCGGCGCCGAGGTAGCGGAACGGGAGCCGCACCGCCCGGCCGCCCCGGAGGGTGAGGCGGTGACGGCGGGTGCTGTACTCCCAGCCGGCCGCGCGCAGGGCCGCCAGCGCCGGTCGTGCCGCGGACGATCCGTCGGCATGGCGCACCGACTCCGGGTCGAAGTGCGCGGCCAGCAGACCGTCCCCGGTCAGCCAGGACGCGGCGCGGCTGAGCAGGCCGAGCTGGTCGCCGACGTAGTGCAGGCCGTGCACGCAGGTGATCAGGTCGTACGTCCGGGACGGGGTCCAGGACGAGACGGAGGCGACTGTCTCCTCCAGGGCGGGCGGCGCCGGCCGCGGGACGAGCGGGCCCACCAGGTCGACGCCGGTGAGGACCGCCCCGGCGGGCAGCGCAGACGCGGCCTCGCGCAGGGCGCGGCCCTCGCCGCTGCACAGGTCCAGCCAGGAGGGCGCGGGACGGTGCGCCAGCTGGGCCAGGAGGTCGACGCCCAGTTCCCGGGCGTAGCTGTTGACGCCGGTGAGGCCGCGCTCGCGGTTCATGGCGTTGTTGGCGACGACAGCGGACCGTTCCAGCTCGGGAGGGGCGAGCAGCGAGGGCTTCGGCATGGCGTCATTTTCTCGCGCGCGGGCCGCGCGACCGGGCCGCGCGACCGGGCCGCGTGGCCGGGATCACAGGAGCTGTCCCGTCGGGTTCGGAATGACGCGGGGGGCCGGCGGGGTTCAGTGGAAGAGGCACTCAATGCATGTGCACATACCAGCCGGTCCCACCGTCCCGAGGAGCCCTCCACGTGAGCATCACCCCGCCCGCCGCTTCGCGCGCCGCCGACATCCTGGCCCGCCCGGTGTCCCTCAACGGGCTCACCGTCCCGAACCGCATCGCCATGGCGCCGATGACCCGCATGTTCTCCCCGGACGGCATTCCCGGCGAGGACGTGGTGTCGTACTACGGCCGCCGGGCCGCCGCCGGTGTCGGCCTCATCGTCACCGAGGGGACGTACGTCGGGCACGAGTCCGCGGGGCAGAGCGACCGGGTGCCCCGGTTCCACGGCGCGGAGCAGCTCGCGGGCTGGGCGAAGGTCGCGGAGGCCGTGCACGCGGGCGGCGGGAAGATCGTGCCGCAGCTGTGGCACATCGGGATGGTGCGCAAGCAGGGTGAGCCGCCGTTCGCGGACGCGCCCGCCGTCGGCCCCTCCGGTATCCGCGTCGACGGGACCGAGGGCACCGGCAAGGCGATGACCCAGCGCGACCTGGACGACGTCATCGGCGCGTTCGCCGAGGCCGCGGCCGCCGCCGAGCGCATCGGCTTCGACGGCGTGGAGATCCACGGCGCCCACGGTTACCTGGTGGACCAGTTCCTGTGGGCCGGCACCAACCGCCGCACCGACGCCTACGGCGGCGACGCCGTGGCCCGCGCGAAGTTCGCCGTCGAGATCGTGGCCGCCGTGCGCGAGACCGTCTCGGCCGAGTTCCCGATCATCTTCCGCTACTCGCAGTGGAAGCAGGAGGCGTACGACGCGCGGCTCGCCGAGACGCCGGAGGAGCTGGAGGCGATCCTCGCCCCGCTCGCCGCCGCCGGTGTCGACGCCTTCCACGCCTCCACCCGCCGCTACTGGCTCCCGGAGTTCGACGGTTCGGACCTCAACCTCGCGGGCTGGACGAAGAAGCTCACCGGCAGGCCCACCATCACGGTCGGCTCGGTCGGTCTCGACGGCGACTTCCTCAAGGCCTTCGCGGGCGAGGGTTCCCCGGTCAAGGGCATCGACGACCTCCTCGACCGGCTGGAGCGCGACGAGTTCGACATGGTGGCCGTCGGGCGCGCGCTGCTCCAGGACCCCCAGTGGGCGGCCAAGGTGCTCGCCGGCCGTCTCGACGAGCTGAAGCCGTACGACGCCGCCGCGCTGCGCACCCTCAGCTGAGCGTCAACGCGCGGGTAGGGTCCGGGAGATGAGAATCCTTCAGCTCTCGGACACCCATATCGGCCGCGTCGACGGGCCCGAAGGCCGCCGTGTCGACGCCGCCGACTCCCTGCGGCTCCTGCTCGGCGAGCTCCGCCATCTGCGGGACGTGGACGCGGTCGTCGTCACCGGCGATCTCGCCGACGACGGCTCGGTGGAGGCGTACACGACCGTGCGGGAGCTGATCGGCGGTTTCGCGCGCGCTCTCGGCGCGCCGCTCTTCTACACCACCGGCAACCACGACGAACGGTCCGCCTTCACCAAGGTGCTGGGCAGCGGCCACCCGGACGCCGTCCTGGTCTTCCCCGGCGCCGAGCGGGCCGCCGTCAGCACGGTGGGCGGCCTGCGGCTCGTCACCCTGGACTCGCTGGTGCCGGGGGAGGTGTACGGCAGGCTCGGCGCGGCCCAACTGGACTGGTTGCGTGAGGTGTTGAGCACGCCGGCCGAGCTGGGGACCGTCATCGCCTTCCACCACCCCCCGATCAGCCTCGACCTCTCGGCGACCCAGCGGGTCTTCGGGCTGCGCGATCCCGAGGGGCTGGCGGAGGTGATCCGCGGGAGTGACGTCCGCGTGCTGCTCACCGGACATTTCCATCTCCAGCTCTTCGGCCTGCTGGCCGCCGTACCGGTGTGGGTGACGCCCGGGGTCGTCAACCGCATCGACCTGACCACCGCGCCCGGCACCGAGCGGGCGGTGCGTGGGGCGTCCGCGTCCCTGGTGGAGCTGGGCGGGGCGACGGGGCCGATGTTCCACACCCTGCACGCCCGGGATCCGCGCGCCCACGAGACGGTCTACGAACTGGACGAGGAGCGGACCCGGGAGATCATCGCGCGACACGGCTGAGACCCGGGGCGGCGCCTCGTCGCCCGGGCCGCCCGATCCGTCCAGGTCGCGTGTCCCGGCGCCCGCCTCCGGTCGTGTGCGTCGGCACTTTCCCCGGTCACCGCCCGTTCCACGAGCAGCCGCCCTTTCAGGAGTGATCGATGAAGACACCCGACGCCACCGACGCCGCCGACCGGCTCGTCGCCCGTACCACCGCCGGTGCCGTACGGGGACGCCGCGAGGGGGATCTGACGGTCTTTCGCGGGATCCCCTTCGCCGCGCCACCGGTCGGCGAGGCCCGCTTCCGGGCCCCGCGCCCGCCCCGCCCCTGGGAGGGCATACGGGAGGCGTACGCGTTCGGCCCGCCACCCCCGCAGGAGGCGGGCATCCAGGGCCGGGCGGCGATCGCGGACGTCCCGGCGGGCGACGACTGGCTGACGGTCAACGTCTGGACACCGGAACGGGAGCCGGACCGGTCGGACGCCCGGCCGGTGATGGTGTGGATCTACGGCGGCGCCTACAAGCTCGGCCACTCCGGCAGCCCCGGTTACGACGCCCAGCACCTCGCCCGCGCCGGCGACCTGGTCGTCGTCACCTTCAACTACCGTGTCGGCATCGAGGGGTTCGCGCGGATCGAGGGCGCGCCCGCCAACCGGGGACTGCTGGACCAGGTCGCCGCACTGGAGTGGGTCCGGGACAACATCGCGGCGTTCGGCGGCGACCCCGGCCGGGTGACCGTCTTCGGCGAGTCGGCGGGCGCCGGTTCCGTGGCGGCCCTGCTGGCCATGCCGAGCGCCCGGGGCCTGTTCGGGCGGGCCATCGCGCAGAGCGTGCCCGGCACCTACTTCTCCGACGAACTGGCCCGCGACCTGGCGAGCGCGATCGCCGCGGAGGCGGGCCTGCGTCCGACGGCCGCCGACCTGGGCACGGTGGACCCGCGCACGCTGACCGAGGCCGGTGCGGCGCTGGGCGCGAAGATGGCGCAGCGGGTGGACCGGTGGGGCAAGGTGGCGCCCACGGTCACCCCGTTCTCTCCCGTGGTCGACGGCGAGATCCTGCCGGTGACCCCCTGGGAGGCGCTGGCGGCGGGCGCGGCACGGGACGTCGAGCTGATCGTCGGTCACAACGCGCAGGAATTCCGGCTGTTCCTCGTGCTGGGCGGGCTGCTGGGCAAGGTGACCGAGGAACAGGCGACGGCCGTGCTGCGGCTGTTCGCCCCGGGCGGGGGAGCGGAGGGCGAACAGGCCTACCGGGCGGCCTTCCCGGACGCGGACGCGGGCGAGCTGTACGAGCGGGTGCAGTCGGACTGGCTGTTCCACGTACCGTCCCTGCACCTGGCCGAGGCGCAGGTCGCGGGCGGCGGGCGGGCCCACGTCTATGAACTGACCTGGCCGGCCCCGGGGGCCGGCGGCGCCCTGGGCGCATGCCACGGCCTGGACATCCCGCTGCTGTTCGGCACCTACGCGGCGGACCTCGGGAACCTGCTGTTCGCGGGGGCGGAGGTGACGGACGAGGCCCGGTCCCTGACGGCCCGCTTCCACCGGTCGTGGACGTCCTTCGCGCGGACGGGGGACCCGGGCTGGCCGGCCTACGACCCGGAGCGGAGGCTGGTACAGGTCCTGGACGCGGAGCCTGAGGTGCGTCCGTACCCGGAGGAGACGTCCCGTCGGCTGTGGGAGGGCCACGGCTTCCCGGCGCTACCCCTGCTGTCCGGAGCGTCGGAGACCGGGCCCGATGGCCTGTGAGGGACGGGGAGGCGGCTAGAGGTTGCCGAGGGGCTCGATGTCGACCTTCACCGGGGTGCCCCAGATCCGCAGCACCTCGTAGTCGGTGAACTCGTGCACCAGGCGGTAGGCCATCGCGGGGCGTGAGCCGCGGCGCAGGGCGGCGATGTAGAGCTCGGCCTCCCGGCGGTCCCTGCGCGGCGTCCCGCAGAGCTGCCACTCCTGGCCGGTCCACAGCTCCGCCAGCCAGCGCTGCTGGGGCTGCGGGCGGTCGGCGCGGGTGCCGTAGCGGGAGGTCGAGGGGGTGGGTGTGTAAGGAGCCTGCGGGGCGGGGCCGTTGAACTCGGCGCGGCGGGCCGCCCGGCGGCGGGTCTCGCAGAGCAGGCACAGGTCGGGGGCCGCCTCGTCGACCGGGCCGTGCGGGTGCTCGGCGCAGCGGGTGGTGGGCGTGGCGCCGACGACGCTGTCGTCCAGCAGGTCCAGGGCACGCCGCAGATCGGCCTTGACCTCGTGCAGCCGGGCGTCCGGGGTGTCGGCGGTGAGCGCTTCGCCGTGCTCGCCGAGGAGTCGGAGGGCACGGCCGAGCGCGGTGAGCTGGGCGTGGTTCATGGCTCCAAGGGTAGGGCGGCGCGCTGGGCGGCTGCTCTCGGCCAAACTGCGACCGCCGGCTGTGATTGTTGACAATTTCGGTGACGATTCAGGGGTGCGGGTGGTAGCAAAGGGGCGACGGCAAGAGCTGCCTACCCAAGAGACGGACGTGAATCGAGTGAAGCGCAGGACTGTGGTCATGGGGCTCACCGCGGCGGGGGCCGCGCCCGCCCTCGGGTCCGCCCAGGAGGCCGCCGCGGCCGCGCGGGGCGGGGCTGCCGCCGGATCGGCGGCCGACGCCTCCCTGGTCTTCGACCCCACCGCCTACACCGAGCAGACCATCGGCATCAAGGACACCAGCGGGACCACGCACAGCGTGACCTACCGCTTCTTCAAGGTCGCCGCCTACGTGGCCGAACCGGTGAACGCGGCGTACCAGTCCTTGAACGTCAGCGTCCCCGTGTCCGTCGACGGCGCCGCCGTCGACGCCTCCGACGCGCCCATCCTCCTCGCCAACGCCGTCGGCGGTTACCTGCCGTCCTCCGTCGCGAACGCCACCGGGATCAGCGCGTCCGGCATGGGCGGCGGCACCAGCAGGCAGGCCCTGGCGCTGGCCGCCGGGTACGTCGTCGTGGAGCCCGGCGCCCGCGGCCGCACCCTCGTCGACGCGAACGGCGTCTTCTACGGCACCGCGCCCGCGGCGATCGTCGACCTCAAGGCGGCGGTGCGGTACCTGAGGTTCAACAAGGGCCGCGTACCCGGCGACGTCGAGCGGATCGTCTCCTCCGGCGTCAGCGCCGGCGGCGCCCTCTCCGCGCTGCTCGGCGCCTCCGGCGACAGCCCGCTGTACGACCCCTACCTGGCGGAGATCGGCGCGGCGGACACCTCCGACGCCGTCTTCGCCAGCGGCGACTGGTGCCCCATCACCGACCTGGAGCACGCCGACGCCGCCTACGAGTGGTGCTGGGGCGCCAATCCGCTCGCCTCCGGCGCGACGGTCGACGCCACGGTCTCCGCAGCCCTGCGGGCCCGGTTCACCGACCACCTGGCCGCCCTGAAACTGCGCGCCCGGGGCTACGGGACCCTCACCACCCGCAACCTGGACACCTATCTGCTGGAGACGTTCATCCAGCCCTCGGCCACCAGGTACCTGGCGGCCCTGACCGACACCGCCCGCGACACCTACCTCGCCGCGCACCCGTTCATCACCTGGTCCGCGGGCAGGGCGACCTTCACCTGGGCGGACTTCCTCACCCATGTCGGCGCCCGGAAGAAGAACGCTCCGTCCTTCGACGCCTTCGACCTGTCCACGCCCGAGTGCAACCTCTTCGGCACCGGCACGACCAGGGCCCGCCACTTCACCCTGTACAGCCTCCGCCACGAGGCCGGCGACAGCGCCCGCCTGGACGCCGACCTCCCCGCCACCCTCCACCTGATGAACCCGATGTACCACCTCGTCGACAAGGTCAACCCGCACCGCGCCAAGCACTGGTGGATACGTCTCGGCACGAAGGACAGCGACACCTCGCTGTCCGTGGCCGCTCTCCTCGCCACCCGCCTGACCGGCCTCGGCGACCACGTCGACACGGCCTACTACTGGGACGCCGGCCATGGCGCCGACCTGGACCCGGGCGACTTCGTCAGCTGGATCGGCGAGGTGACGGGTCACCCGGGACACCGCTCCCGGCCGGGCTCCCGAGGGCGGTAGCACCGGCCCGCACGCGGTCGGTGACGCCGAAGACGTAGGTCGCCGCGAAGCCGACCGCGTACCCCGTCAGCAGCCCGCCGGCGTAGACCGCCGCCGTCAGGCCCAGCCCCCGGTTCCCCGCCAGCAGCGGGAACAGGGCCCAGCCGGACGGGCCGATCGCCGTCGCCCCCACCTTGTCGCCGAGCATCGCGAAGAAGCCGACGAAGGCGCCGCCGGCCGCCCCGCCCGCGCAGGCGGTGAGGAAGGGGCGCCCCAGCGGCAGCGACACCCCGTAGATCAGGGGCTCCCCGACGCCCAGCAGCCCGGCGGGGAGCGCCGACCTGATCGTCGTCCGGACGGACGTGTCGTGGCGCAGCCGGACGTACACCGCGACCGCCGCGCCGACCTGGCCCGCGCCCGCCATGGCCAGGACGGGCAGCAGCACCGTGTAGCCCTGCTGGTCGATGAGGGTGGTGTGGATGGGGATGAGGGCCTGGTGCAGGCCGAGCATGACCAGCGGCAGGAAGAGTCCGCCGAGCACCAGCCCCGCGAACGCGCCCGTCGTCGCCAGCAGCCAGTTCGCCGCCGTGCCGATGGCCGAGGACACCAGACCGGCCGCGTACATCAGGCCGTACAGGGTGCCGAGCCCGGCGACGAGGACCGTCAGGGTCGGGGTGAGGAGGACGTCGAGCGCCTCCGGGACCCGGCCGCGGCACCACTTCTCGACCCGGGTCGCCAGCAGCGCGGCCGCCAGCGCGCCGAGCACCCCGCCCTGTCCGGGGGCGAGGGTCACCCCGAACGCCGTCACCTTCGCGACCCCCGGGTAGACGACGATCGCCGCGACCGCGCCGCCGAGGATCGGGGTGCCGCCGAACTCCTTCGCCGTGTTGTGGCCGACGAAGACGGCGATCAGCGCCATGAAGGCGGAGGCGACGGCGGCCAGGGCGGGGCTCAGGCCGGGCAGCCAGCCGGCGTTGAGCAGCAGACCGTTGACCCCGGCGAGGATCCCGCAGCCGATCAGGGCGGGGATCAGCGGGACGAACACGGCGGCCAGCCGGCGCAGGGCGGACTTGAACGGAGTCGCGTTGTCCCTGCGCCGCCGCTCCCGCAACGCGGCCCCGCGGACGCTCAGTTCGTCGGCGGTGGACGGCCGGGCGAGCAGCTGCTCGAAGTCGGCCGTCACCCGCGTCACCACGCCCGGCCCGAGGACCACCTGGTACGAGCCGTCGTCCACGACGACGCCGAGCACCCCGGGCACCGCCCGCAGCGCCTCCTCGTCCGCGCGGGACGGATCGGCGAGGCCCAGCCGCAGCCGGGTCATGCAGTGGGCGACGGACGTGACGTTCGCCGGGCCGCCCACCAGGGGCAGGATCGCGGCGGCTGTGGAGGAGGAGTCGATGCGCACCCCCCGAGCGTGCGGCTCAGCCGCGCGCCGCACCGAGCGCGGCGCGCAGATGTCCCCCGGACTCCTCCAGAAGGCGGGCGGCCGCGGGCCCGTCCACCCCGGCCAGCAGGGCGAGGATCGCGTTCTTCACCTCGCCGTCGGTGGCCGCGAGGGCGGCCTCGATCTCCGGCTCGTCCGCCCCGGTCGCCAGCGCCACGATCCGCCGTGAACGGGCGCGCAGCTTCTCGTTCGAGGCGCGCACGTCGACCATCAGGTTCCCGTACGTCTTGCCCAGCCGGATCATCGTGATCGTCGAGATCATGTTCAGCACCAGCTTCTGCGCCGTGCCCGCCTTCAGCCGGGTGGAGCCGGTGAGCAGCTCCGGCCCCACGACCACCTCGATCCCGTGCTCGGCGGCGGCGGACAGCGCGCTGTCCGGGTTGCAGGCCAGCCCGACGGTCAGGGCGCCCCGGGCCCGCGCGTAGCGGACCGCGCCGACGGCGTACGGGGTGCGGCCGGAGGCGGAGACGCCCACCACCGTGTCGTCCGGGGTGAGCGCGAGGGCGGCCAGATCCGCTTCGGCGAGTTCCGCGGAGTCCTCGGCGCCCTCGACGGAGGTGACCACGGCCGACGGGCCGCCCGCGATCAGTCCGACGACCTGGCCGGGCGCGGTGTTGAAGGTCGGCGGGCACTCGGAGGCGTCGAGCACCCCGAGCCGCCCGGCGGTGCCGGCGCCGGCGTAGACCAGCCGCCCGCCGCGTGCCATGCGCGCGGCGACCGCGTCGATGACGGCGGCGATCTGCGGGAGCCGCACACCGACGGCGGCGGGGACGTCGGCGTCCTCCTCGTTCATGAGGTGGGCGATGTCGAGGGTGGGGAGGCGGTCGATCTCGGCGAGGTCGGGACGGAACGCCTCGGTGGTGAGGGATGCGAGCGCGGCGCGCAGCTCACTGGGGTCGGGCTGGGTGGTCATCGGGGAGGGCTCTTTCCGGTGCGGGTCGGGACAACTGTCTGCACCTCCACGGTCTACCGGTGCCGGTGGGCCAATGCCTCGTACGACGCGGCCAGCGCCGGCGCGGCCGTCGCGTAGGTCCGCTGGGCCACCCCCACGAAGAGGCAGTCGACCACCAGCAGCTGACTCGTCCGGGAGGACATCGCCGCCGGGCGCAGCTCGCTCTCCCGCGCGGTCGAGGTGGCCAGCACGTGGTCGGCGTACTGCGTCACCGCGCTCTTCGGCCGCCCGGTGACGGCGACGGTGGTGGCCCCGCGCTCGAACGCCACCCGCAGCGGCTCGATGGCGTCCCGCGTCGCGCCGGAGTGCGTGACGGCGATCGCGAGGTCACCGGGGGCCAGCTGCACCGCGGTGGTCACCGCGAGGTGGGTGTCACTGTGGGCGTGCGCGACGCGTCCGATCCGCAGCAGCTTCTGGACGAGGTCCTGGGCGACGAGCCCGGACGCCCCGACGCCGTACACGTCGATGCGCCGCGCGGCCGCCGCGGCCGTGACGGCCGCCTCGAGCTGGCCGGTGTCGAGGGCGGCGGCGGTGTCGGCGAGGGTCTGCCGCTCGTCCTCGGCGAGCTTGGCGACCACGTCCGCCAGCGGATCGTCGACCGCGATGTCGGTGGTGAGCGCGGGCGCCCGCCCCGACCGCTGCTGCGCCGCCAGCCCGGCGAGGGCGAGCCGCAGATCGCGGTAGCCGGAGTAGCCGAGGAGACGGGCCGCGCGCACGACGGTCGCCTCGCTGGTGCCGGTGAGTTCGGCGAGGCCGGTGACGGTGAGGACGGCGCAGCCCGCCGGGTCGTTCACGACGGCTTCGGCGACGCGCCGCAGGGAGCGCGTCAGGGAAGGCGCCAGGGTGCGGACCTTGGCCGCGAGCCCGGCAGGATCGGGACCGAAGGTTTCCTTCACCGCCCTGGTCATGTCCGAAAGCTATTTTCTGTTCGGGCGCGGGGTCAAGAGTGCGCACAATGGGTGCATGGACCCCATCAGCCCCCTGGAACAGGCGTTGCACACCGCACGCGCCCTCGTGCTGGCCGATCTGGCCTCGGGCGAGGTCGCCGCGGCCGACGTGGTGTCGCTGGTCGAGGACTCCGTCGTGCAGCGCCGCTGGTGGGTCGAGCAGTGGCCGGACGGCGTGGCGTACGTGGCGGGACTGGTGGCGCAGGACGTGCAGGACGCGCTGCTGGAGCGGTACGGACGCTGGCCGATCTGCCCGGTCTGCGGCTCCGGCGACCCGCACGCCCTCGAGGTCGAGCCCGAACTCGGCCCCGACCCGCACTGGGTGTGCCACAAGGCGGGCGTGAAGGTCGCCTCGGTGGGCTCGCTGGGGCCCGCCCTGGGAGGCGAGCCGCACTCGTGAGGCCCTCGTGACCGTCTACATCGACCCGCCGGACTGGCCGGGACACGGCCGGATGTGGTCGCACCTCGTCAGCGATGTCTCGTACGGCGAACTGCACACCTTCGCCGAGGGGTTGGGCGTCCCCCGGCGCGCCTTCGAGCGCGATCACTACGACATCCCGTCGCACCGCCACGCCGAGATGGTGGCGGCCGGGGCGGTCGAGGTGAGCAGCCGCGAGGTGGTGCGCCTGCTGACCGCGGCCGGCCTGCGCCGCCGCAAGGGCGCGGGCGGATAGGGCGCGGCGGCCAGGGCGGGTGCGGCGGCCAGGGCGGGTGGTGCGGCCAGGGCGGGTGGTGCGGCCAGGGCGGGTGGTGCGGGCGACGCAGGCGGTGCCGGCAGGCAGGGCAGCCAAGCAGGGCAGGCAGGGCAGGGCAGCCACGCAGGGCAGGCAGGCAGGCTCGGGCGGGGGCGTCGGCCCCGGAGCCTACGTCCGGTGCTCCCGCCCGCGCCGCTCGTACGCGTCCTCGTCGTCGCCCGCCGAGACCCTGACGAACCCGGCCCGTTCGAGCACGCCGCGGGAGGGGGCGTTGGCGCGCTCGACGACGGCGAACAGGCGGCGTACGTCGTCCCGCGCCAGCGCCCAGTCGGCCAGCGCGCGCAGCGCCTCCGTCGCGTAGCCGTGACCGCGGGCGGCCTCGACCAGGTCGTAGCCGATCTCCGTGCGGCCCTCCTCGTCGGGTGCCGCGTGGAAGCTCATGCTGCCCACGGCCCGGCCGTCCTCCCGCCGCACGAGGACGTAGAGGCCGAACTCCGGCCGGTGCACGCCGGACACGTACGCCCGCACCAGCATTCCGGCGGCGTCCCGCGTGCCCTCGAACGGTCCGCCGTCGAGCCATACGAAGCCTCCGCCGCCGCCCGCCCGCAGTCCGGCGGCCGCGCTGGGCGTGATGCTTTCGAGGGTGAGGCGTGCGGTGGGGATGCGCGAGACGGTCACGAGGCGAGCAGTTCCAGTTCGCCCCGCAGGTTGTAGCGGGCCGTCGCCTCCCACCGCTCGCTCCCGTACGGCGTCCTGAACAGCCTCGGCAGGTCGAGGAGTCGGCGCAGGATGTCCGCCCGGCCGGTCCGGAAGGCGTCGTTCGGGACGAAGTGGTACTCCTCGCGGACGGCGGCGGTGTAGGCGGCGTACGCGGTCGGCGGGGCGGCGAGGATCGCGAGGTCGGCGTCGCACAGGACCTGGCCGTCGAGGTCGTCGTCGGCCGGATCGTGGGTGACGGTGAGCCGGACGAGCCGCGCGACCTCGGCGGTCCGCTCCGGCGGCACACCCGCCTCGGGCAGGGCCCGCTCGGCGAGACGGGCGGAGCGCTCCTCGTTCTCGGACCGGTCGGGCAGATACACGGCGTCGTGGAACCAGGCGGCCAGCCGGACGACGTCCGGGTCGGCGGCGTGCCCCGCGAGGACGTCGATCCGGTCGAGGACGTCGGTGAGGTGCGTGAGCGTGTGATAGCGCCGCTGCGGCTCCTGCCAGCGGGCGAGGAGGTCGTCGGCGTACGGCTGCGGGTCCGGGCCGTCGGCCGGGCCCCGGGTCCTGTCCAGGGTGTGGCTGAAACGGGTGCGCAGGGCGTCGAGATCGGCCATGGGCCCATTGTCGCGCGTACGGACGGGGTTCTCCGGCGTATTCTGAATTGGACTAGACCTGTAGTCGCCCGATGAAGCCGACGTAGCCGATGAATGGGGTGCCATGAGCAAGCGTGCAGTTCTGGAGGTGATCGCCCTCGACGTCGAGGACGCGGTCGCCGCCCGGACCGGAGGCGCGGACCGCCTCGAGCTGGTCACCGACATGGCCGCCGACGGGCTCACCCCGCCGGTCGCGGTCTTCGCCGGGATCCGGGCCGCCGTCGACCTCTCCCTGCGCGTGATGCTCCGGCGCTCCGAAGGCTTCGCGGCGGGCGCCGCCGAGGAGGTCGACTCCCTGGTCCGGGTCGCCGGCGAGCTGCGGGCGGCCGGCGCGGACGAGTTCGTGCTCGGGTTCCTCGACGCGGAGGGCGGGGTGGACCTGGCGGCGGTGGAGCGGGTCGTCGCCGCACTGGACGGCTGCCGCTGGACCTTCCACCGCGCCCTCGACCACGCCGGTGACCGCGACGCCCTGCGCAAGCAGCTGGACGGCCTGCCCGGACTGGACACCTACCTCACGGCCGGTTCCGCCGCCGGTGTCGACACCGGTCTGCCCACCCTGCTCGCGGAGGCGGCACGGCACGGGGAACAGGGCTATGAGCAGCGGCTCCTCGTCGGCGGCGGCCTGCGCCTCGACCATGTGCCGGTGCTGCGGGCCGGCGGCGTCGACGCCTTCCACATCGGCGGCGCGGCCCGCCCGGACGGCTGGGCCGGCCCCGTCTCGGCCCGAGCCGTCGAGGAGTGGCGCCGGGCGGTGGACGGCGAGCGGCCCGCGTAGACCGGGCGGGCCGAGCGCGCCGGTCGGGCCGTCGGGCGGTCCGGGCGCCAGGCGGTCAGTCGGCGAGCTGGGGCGGCAGGGGGGCCGCGTGCGTCACGATCAGGCCCGACACCGCTCGGGTCAGCGCCACGTACAGCCGCCGCAGGCCGGTCCGCTCGTCCGGTTCGCCGTCGACCACCGCCCGCGGTTCGTCCAGGACGACGTAGTCGTACTCCAGGCCCTTGGCCAGCGAGGCCGGAACCAGGGTGAGGCGGGTCTCGGCCGTGGTCTCCTCGCCGGGGGCGAGGTGGCCGATGCCCGACGCGGTCAGCGCCTCGGCCAGGGCCGGGATCCGGGCGTCGGCCGCGATCAGGCCCGTCGAGCCCTCGTTGCGCAGCAACTCCTCGCAGGCCGCGACGGTCTCGGCGGTGCCGGCGACCGGTCGCAGGTCGAAGAAGCCGGGGTTCTCGCGGACCGAGGCGACGGGCGTCAGGCCCGGGGCGATGTGCGGGAGCAGCCGGGAGGCGTAGGTGATGACGTCCGTCGGCACGCGGAAACCGGCCGTCAGCTCCTCGATCACCGCGTCCGCCTTCCCCAGGTGGCCCAGAGCCTCCTCCCAGCTCCGGGTCGCCCACGGGGTGGTGCCCTGCGCCAGGTCGCCCAGCACGGTCGCCGAACCCGTCGTGCAGCGGCGGCCGACCGCCCGGTACTGCATGGGGGACAGGTCCTGCGCCTCGTCCAGGACCACATGGCCGAGGGAGTGGGTGCGCTCGACGAGGTCGGTGGCCTCGTCGATCAGCACCGCGTCCGCCGCCGACCACCTGGCCGCCTTCACCGACCGGGCCGGACGTCTGCCGGATCCCGGCGGCGCCCACAGGATCGTCTTCTGCTCGTCCTCGCTCAGTACCCCCTCCGCGTGCTCGGCGAGGAAGTCCGCGTCCGTGAGCAGCCGCAGCACCAGCTTCGCCGGATCGACGGCCGGCCAGACCTCCTTCACGGCCGCCTTCACCGCGCTGTTGCGGGCGACGGCGTCCTGCACCCGGTCGTCCGGGGCCTCGCCCGAACGCTCCATCTGCACCAGGACGGCGTGCGCGATGCGCTGCGGCAGGGCCTCGCGGGCCGCGCCGTAACGGATGTCCCGGTCCAGCAGCTCCCGGACCATCTCCTCCAGTTCGTACGCCGGAACCCGCCACCGCCGCGAGCCGCGCACGACCACGAGCGGCTCGCTCGGCATGCTGACGTGCGCGTAGACGGCCCGCCGCAGCACCTCCGCCATCCGCGCGTCGCCCTTGACGACCGCCGCCGCCGCGTCGTCCGTGCCCCGCACCTCCACGTGGGCCACCAGGTCGTCGACCGTGCCCTGGCGTACCGTCAACTCGCCCAGCGCGGGCAGCACTTGCTCGATGTAATGCAGGAAGGACCGGTTCGGTCCGATGACCAGCGTGCCGGTGCGGGCGAGCCGCTCGCGGTGGGCGTACAGCAGATAGGCCACCCGGTGCAGACCGACGGCCGTCTTGCCGGTGCCCGGCCCTCCCTGGACGCAGACCGTGCCGCCGAGCCCGCTGCGCACGATCTCGTCCTGCTCGGGCTGGATGGTGGCGACGATGTCACGCATCGGACCGACGCGGGGCCGCTCGATCTCGCGCTGGAGCAGCTTGCTGGTCCGTGCCGCCTCCGCCGGGTCGGACAGGTGCTCGTCCTCGTACGCGGTCAGGTCGCCGCCGGTGTAACCGAAGCGGCGGCGCAGCCCGACGTCCATCGGGTCCTTCTTCGAGGCCCGGTAGAACGGCTGCGAGACCGGCGCACGCCAGTCGATGACCATCGGGTCGCCGTCGCCGTCGTGCACATGGCGGCGCCCGATGTAGAACTGCTCGCCCTCCGCGCCCTCCGCCCGCTCGGCGCCGGGAGCGTGCAGGTAGTCGAGCCGGCCGAAGAACAGCGGGGTGTCGCTGAGGTCGGCGAGCGCCTTGATCCGCTCCTCGATCTGGCGCCCCAGGATCTGGGCGTTGACCCAGTTCGCGGTGACGTCGCTGATGTCGAGGGCCTCGACGTCCTCGCGCATGGCACGCAGGGCGCTCCGGGAGGAGGCGAGGTGGGCGCGTTCGCGGGCGAGCGGATCGTCGTCGACGGGCGGGTACGACGCGGACGACGTGGACGGCGTGGACAAGGGGGTGCCTCCGGACCGGCTGAGGGGGGCGCTGCGGTGGTCCGTCCGGTTTCCGTCCGGACGGCGGCACTCCGGGAAGGGAGGCGGGCAAGAGCGGAGATTGTAGGTGAACGGGAGAGGAGCGTGCCAACGCATTTATCCGGCCGCGCCCCCGCCGGAACCCCTCCCGCGCCCCCGCCGGAACCCCTCCCGCGCCCCCGGAACCGCTCCGCACCCCTGCCCGGCGGCCCTCCGTCCCGTAGGGGAGACCCCCGTCCGAGGGTGTACCCGAGGAGTAGGCCGAACGGGGACCTGGGACGGATGCCCGCTTCATGCCCCGGAGCCCATCATGGAGACATGAGTGCAGCGACCCTGACCCCGGCCCCCGGTCGCCCGTCCGGCGCGACCTCCCTGTCCGATGCGCACCGCCACCGCCTCGGCGACGCTCTGCGCGCCGTCAAGGTCTTCGCGGCCGCCGCCTTCGACGTGATCATCCTGGGCGAGTACGGCGAGGAAGCGGGCGTCCGCCGCCGCAGGTGACTCAGGCCTCGCCCGCGAGCAGTTCGTCCGCGTCCATGATCCGGTACGCGTAGCCCTGTTCCGCCAGGAAGCGCTGGCGGTGCGCGGCGAAGTCCTGGTCCAGGGTGTCCCGGGCCACGACCGAGTAGAAGTGGGCCTGGTGGCCGTCCGCCTTCGGGCGCAGGACACGGCCCAGACGCTGGGCCTCCTCCTGGCGCGAGCCGAAGGTGCCCGAGACCTGGATGGCGACCGTCGCCTCCGGCAGGTCGATCGAGAAGTTCGCGACCTTGGACACCACCAGCACGCTGATCTCGCCCTCGCGGAAGGCGTCGAAGAGCTTCTCGCGCTGCGCGTTGGAGGTCTCGCCCTTGATCACGGGGGCGTTCAGATGCTCGCCCAGCTCGTCCAGCTGGTCGATGTACTGGCCGATGACCAGGATCTGCTGGCCCGCGAAACGGCGGACGAGCGCCTCCGTCACCTTCCGCTTCGTCGCCGTCGTCGCGCAGAAGCGGTACTTCTCCTCCGCCTCGGCGGTCGCGTACGCCAGCCGCTCGGAGTCCGTCAGATTGACCCGGACCTCGACGCAGTCGGCGGGCGCGATGTAGCCCTGCGCCTCGATCTCCTTCCACGGCGCGTCGAACCGCTTCGGCCCGATCAGCGAGAACACGTCCGACTCACGGCCGTCCTCGCGGACGAGGGTCGCGGTCAGGCCGAGGCGGCGGCGGGCCTGGAGATCCGCCGTGAACTTGAAGACCGGCGCCGGCAGCAGGTGCACCTCGTCGTAGAGGATGAGCCCCCAGTCCCGGGAGTCGAACAGCTCCAGGTGCGGATAGACGCCCTTCCGCCGGGTCGTCAGCACCTGGTAGGTGGCGATCGTGACCGGGCGGATCTCCTTCCGCGTCCCGCTGTACTCGCCGATCTCCTCCTCGGTCAGCGACGTCCGCTTCACCAGCTCGTGCTTCCACTGCCGCGCGGAGACGGTGTTCGTGACGAGGATCAGCGTGGTCGACTTCGCCTGGGCCATCGCCCCGGCGCCGACCAGGGTCTTGCCCGCACCGCACGGCAGCACCACGACCCCGCTGCCGCCGTGCCAGAAGTTCTCCACCGCCTGCTTCTGGTACGGCCGCAGCGCCCAGCCGTCCTCGGCCAGCTCGATCGGGTGCGCCTCGCCGTCGACGTACCCCGCGAGGTCCTCGGCCGGCCAGCCCAGCTTCAGCAGCGTCTGCTTGATCTGCCCGCGCTCGGAGGGGTGCACGGCGACGCTGTCGGGGTCGATCCGCGCGCCGACCAGCGGAGCGACCCGCTTGGAGCGCAGGATCTCCTCCAGCACCGGCCGGTCGGTGGTGGTGAGCACGAGGCCGTGGGCCGGGTGCTTGCTCAGGGTCAGACGGCCGTAGCGGTCCATCGTCTCGGCGATGTCGACGAGCAGCGCGTGCGGCACCGGGTAGCGGCTGTACTGCACGAGCGCGTCGACGACCTGCTCGGCGTCGTGCCCGGCGGCCCGCGCGTTCCACAGGCCCAGCGGGGTCAGCCGGTAGGTGTGGATGTGCTCCGGCGCCCGCTCCAGTTCCGCGAACGGCGCGATGGCGCGACGGCAGTCGTCCGCCTGCTCATGGTCGACCTCCAGGAGCAGAGTCTTGTCCGACTGGACGATCAGCGGTCCGTTCACGTACGCCATCCCTTCCGCACGGGCCAAACCTCCAGTGTGCCGTACGGCGCGCCGTAGCGGCGGTCCGCTTCTTCCCGGCGGCCCCGCACAACCCTGACCTGCGTTCGTCGGTCTCACCGGGGGAGCAGCGCGATGGGCGCGACGCGGTGGGGAGTCACGGTATGTCGGTCCTGTCGTTCCGCAGAGGTGCGGTCGGCGTGGGAGCCGCGGCGGTGCTGGCGGCCACGGGCACCTGGGTGATGTGGCCGGAGGACATCGACGGGCGGCTGTGGAGCGAGGTACGGCCGGTGATCGAGGCGAGGATCGCGGCGGAGTCGCGGGGGAGCGGCCAGGGCGAGACCGTGCCCGCGCTCCGGTCCCGCTGGTTCTGCCAGGCGAAGGCGCTGGAACTGGAGGAGCACGCGGGCGAGGTGCGGGCCGGCGTCAACACGCTGTGCGTCGAGTACGGGGTGCAGGACGACAGCCTCGTCGAGTGCGGTGCCGGACAGTATCCGCAGGTGGTGCGGTTGGAGCGGGACGAGGCGGCGGCCGGGGGCTACCGGGTCGTCGCCCGGGAGGAGCCGCCGGACGGCGACGGGTACGGGCGGTGGACGGAGTCCCACTTCGGTGTCTTCGCCCGGTCCTCCCTCCAGGACCCGATGTCCCCCCGCACCCTGGAGGCCACGGCCCGCGCCCACTTCGGCCTGCCCGAGGACGCCTCGGTCGGCGAGTGCTGAACCGCCGCCTTCCCGGCCGCCCTCCTGGCCGGCCGGGTGGGGTGGCCGGCCCGCGCCGGGCGGCCTGCGGCCCGGCGGTCGGGCCTGGTCAGGCGGCCCCGGATCGCCCGGGCGAGCGGAGGGGCGGGCCGGTCGGGGGCGCGGCAGGGGTGGCCGGGGTCAGTCGTCCGCCAGTTCCGCGACGCCCGTGATCCGGTGCAGCGGGTACGTGCGGACCTCGTCCGCCGTGTGGTCGTACGCCGTCACGAAGCCGCCCTCCACCCGGACCGGGGCGATGACGCGCTGGCTGGCGGTGCCCTCGGCGTTGACGTAGCCGATCCACAGGGCCTCGCCGGTGAGGACGGCGGCCTGCATGGTGGCGAGGGTCTCGGCGGAACTGGTCCGGGGGAGTTCGCCGGGGGCGAGCGGGGCGGCGTCCTCGGTCGGTTTGCGGGGCGTCGTGGCGGCCAGGTCACCGGCCCTGATCGCACGGATCGCCGCGGTGAGCAGGGTGGCGTCGGGCATCGGCGGGCCGTCCGGCACCGGCTCGGGAGCCGTGCGGGGCGGCGTGCGGTGCGCATGGGCGCGGGTGATCAGGACGTCCCCCTCGGCCGACTCGGCGGCGGGCGCGAAGCCCATCGCCCGCAGGCCGTCGAGGAGGGTCGCCGGATCGGCCTGGGCCGCGAGCACGGTCGGGGCCAGACGGCGCAGGCGCAGACCGGCGGCGCGCTTGTCGGCGACGATCTCGTTCAGCAGGGCGTCGTCGTCGCAGCGCACGTAGGCCGAGGCCGCGCCCACCCGCAGATGGCCGTGCCGACGGGCCACGTCGTCGATCAGGTAGGTCAGCGGCTGCGGCACCGGCGTACGGGAGTGCTCGGTGAGGAAGGCGTGCAGGTCCGAGGCGCTGCGGCCGGCGTCCAGGGCGCGGCGCACCGAGCCGGGGGTGAAGCGGTAGACGGTCGCGCCGCCCTTGGACTCGACGTCCGCGAGGACGCTCAGGACGTCGGCCAGCGGGCGCCGCAGCGGGCCCGGGGCGACCGCGGTCAGGTCGGCCTGGAGCAGGACGTGGTCCAGGGGCTCGGGGAGCAGCGGACCGAGCAGCCGGGCGGCGGCCGCGGTCGCCGCGGCCTGCTCGGGCGGCGAGAGGGGCGTGGCCGGGGACGCGGAGGCCGCCGCGCGGTGCGGCGCGGGCAGCTTGTCGCCGGGGCCGGCCGGGGCGATCGTGCCGGTGGGGCCGGTGTGCGCGGCGGCGGGGGCCGCCTTCGGCGCCGACCGGGCCCCGAGCAGGGCCCGCCCGTGCGCCGACAGCGCGCCGCGGCCGGTCACGCCCAGCAGCTCGGCCTCCGTCAGGGTCCAGCGCGCCAGCCGCGAACGCAGGTCGTCGTCGCCCGCAGAGCCCTGAGAGGCCGGAGACCCCGCAGACCCCTGCGGACTCTGCGTGTGCGCGGACCCCGGTGGGCCCTGCGCGGCCTGGGGGCTCGGCTGCCCCTGCTGTCCGCGCAGCGGCCGCTCCCAGCGCAGCCGGGCCAGCACCGCCTCCGGATCCGGCGCGGCGCCCTCGGGCAACCCGGCCAGCAGCGTCAGCACCCGATGGCGCACCTCGGGCGCGGCGGACCGGTCGAGGCCCGGCCCCAGCGCCGACAGGGCCCGCTCCTTGAGGTCCCGGCCGCCGACCACGCCGGAGGTCCGGGTCGCCGCCAGCCACGCCTGCGCGAGCTGCGCCCACCGGTCGGCGGGCGGCCGTTCCAGCCACTCGTCGTACTCCGGGGTGGCCGCGTACCGCTCGTCGGCCTCCCCGTCGGAGGCGAGCAGCCCGGCCGCGTACGCCAGTTCGACCCAGAACGCGGCCATCGGCTCGGACACGTCGAGGGCGACGGCCGTCCGCTTGAGGTCGCGCACGCTGAGTCCACCGGCCCGCAGGACCGCGGGGCCGCCCTCGTGCCAGTCCTTCAGCAGCTCCTCCACCGTCGTCAGCGCGGTGTACGCCTGCCCGGCCGCCGTGCTGTCCACCACCTGGGGACGATGCGTGGCGACCGCCTCGACGCCGGGCGGCACGGGTTCGGCCGTACGGTGGGCCCGGCCCTCGCGCAGATGCAGGGCGACCTCGCGGGGCAGTACGACCGTCCCGGGCGCCGTCGGCAGCAGCAGCCCGCGGTCGAGCAGCCAGCGCAGCCGGGCCGCCGGATCGGCCGTGATCTGCCCGTACGGCGGCCCCCACATCAGCCGCTTCAGGACGTCGACGGAGTCGGCGGGCGCCTGCGCGAGCAGGGCGGCCATCTTCTTGCGGTGCGTGAACAGGGCGGTGAGCGCGCCGACGGCGGACACCGAGTCGTGCGTGGACGGCAGCCCGGCCGCCGCCACCAACTCCTGGATGCGGCCAGGTGACATGCCCGCCGTCGCCTCCCGCACGCTCGGCCCGAGCCCCGTCGGGGACGGGTGCTGCGCGGACGGCGCGAGCAGTTCACGGGCGGTGCGCACGAGGCGGAGGCTGTCCTCGTCGCCCCAGACCAGGGCCTGCTCGCGCAGGGCCGCGAGGGCGCCGGGCAGGGCGTCGGCGACCGCCTGGTCGCGGGCGTCGCCCGCCATCAGACCGAGCAGCTCGGCGTACGTCGCCGGGTCGCCGGCCACGGCCAGCGCCTCCGCGGTCTGGAGGGCGAACCGGTCGAGCCGCTCCAGCGCGCGCACGACGGAGGCGCGGGTGCCGGCCCGGGTGGCGAGCTGGGTGAGATCGGTGGGGACCGGGGTGATGAGGTCGGGGCGGGCGCGCAGGAGTGCGGCAAGTGAAGCGTCGTCCCGGGCGCGGAGCGCTGCCGCTAGGGAGCGGGGGGCCCGCTGGTCCTCGGTGCTCATCTTGCCCACGGTAGCGGTTGGCGTCCCCCGGGGGCTGCGCCCCGGACCTCCGCTCCGGCCCTGAAGGCGCCCCGTCCCCGGTCGCCGGTCGTGCCGGGAGACCCGCCCGGCACGACCGGCCGCCTGCGCCGGCCGGGCAGGGCGGGCGGGGCGGGCGGGGCGGCTCCGCGGCCGGCCGACGGGGCCGGACGGGCCGGGCCGACCGGGCCCGTGCTCGATGACCGCGCGTCCCGTCCGGCCCCTCTCGTCCTCGCCGCCGGACGGGTCGGGGGAAGCGGTGCGGGCGGGCGGAAGCGGTAGCTTCTTCCCGTGGGGATCGAGAGCGACCAAGTCGTCTACGAGTATCTGAGCCGGGTCGGGGACATCGCGCAGCAGCGGCAGTTGTCGTCGGCCACGCGGATGCGGCTCGTCGCCGAGCTGCGCAACGAGATCGACCGGCGCCGGGCCAAGGCGGCCGTCGACTCGCCCGCCGCCGTCCGCCGCATCATCGACCGCCTCGGCAGTCCCGACGACATCGTCGCGGCCGCGGCCGACCGCGACGGCGACCCGCCGCAGACGCCGGCGCCCTCCGTCCCCGCACAGCGCGACCGCGGGGAGGAGCCGGAGCGGCCGAAGCGGATCCGGCGGGTCGTGCCGCGGCCGCGGACCGGCGCGTCCCCGCCCCCCGCCGCCCCCTCCGACGTGGCGTCCCCGCCGCACCGCGCCCCCGCGCACGAGCTGGGCGACGCACGCGAGACGCCCGACTGGTGGCTGAACGAGCCGACCCCGCTGGGGATCGGCGAGGACGTGCCGGGGTTCGTCGGCGGGGTGGAGATCCCCGACCTGCTCAAGCCCCCGCGGCCCAGGAAGCTGGAGGAGGAGCGGGAGGAGCGCGAGGAGGCCGGGGAAGGGGCGGGGGCGGACGAGACCGGCGCCCCGACGGGCCGTCGGCGGTTCCGCGTCCTGCGGCGTGCGCCCTCCGGTGAGCGGGCCCGCTGGAGCAACCCGCTGCTGCTGATCGCCGCCTGCTGTCTCGTCGTCGGCGCGGCGCTCGGGAACTGGTTCGGGCTGATCCTGGGGTGGCTCATCGCCTACGGCTCGCGCCGGCTGACCGAGCGGGAGACGAAGTTCGCCGTCGTGTGGCTGCCGGGGCTCGCGCTCACCGCCGGGCTCGTGTGGCTCTGGGGGCGGTCCGAAGGCCGCTGGGGCGACCCCGTCGCGGACGGGCACATGAGCGACGCCGTCGCCCAGACCTGGCCGTGGGTGATCCGGGGCGCGGCCGTGGCGACAGCGCTGTTCCTGGTCTGGCGGTCACAGAAGCCGAGGTAGGGAGGCTGCGGGGGCCAGGCAGAATGGGCCGCATGACGTCACCCGTGATCACCGTCGGCTTCGACCTCGACATGACCCTCATCGACTCCCGGCCCGGCATCCGCGCCACCTATGTGGCGCTCGCCGAGCGGACGGGGACGTACATCGACGCCGATCTGGTGGTCACCCGGCTCGGGCCGCCGCCCGAGACCGAGCTGGCCCACTGGTATCCGGCGGAGCGGGTCGCGGCCGTCGCCGACCTGTACCGCTCGCTGTACCCCGAGCACGGCGTCACCGGCGCGACCGCGCTGCCCGGCGCCCGCGAGTCGATCGCGGCGGTCCGGGCGGCGGGCGGGCGGGCGATCATCGTCACCGCCAAGCACCAGCCCAACGCCACCCTCCAGGTGGAGCACCTGGGCCTCGGCCCCGACGAGGTCATAGGCGACCTGTGGGCGGAGCAGAAGGCACTGGCGCTGCGCGAGCACGGCGCGAGCGTCTACGTCGGCGACCACGTGGGCGACGTCCGCGGCGCGCGCGCCGCCGGGGCGCTGTCGGTGACCGTGCCGACCGGGCCGATCGGTGCGGAGGAACTGCGGACGGCCGGGGCGGATGTCGTGCTCGCCGACCTCACCGAATTCCCGGCCTGGCTCGCCGGTCACCTCGGGACCTACCGCGCGGCGCCCCGCGCCTGACGCCGCCCGGCGCCGATCGATCGCAGGACGCCGGCGCCCGCGATGAGGAATCCGACGCCCATGAGCATGCTCAAGCCGAACATGTACGTCGGAAAAGGCGTCGTACCGAGGAGGAGTGGGGCGACGGTGACCAGTGTGGCCACGGCGCCGACGAAGAACACGATGGCGCCGGCACGGATCAGTCGGTCACCGGGAGCGGCGGAATTCGTTTGGGTTTTGTCACGCACCGGACCAGGGTAGTTCCCTGCGCGAAGGAACAACCGGGGGACGTCTTGTCACCGGCCCGAAGACCATTAGCCTTGGTACCGGCGGGTCGTGGTCGACCCGCCCGACTGCTATCCAGAGCCGTTCAGAGCTGTTTCGGAGTCGAGAAGCAGCTTTCCGACGAGTACGAGGACGAGGACAGACGTGCCTACCGGCAAGGTCAAGTGGTTCAACAGCGAGAAGGGCTTCGGCTTTCTCTCCCGTGACGACGGCGGTGACGTCTTCGTCCATTCCTCCGTCCTGCCTGCCGGAGTCGAGGCACTGAAGCCGGGCCAGCGAGTGGAGTTCGGCGTCGTCGCCGGACAGCGCGGTGACCAGGCGCTCTCCGTCGTCATTCTCGATCCGACCCCTTCGGTCGCCGCCGCACAGCGCAAGAAGCCCGACGAACTGGCTTCCATCGTCCAGGACTTGACCACCCTCCTCGAGAACATCACGCCGATGCTCGAGAAGGGCCGTTACCCGGAGAAGACGTCCGGCAAGCAGATCGCCGGTCTGCTGCGCGCGGTCGCCGATCAGTTGGACGTCTGACCGGTACCGGTCGGCCGGAAATCGGTATCCGCGCGGAGCGTCACGGGAAATCGAGCGCATCCGGGCCGAGGGGCGGCAACAGCCCCTCGGCCGCCGCGCGCGTCAGCAATCCCCTGACCGCCGCATAGCCGTCCTCGCCGAGATCCGCCGTGAACTCGTTGACGTACAGACCGATGTGCCGGTCGGCGACGGACGGGTCCATTTCCTGGGCGTGTTCCATGACGTACGGGCGGGAGACCTCGGGGGCGTCCCAGGCGGCGCGCACGGAGGCGCGGATCGAGTCCGCGAGCCGGGTGAGGGCCCGCCCGCCCAGTGAGCGCTTGGCGATGATGGCGCCGAGCGGGATCGGCAGACCGGTCGTGGACTCCCAGTGCTCGCCCATGTCCGCGAGCTTGTGCAGCCCGTAGTCGCGGTAGGTGAAGCGGGCCTCGTGGATCACCAGCCCCGCGTCGACCTTTCCGTCCCGCACGGCCGGCATGATCTCGTTGAACGGCATGACGACGATCTCGCCGACGCCTCCCGGGACCTGCTCCGCCGCCCAGAGCCGGAACAGCAGGTAGGCCGTCGACCTCTCGCTCGGCACGGCGACCGTGCGCCCGGTCAGCCCCGCGCCGCCGGCCGCGGGAGAGCCGTCGCCGGCCTCCCTCGTCAGCACCAGCGGGCCGCAGCCCCGGCCCAGCGCCCCTCCGCACGGCAGCAGCGCGTACTCGTCGAGGACGTACGGCAGCACGGCGTACGACACCTTCAGCACGTCGAGCTCGCCGCGCTCGGCCATGCCGTTGGTGATGTCGATGTCCGCGAACGTCACATCGACGCCGGGCGCCCCCGGCACCCGGCCGTGGGCGAGAGCGTCGAAGACGAACGTGTCGTTCGGGCAGGGCGAGTACGCGATCCTCAGATCGTCACCGGTCATGTGGGTTCCAACTCTCCAGGACGGGTGTGAGCTTCCCGAAGGCCGTGGTCAGGGCGGCGAGCGCCGTGCCGATGCGCCAGGCGTCGCGGTCGCGCGGGCCGACGGGATTGGAGACCGCGCGGACCTCCAGCACGGGCACGCCGTGCGCGGCGGCGGCCTCGGCGACCCCGAAGCCCTCCATCGCCTCGGCGAGGGCGCGCGGATGCAGCTCGCGCAGGACGGCGGCCCGGGCGGCGGTCCCGGTGACCGTCGAGACGGTCAGGACGACGCCGGTCAGGGCTCCGGTGGCGGCCGCGGTCTCTCGTACGAGGGACCCGGGCGGACGGTGGGTGACGGCGCCGAAGCCCAGCTCGGTCACGGGCAGGAAACCGTCGGCGGTCTCGGCGCCCAGGTCGGCGGCGGTGATCTCGTCGGCGACGACCAGGGAGCCGACGGGTGCGGCGGGCGCGAAGCCGCCGGCGATGCCCGTCGAGACGACCAGGCCGTAGGGGTCGCCGCTCAGCGCGGCGGACGCCAGGGCGGCCGAGACGGAGGCGGCGGCCAGGGCGGGGCCGACCCCGGCGGCGAGGAGGTCGCAGGCCTCACCGGTGCGGTGCAGGGTCACCCCCGGCACGCGTACCTCGCGGGCGGGCCCGGGCAGCGCCCGGGCCACCGCGTCCCGTTCGGCGGGGACCGCGGTGGCCACGAGGACACGGGTGCGGGACGTGGTCAGTCGTCCTTCTTGAGCTTGAACGACCACAGGCCGGTCACCGCCTGGCTGTCCTTCTTCCCGTCGCCGGCCTTGATGGAGACGAGGGTGGAGTCGCCCTGGGCGCCGTACTGGGCGTTGAAGAACACGCTGCCCGGGATGGTGCGGTAGGTCTTGTCGCTGTCCTCGGTGAGCGGCTGACCGTTCATCAGGATCGTCCAGCGCTTGTCGGCCACATCGGGGTCGACGCCGAAGCGGACGGTCTCGTCCGGGTCGACGGTGATCGACTTGATGTCCTTGTCGGCGAGGCACTTGGTCAGCGCGGCGGCCTGGAGGGTGTCGCCCTCCCCGCCGCAGGTGGCCTCGGAGCTGACGGAGGTGCGGCCGACGGTGATCGTGGACAGCGGCGTCGGCTTGTCGCAGGCCGACAGGACGAGCAGTCCGGCGGAAACGGCGCCGGCGGCGGCGACGACGCGGCGGCGTCGCACAACGCCAGGTACATCAGCGGCTCCGCCGCGGGGCATCGTGGTCATGGCGGAAGGCTATCGGGCACGTCCGGCCGTCTCTTTACGCGGGGGGCGGCGTGGCTGTGTGTTACGCCACGCGGTTAGGCCACGCGGGGCTTCGCACCGCTGCCGTGGCGCACCGAGGACAGCAGACCGCGGACCGTGGTCAGCCAGCCCAGCGCGACCACCGCGGCGGCCACCGACAGGCCCAGCGTGCCGTTCAGCGGCATCACGATGCCGACCGCGCCGCCGAACACCCAGCACACCTGGAGCAGCGTCTCCGAGCGGGCGAACGCCGAGGTGCGCACCAGTTCGGGCACGTCCCGCTGGATCAGCGCGTCCAGCGACAGCTTGGCCAGGGCCTGCGAGAACCCGGCGATCGCCGCCATGCACGCCACCAGGAACGCCCCGAAGAACACCGCGGCGGTGATCGCCGCGCCCAGCACGACGGCGACGACCGTCACGATGATCAGCTCCGGGGCCTTGGAGCGCAGCCACGCCCCCACCGCCGTGCCGAGCGCGTTGCCCACGCCCGCCGACACCGCCACCATGCCCAGCGACACGGCCGCGCTCTGCCCGGTCAGCGGATGCTCGCGCAGCAGGAACGCCAGGAAGAAGGTCAGGAACCCGGACAGCCAGCGCAGGGACGCGTTGGCGGCCAGGGCGTGGGTGACGGCGATGCCGACGGTCCGCAGGCCCGGCCGCTTCACCGGCTGCCGGTGCGGGCCGTGCAGATGCTGCTCGTCGGCGGCGAGCAGCGCCACGGCCTCGCCCTTGGCGGAGTCCACCTTGCGGGGCAGCGAGAAGGACAGGAACGTACCGGCCACGAAGATCAGGAAGGCGCCGTAGAGCGGATAGCGCGGCCCGAGGGCCTGCAGCCCCGCCCCGACGGGCGCGGCGATCCCGGTGGCGAGGAGACCGCCGAGGGTGACCCGTGAGTTGGCCTTGACCAGGGAGAACCGTGGCGGCAGCAGCCGGGGCACCACGGCGCTTCTGACCACCCCGTACGCCTTGGAGGAGACGAGCACGCCGAGCGCGGCCGGATACATCTCGATGCTGCCGGTGGCGACGGCGCCGGACAGCACGAGCGCGAGGAGCGCCCGGGCCAGCATGGCCCCGGCCATGGCGGCGCGCCGCCCGTGCGGGAGCCGGTCGAGGAGGGGGCCGATCACCGGGGCGAGGACCGTGAAGGGGGCCATGGTGATGGCCAGGTACAGCGCGACGCGCCCGCGGGCCTCGTCCGTGGGCACCGAGAAGAACACGGTGGACGCGAGCGCGATGGTGATCATGACATCGCCGGCGCCGTTCACGCCGTGCAGCTCGATCAGCTTGCCGAGGCCGGACTCGCCGGCGCCGTGCGCGTGCGTGGCCTTCCGGATTCCGCGGGCGGTGCCGGTGAACGGGAAGTGCAGGGCGCGGCCGATCGCGCGGACGGACCCGCTCATCCGGCCCGAACCGCTCACCCGGCTCCTCCCCTTGTTCCCCTTCGTCGCACCGATCCCGGTGGCGCCCTGGGGTGTCCTTGCGGCTGCCACCCCGTCATAGTGCCCCGGAAAAGCGGTACGTAGTGCGGTTACCGCGCGTATGGGCGTGTGATCGTCGCCGCGCCGGGCCGGTCCTGAGGGCGTTCGGCGGCGGTTCGGCGGCTTCTGTGAGGGGGAAACGTCCCGTCGGTGTAGGCCGAGCGTCCGCGAGCAGGTAGCGTGCGTAGCGCGCCGTGGCGATTGTTCTCGGCCGCGCGCCTCCCGGCCATCCCGCAGAATGGATGACAGCAGGTGCGCCCGAGCGCGATCGGGCGCGGACGTCGACGCGGCCCTCCGGTCCGCTCCGTTCGCACCCGCCGCCTTCAGGCCGGCGCATCGAGAGACGGCGTAGGAGAGAAGCGATACCTGTGAGCGCAGCGACCACGCGAAGCCGCACCCCCGACCGCCTGTGCGCCGAGGCCGTCGACCTCGCACGCGCCGCAGCCGAGGAGGCAGCCGCCCCCGGCGTGGTCGGCGAGCATGCAGGGCTGGTCTCCGAGGGCGACCGGGTGGTCACCCACTACTTCGAGTGCAAGGAACTGGGCTACCGCGGCTGGCGCTGGGCGGCGACGGTGGCCCGGGCCTCGCGCGCCAAGATCGTCACGCTCGACGAGGTGGTCCTGCTGCCCGGCCCGGACGCGGTCCTGGCCCCCGAGTGGGTTCCGTGGAGCGACCGCCTGCGCCCAGGCGACATGGGACCCGGCGATCTCCTTCCCACGGACGCGGAGGACCTGCGTCTGGAGCCCGGCTACACCGGCGAGGACGATCCGCGCCTGCAGCCGGGTTACTTCGACTCGGACGAGCCGACGCCGAACTCGCCCCTCTCCGAGGAGATGGCCGAGCTGGTGGAGGCGGAGGACGCGGAGGTGACGCAGGCCCCGCCCGCGGCCCTTCCGGCGGCCCCGCGCCGGGGCACCATCGCCGCGGTCGCCGAGGAACTGGGCCTGCGCCGTGCCCGGGTCCTCTCCCGCTACGGTCTGCACACCGCGGCCGACCGCTGGGAGGACGGCTTCGGCCCCAAGACCCCCATGGCCCAGGCGGCCCCCGCGTCCTGTGTGAGCTGCGGTTTCCTCACTCCCATCGGCGGCTCCCTCGGGCAGGCCTTCGGCGTCTGCGCCAACGAGTTCTCCCCGGCCGACGGCCGCGTGGTCTCCCTGGCGTACGGCTGCGGCGGCCACTCGGAGGCGGCGGTCATGCCGACGCCCCCGCGGCCCGCGCCCCCGGTGATCGACGAGACCCGGGTCGACCCGTTCCCCCTCCGCCCGTCCCCGGACTCGGGCTCGGTCCCCGAGAAATCGGACGAGGACACGGCGGAACTGGGCCACTCGTAGCACCGGACCCCTCCCGACCCCACCGGACCCCTCCCGAGCCCACCGGACCCCTCCCGACCCCACCGGGCCTCCGCCGGGCCGGGCGCGACGCCGGGGCCTCCGCCGGGCCCGGGCCCACCCCGGTCCGCTCTCGGTGCGGTGACCTCGCCCTTTCCGGGGGCTTGCCGGGTTCCCGGCGGGGCTGATCCCGGTCTGTTCCGGGGGACCCAGGGGTTCCTGCCGGGTCCGCCCGGCCTGCTCCCGGGCCTGCCGGTCCCGCTCCGTGCGGCGGCGATCTCGGCTCTCTGCGGGGCCACCCCGCGGCCCTGCCGGGCCCGCCCGGGCCGCTCTCGTACCCGCCCGGGCCGCTCTCCCACCCGCCCGCCTTACTCCGTGCGGTGCCCCCCGGGGGCTCTCTCCGGGCTGCCCCCGGTCCCGGAGGGCGGCGCCGGTCCGTGGGGAACCGGGTGCTGGGTGGGGGGTCGGGGGTGGGGCGGGCGGGGCGCGGGGGGAGTTGTTGTGTGATTGTGATGTGAGGGTGGGCGGGGGCCGGGCGCGGGAGCGAGGGACGTGCGGGTGGGGCTTCGGGTCGCGGTACCTTCGAGCCCACGCCGATGAGGAGAGTGAACGTGAGCAAGTTCGTGCGGCCGGCACCCGAGGGCGCGGACCCCTTCGGCACGGCCCGCCTGCGTCGCGGAGTGCTGGACGCCTGGGCCACCAGCCCCGCCCGTTTCCGGGAGGACGCCAACGCCGAGGAGGACCTCGTCCTCGGCGGGTACCGGGACCGGCTCGTGGTCGAGCTCGCTCAGAACGCCGCCGACGCCGCGGCCAGGGCTGACGTGCCGGGACGGCTGCGGCTCACCCTCCGGGACGGCGTCCTCGTCGCCGCCAACACCGGCGCACCCCTGGACGCGGCCGGTGTGGAGTCCCTCGCCACCCTCCGCGCCTCCGCCAAGCGCGAGGCCCGGCAGTCGGCCGTGGCCGTCGGGCGGTTCGGCGTCGGCTTCGCCGCCGTCCTGGCCGTCACCGACGAGCCCGCCGTCGTCGGGCGGCACGGCGGTGTCCGCTGGGACCTGGCCGAGGCCCGTGCCCTCGCCTCCGAGACCGCCCGGCACAGCCCGGGGCTCGGCGACGAGATCCGGCGGCGGGACGGTCATGTGCCCCTGCTCCGGCTCCCCTTCGCCGCCCAGGGCACCGCCCCCGACCCCTACGACACGGCCGTCATCCTGCCCCTGCGGGACGCCGCGGCCGCCGACCTCGCCGAACGCCTCCTCACCGCCGTCGACGACGCCCTGCTGCTCGCCCTCCCGGGCCTGGAGGAGGTCGTGATCGAGATCGGCGACGAGGCGCCCCGCGTCCTGCGCCGGGACACCGACGCCGACGACGCCGCCCTCACCGTCGTGGCGGACACCCGGGACGGGACCACCCGCTGGCGGGTCGCCGCCGCGCACGGCCCCCTCACGCCCGACCTCCTCGTCGACCGCCCGGTGGAGGAGCGGCTGCGCCCCCACTGGTCGGTCACCTGGGCCGTGCCGGTCGACGGCGACGGTTCGCCCGCCCGCCCCCGCACCACCCCCGTCGTGCACGCCCCCACCCCCAGCGACGAGCCCCTCGGCGTCCCCGCCCTGCTCATCGCCTCCTTCCCGCTCGACACCACCCGCCGCCATGCCGCCCCCGGCCCACTCACCGACCACCTGGTGCAGCGCGCGGCGGACGCGTACGCCGAACTCCTCGCCGGCTGGCGGCCGGTGGGCGCCGGGATCATCGATCTCGTGCCCGGGCCGCTGGGCAAGGGGGAGCTCGACGGGGCGCTGCGCCAGGCGATCCTGGAGCGGCTGCCGCGGACCGCGTTCCTGCCGCCCGCCGTCCGGCCCGGCCCCGAGGCCGCGGAAGGCGACGGGGGTGACGGCGTCGACGCGGTCGAGCTCCCGGAGGCGCTGCGTCCCCGGGACGCCGAGGTCGTGGAGGGCGCCGGCGCCGACACCGTGCGGGTGCTGGCGGAGGTGCTCCCCACCCTGCTCCCCGCCGGGCTGGAGCGACGCGTAGAGCTGCGCACGCTCGGCGTCGCCCGGATCCCGCTCGCCGACGCCGTGGACCGGCTGGCCGGCCTGGAGAAGGACCCGCAGTGGTGGTACCGGCTCTACGACAGCCTGGCCGGCGTCGACCCGGACCGGCTGTCCGGGTTGCCCGTGCCGCTCGCCGGGGGCTCGTCCCGGTCGTTCGGCGCCGGGGGAGTGCGGACCACCATCGGCCCCCGCCAGGTGCTGCTGCCCACGGCGGAGGCGGCCGGTCCCGACCCGGAGGTCCTCGCCCGTCTCGGCCTCAAGGTCGCCCACCCGGACGCCGCGCATCCCCTCCTGGAGAAGCTCGGCGCGCTGCCCGCCACGCCCCGCGCCGTCCTGACCACTCCGCAGGTGCGGGCCGCCGTCGCCGCGTCCCTGGACGACGACCGCGGCGCCTGGGACGACCAGGACACCCCGGACGCCGAGGAGCTCGCCGACACCGTGCTTGCGCTGGTCCGCGACGCGGGCCTGGACCCCGGCGACGAACCCTGGCTCGGCGCCCTCGCGCTGCCCGACGAGGAGGGGGAACTCGTCCCCGCCGGTGAACTGGTGCTGCCGGGCAGCGCGTTCGCGTCCGTCGTGCGCGAGGACGAACTCGCCTTCGTCGACGGTGAGCTGGCGGACCGGTGGGGCGAGCAGCCCCTCGCCGCCTGTGGCGTCCTGGCGAACTTCGCGCTCGTCCGCGCCACCGACGTGGTCCTCGACCCGGACGAACTGGAGCCCCGCGAGGGGGACTTCGCCGAACCCGACGACGCCGGCCTGCTGGACGCCGTGGACGTGTGGTGCGAGGACATCCTCGACCGGTTCCCCGACAGTCCGGTGCCTCCCGTCGCCACGGAGCTGGTCGCCGTCCGCGACCTCGATCTCGTGGACGACGACCACTGGCCGCAGGCGCTCGCCCTGCTGGCCCGGCCGCCCCTGCGGGACGCCCTCACCCAGCCCGTCCGGATCCTGCTGCCCGACGGCACCCACGAGGTCGTCCGGCCGTACACCGCCTGGTGGCTGCGCGGGCACCCGGTGCTCGACGGCCGCCGTCCGGCCGGTCTGCTGGCGGCCGGCGGGGATCCGCTGCTGCACGGGCTGTACGAGGAGGCCGACGCCACCGGCTTCGACGACGAGCAGGTGCTGCGCGCCCTCGGCGTGCGGACCTCCGTGGCCGCGCTGCTGGAGGAGCCCGGCGGCGCCGCCGAACTCCTCGACCGGCTCGCCGATCCCGAGCGCCCGGTGACGGCGTCTCAATTGCACGGGCTCTACGGCGCGTTGGCCGAGCTGGACCCCGAGCAGGTGACGCTGCCGGACGAGCTGCGGGCGGTCGTCGACGGCCGGGTCGAGGTCGTGGACGCGGCCGACGCCGTCGTCGTCGACTCGCCCGATCTGCTGCCCTTCACCGGCGGCGTCCCGCTGTTGCCGGTACGGCCGTCCCGGGCCGCCGACCTGGCCGAGCTGTTCCAGGTGCGGCGGCTGAGCGAGTCCGTGACCGGGCGGGTCGACTCCGAGGGCGCCGAGCACGACGTGCCGGAGCCGGTGCGGGTGCTGCTCGGGCCGCGCACGCCGGACACGTACGTCGAGCACGAGGAACTCGTCGTGGACGGGGTGGAGATCGACTGGCGGCTGACCGACGACGGTGTCCTGCACGCCGCGACCCTGGAGGGCGTCGCCGCCGGGCTCGCCTGGGCGGCACGGCAGTGGCCGCGCCGCTTCGAGGTCGCCGCGCTGCTGGAGGACCCGTCCCGGACCGCGGAACTGGCCCGCGACCGCTGGTTCGACTGACGCGGCGGCGGGGGCGGGCGGCGACCGGCCGCGGGGCGGAGGGAGACGGGTGTGAAGATTTTTTCCACGAGTCTCACAGGGTGCGTACAACCATCCGCCCCCGGCAGGTATCTGATCACGTGAGTCAAGAGACTCCACGATCACTTTGGGCCCCGGATGCTACGACGAGCCGTGCGAACGGCCACCGTCCCGGGCCCCTCTCCTCAGGGGGAACGCAATGCGCATACGAGCCACCGTGGCCGCCGTCACCGGCGCCCTGGCCTTGTCCGCCTTCGCCGTGCCGGCCGCTCAGGCCACCGGCAGCGACTCGCACAACCCCGTCGACACCCTGAAGGCCCTCCACGCGGCCACCTCCGGCAAGAGCGCCTTCACCGGTTCCACCGCCGCCGACACCGGCACCCCGTACGCGCTGGACGCCAAGTTCGGCAACGTCAGGATCAACGGCGGCAAGCCGATCGTCGCCGGCATCAGCGGCAAGGTCACGGCCCCGGTGACCTTCACGGTCACGCACGGCGCGGGCGTCGACGTCACCGCGGACGACACCGAGCTGGACCTGGTCATCTACCGCGGCGCGTACGACGACCCGACCAACGTCCTCGTCGGCGACGACTGGCCGTCCTGCACCAACACCTCGGCCACGGTCGCCTCGTGCAAGGGCACGATCGACATCCTCCCGGGTGAGGAGCTCTACAACGCCGATGCCACCACCTGGAAGGCGCTGGGCTACGTCATCGACTGGAACGACGTCGACCCGTACACCGAGGACGACATCGACTGGACCAAGGTCGGCTACGCCGAGGGCGACGCCCTGGCCACCACCAAGCTCCAGCGGCTGAGCAAGCTGACGGTCAACGCGGCGCCGGAGCCGGTGAAGAAGGGCGCCACCATCACCGTCACGGGCAGCCTGACCCGCGCCAACTGGGACACCGCCAAGTACAGCGGTTACTCCGGCGTCTACGCGCAGCTCCAGTTCCGCAAGAAGAGCTCCACCACCTACACCACGGTGAAGTCGGTCAAGACCACCTCGACCGGCGGTCTGAAGACCACCGTCAAGGCGAGCGTGGACGGCTACTACCGCTACAGCTTCGTCGGCACCACGACCGCCCCGGCGGTCAAGGCCGCGGGTGACTTCATCGACGTCAAGTAGGACGTCGTAGCGGCGAACGGCCGGCTCCGCTGTTCCGGGGGGCCGGCCGTTCGCGCTCCTCCGCGGCTCTCGCCGCCGCCGCACGGCCTGCTCCGTCCGTGCCGTCCCGCACGACGACCCCGGCGGTCGGCGCGGCGGGCGACTTCGTCGACGTGACGGAGAAGAGGGCGTCTAGGCCGGGAAGCGGCGGTCGACCCATTTCCAGGAGAACTCCAGGACGACCGCCGCCACCGCCGCCACGGCCACCGCGATCCACGGCATGGTCATCCCGATCAGCTTCAGCGCGAAGAAGTCCTGAAGCCACGGGACCATCAGCACGAGCAGGAACGCCGCACCCATCGAGGCCACCAGCAGCACCCGCCACCAGGTGTAGGGACGGGCGATGATCGCCAGCACCCACATCGAGATCAGGAACAGCGTGAGGGTCGCCGCGCTGGTCTCGGCCTCCAGCGAGCCCGCCCCCGTGTAGTGGTGACGGGCGAGGAGATAGGTGGCGAAGGTCGCGACGCCGGCCACCACCCCGCCCGGGACGGAGTACCGCATCACCCGTCGCACGAAGTGCGGCCGGGCCCGTTCCCTGTTGGGGGCCAGGGCGAGGAAGAAGGCCGGAATGCCGATGGTGAGGGTGGACAGCAGCGTCAGGTGCCGGGGCAGGAAGGGGTATTCGACCTGCCAGCAGACCACCAGCAGGGCCAGCAGCACCGAGTAGACGGTCTTCACCAGGAACAGGGTCGCCACCCGGGTGATGTTGCCGATGACCCGCCGGCCCTCCGCCACCACCGACGGCAGGGTCGCGAAGCTGTTGTTCAGCAGCACGATCTGCGCGACCGCCCGGGTGGCCTCGGATCCTGAGCCCATCGCCACGCCGATGTCGGCGTCCTTCAGCGCGAGGACGTCGTTGACGCCGTCCCCGGTCATCGCGACCGTGTGGCCGCGCGCCTGGAGCGCGCCGACCATGTCCCGCTTCTGCTGCGGCGTCACCCGGCCGAACACCGTGCCCTCGTCCAGGGCCCGGCCCATGCCCTCCGGCTCGGCGGGCAGCCGGCGCGCGTCGACCGCACGGCCGTCCAGCCCGAGCTTCGCGGCCACCGCCCCCACCGAGACCGCGTTGTCGCCGGAGATGACCTTGGCGTGGACGTCCTGCTCGGCGAAGTAGCGCAGGGTGTCGGCGGCGTCCGGCCGCAGCCGCTGTTCGAGCACGACTAGGGCGGCGGGCTTGGCGCCGCGCGCGGGGTCGGGGTCGTCGAGGTCGCGGGCGGCGCGGGCCAGCAGCAGCACCCGCAGGCCCTGCTCGTTCAGCCGCTCCGTCTCGGCGAGGGCGGGGTCGTCGTCGGCCAGCAGCACGTCCGGCGCCCCCAGCAGCCAGGTGCCGCTCTCCCCGTCGCCCTCGCTGAGACTGGCGCCGCTGTACTTGCGGGCGGAGGAGAAGGGCAGGGACTCGGTGCAGCGCCAGTCCTCGGCGTCCGGGTAGGCGTCGATGATCGCCTGGAGGGAGGCGTTCGGCCTCGGGTCGGACTCGCCGAGGGCGCCGAGCACCCGGCGTACGTACGACTCGTCGTAGCCGTCGAGCGTGCTGAGCCCGGTCACGTCCATGCCGCCCTCGGTGAGCGTGCCGGTCTTGTCCAGGCAGACGGTGTCGACGCGGGCGAGGCCCTCGATGGCCGGAAGTTCCTGCACCAGGCACTGTTTTCGGCCGAGCCGGATGACGCCGATAGCGAAGGCGACCGAGGTGAGCAGGACGAGCCCCTCGGGGACCATCGGGACGATGCCTCCGACGGTGCGCGCGATGGACTCCTTCAGGTCGTTGTTCTTGACGAAGAGCTGCGTGACGACCAGGCCGATCGCGGCCGGGATCATCATCCAGGTGACGTACTTGAGGATCGTGGAGATGCCGGAGCGCAGCTCGGAGTGGACGAGGGTGAAGCGGGAGGCCTCCTCGGCGAGCTGGGCGGCGTAGGCCTCGCGGCCGACCTTCGTGGCCTGGAAGGCGCCGCCGCCGGCCACCACGAAGCTGCCCGACATGACCGGGTCGCCCGGCCGCTTGACGACGGGGTCGGCCTCGCCGGTGAGCAGTGACTCGTCGATCTCCAGCCCGTCCGCCTCGACGCACACCCCGTCCACGGCGGCCTTGTCCCCGGGTCCGATCTCGATGAGGTCGTCCAGGACGAGTCCGGAGGTGGAGACCGCGACGGCCGTGCCGTCGCGGCGGACGGTGGGCCGGGCCTCGCCGACGACCGCGAGCGAGTCCAGGGTCTGCTTGGCCCGCCACTCCTGGATGATGCCGATGCCGGTGTTGGCGAGGATCACGAAGCCGAACAGGCCGTCCTGGATGGGGGCGACGAACAGCATGACCACCCAGAGGACGCCGATGATCGCGTTGAACCGGGTGAAGACGTTCGCCCGGACGATCTCGCCGACGGAGCGGCTGCTGCGGACGGGTACGTCGTTGACCTGACCGCGCGCGACCCGGTCCGCGACCTCGGCGGCGGTGAGGCCGGTCGCCGTCGGTACGGAGGCGGGGGCGTCGGTGTGGGCCATGGGTTCGACGGTACGTGCGGATCAGGGGGTTCACCCCCTGAGGAGGCCGAAGATCCGACCTCGGGAGGACGGGTGCCGCGCCGCCCGGTACCTCGGGAGCAGTGCCGGGGGACCCGCCTCGGGGAGAGCCCCTAGTCGGTGGCGGGGCCCGCGGGCCCGGCCGGTTCGCCCGCCGCGTCCCGCTTGATCGCGGCGTCCCGCTTGCGGACGTACCAGATGCCGATGAGGCCCAGTCCGGCGCCCGCGAGGCACGTCCACACCCACCAGGTACGGCCGTGGTCGTCGAACCAGCCGTAGAAGGGGAGCTGGACGAGGAAGAGGACGAACCAGAGGATCGTGCCGCCGGTGATGGTGGCGACCACGGGCCCCTCCAGGGGCTCCGGCGCCTCGTGCTCGGGGATCCACTTCTCCATGGTGCTCAGCTTACGAGGCGATCAGGTCTACGCGCGGAGATGGCCGATCCGAACGTTATATGTTCATACTGAAACGGTTTGGTACTGACCACTTCTCTTCGTAGGAAACGCCAAAAGATGCCCACGTCGGCCCCCGCCAAGGTCCCCGCCCCTGAACAGCCGGGAGCCACGCCCCTCTTCGGCGCCCTCGACCGTCACTTCAGGATCACCGAACGGGGCAGCACCCTGCCCCGCGAGATCCGGGGCGGTTTCGCCACCTTCTTCGCGATGGCGTACATCATCGTGCTGAACCCGATCATCCTCGGCAGCGCGAAGGACATGTACGGGCATCAGCTCGACAACGGTCAGCTGGTCACCGCCACCTGTGTCACCGCCGCCTTCACCACGCTCCTCATGGGCGTCATCGGCAACGTGCCCATCGCCCTGGCCGCCGGCCTCGGCGTGAACTCGGTGGTCGCGCTCCAGCTCGCCCCCCGGATGTCCTGGGCGGACGCCATGGGCATGGTCGTGCTCGCGGGCTTCGTGGTCATGCTCCTGGTCGCCACCGGTCTGCGGGAGCGCGTGATGAACGCGGTGCCGTTCGGCCTGCGCAAGGCGATCAGCATCGGTATCGGCCTGTTCATCATGCTGATCGGCCTCGTCGACTCCGGTTTCGTCAGCCGGATCCCGGACGCCGCCCACACCACCGTCCCGCTCCAGCTCGGCGCCGACGGTCATCTGAACGGCTGGCCGGTCCTCGTCTTCATCCTGGGCGCCCTGCTCACCCTGGCCCTGATCACCCGCAAGGTGCCGGGCGCGATCCTCATCTCGATCGTCGCGATGACCGTCCTGTCGCTGATCATCAACGCGGTCGCGACGATCCCGTCCTGGGGCCTCACCACCCCCGAGTGGCCCGGCAACCCCGTCGCCACCCCCGACTTCGGGCTCATCGGCGAGTTCAGCCTGTTCGGAGGCTTCGGCAAGGTCGGCGTCCTGACCGGCGTCCTCTTCGTCTTCACGGTCCTGCTGTCGTGCTTCTTCGACGCGATGGGCACGATCATGGGCGTCAGCGACGAGGCCAGGCTGACCGACGCCAAGGGCGAGATGCCCGGCATCAACAAGGTCCTCTTCGTCGACGGCCTCGCGGTCGCCGCGGGCGGCGCCAGCTCCTCCTCGGCCACCACCGCCTTCGTGGAGTCCACGGCCGGTGTCGGCGAGGGCGCCCGCACGGGTTTCGCGAACCTCGTCACCGGCGGCCTGTTCACCGTCGCGCTGTTCCTCACGCCGATCGCCACGATGGTCCCGTCCCAGGCCGCCACCCCGGCCCTGCTCGCGGTGGGCTTCCTGATCCTGGCCGGCTCGGTCAAGGAGATCGACTGGGCGGACCACACCATCGCCATCCCGGCCTTCATCACCATGGTGATGATGCCGTTCACCTACTCGATCACCAACGGCATCGGCATGGGCTTCATCACCTTCGTGCTGCTGCGCCTGGTGGCCGGACGCGGCCGCGAGGTCCCGGCGCCGATGTACGTGGTCGCCGCCGTCTTCGCCTTCTACTACCTGATGCCGGCCCTCGGCCTCACCTGATGCCGGCCCCCCGGGCTCACCTGGTCGCCGCCCGTGCGGCGGCGGCTCAGGTGAGCCCGTAGAACTTCTCCGTCTCCTCGACGGCGGTCTGGAACCGCTCGTCGAAGTCATCCCGGATGAGCGTCTGGACGACATAGTCCTGGACGCTCATTCCCCTTTTCGCGGCATGCTGCCGGAGCCGCTCGAGCAGCTCCCCGTCTATCCGCAGGCTGAGCACACTGGTCCCCATGGGACGAGGGTCGCGGCCGCGTACCGCAGTCCGGTCGCTTTCGCTGCCTACTCACTCGTTCGAGTGATGGCGAGGTTTCCGTGGCCGGGCTCACGGGGAATCCCGGCGCCCCCCAGCTTGTTTAGCCAGAGTAATGAGTTACCCTAAAGAGATGCCTGACCTCACCCATGGCGACAACGCTGCCGCCGTGAACTCCCTGCGCTCAGCCGTGATGCGGCTGTCCCGTCGGCTCAAGCACCAGCGGGTCGACGAGTCGCTCAGCCCCACCGAGATGTCGGTGCTCGGCACCCTCTCCCTCTGCGGAAGTGCCACCCCGGGCGAGCTCGCCCGCAAGGAACACGTGCAGCCGCCCTCGATGACCCGCATCGTGGCGTTGCTGGAGGCCAAGGGCCTGGTCCGGCTGGAGCCGCACCCCGAGGACCGGCGTCAGAAGGTCGTCACGAAGACCGAGCAGGCCGAGGCCATGCTCGAGGAGAGCCGGGCCAAGCGGAACGCCTTCCTGGCCACCCTGGTCGACGGCCTCGACGAGGACGAGTGGGCGAAGCTGCGCGCCGCCGCCCCCGTGCTGGAGAAGCTCGCACACCTGTAGGCAGCCACAAGGAGGCGACCCTTTGAGTTCGGGATCCGGAGCAGACTCCGCCCCCGCACCGACCACCCACGAGACCCTTGCCGAGGAGCCCGCCACGGGCACCCGCAAGTCATCCATGTTCAGCTCGCTGAAGGTCAGGAACTACCGCCTGTTCTTCATGGGCCAGGTCGTGTCCAACATCGGCACGTGGATGCAACGCATCGCCCAGGACTGGCTGGTCCTCAGCCTCACCGGCTCCGCGACCGCCGTCGGCGTCACGACGGCCCTGCAGTTCCTGCCGATGCTGCTGTTCGGCCTCTACGGCGGCGTGCTCGTCGACCGGCTGCCCAAGCGCCGGACGCTGCTGTTCACCCAGTCCGCGATGGCCCTCACCGGCATCGCGCTCGCCGCCCTCACCCTCTCCGGCCACGTCCAGGTCTGGCACGTCTACGTCGCCGCCTTCGCCGTGGGCCTCGCCACCGTGCTGGACAACCCGGCCCGCCAGACCTTCGTCTCCGAGATGGTCGGTCCCGACCAGCTCCAGAACGCGGTCAGCCTCAACTCCGCGAACTTCCAGTCGGCCCGGCTGGTCGGCCCCGCCGTGGCGGGCGTGATGATCACCGGGGTCGGCACCGGCTGGGCGTTCCTCTTCAACGGACTGTCCTTCGTCGCCCCCCTCGCCGGTCTGCTGCTGATGCGCTCGCGCGACCTGCACGCCGTCCGGCGTGCCCCGCGCGGCAAGGGCCAGCTGCGCGAGGGCCTCCAGTACGTCGCCGGGCGCCCCGAGCTGATCTGGACGATCGTCCTGGTCGGGTTCGTCAGCACCTTCGGCTTCAACTTCCCCGTGTACCTCTCGGCCTTCGCCGACGACGTCTTCCACGCGGGCGCGGGCTCCTACAGCCTCTTCAACACGCTGATGGCGGTGGGCTCCCTGGCCGGCGCCCTGCTCGCGGCCCGGCGCGGCACCGCCCGCATGCGGGTGCTGGTCGCCGGTGCGGTGGCCTTCGGCACCATGGAGATCGTGGCCTCCATGGCCCCCTCCCTGTGGCTGTTCGCCCTGCTCATGGCGCCGATCGGCATGTTCGGCATGACGGTCAACGTCACCGCCAACAGCAGCGTCCAGATGAGCACCGACCCGGCCATGCGCGGCCGGGTGATGGCCCTCTACATGATGGTGTTCATGGGCGGCGCCCCGATCGGCGCGCCGATCGCCGGCTGGATCACCGACGCGTACGGCGTCCGGGCGGGCCTGGCGGCGGGCGGCGCCGTCTCGGCCGCCGCGGCCGTCACCGTCGGCCTCGTCCTGGCCCGGATGGGCAATCTGCGCCTGTCGGTGGGCTGGAACCACGGCCACCCGAGCGTGCGGTTCGTGCCCCGGGAGGCCCGGGAACTCGCCACGGTGGCCTGACGTCGTACGACGTCACCCGGAGGACGCGGCCGCGGGCCGCACCCTCCGGGCCAGCACCTGGCCCGGCCACGCGTGGGGGCCGACGGTGTACGCCTCGGTCGGGGTGAAGCCGTTGGCCTCGTAGTAGGCGACGAGCTTGCGGTCGTCGCCCGCGTAGCAGTCCACCCGCAGCAGACCGACGCCCGCCCGCCGGGTCTCCTCGGCCGCGTGCGCGAGCAGGGCGCTGCCCGCACCGCGGCCCTTGAAGCGGCGGTCGGAGGCGAGCCAGTGGATGTACCGCTCGGGCTCCCCGGGCGGCGGGAGGTGGGCCAGATACGCGCCGGGCGCGTCGGTGAGGGTGAGGGTCGCGGCCGGCACGCCGTCCGCCTCGGCGATGAAGGCCCGGCCCTCCTCCAGGTACCGGGCGACCGACTCCACCGTCTTCCGGCTCTCCGACAGGGGACGCGTCCCCCACTGGCCCGGGCGCCCCTGCGCGACCAGCCACTCCACGCTGCTGTCGAGCATGGCGAGCATCACGGGGACGTCGTCGGGCCCGCCTTCTCTGATGGTGATCCGCATGCCGTCCATCATGCCGGGCGCGCGGCCGCGGCGACCGGGAAAATCGGGGGCATGAGACTCTTCGCCGCCGTGCTCCCCCCGGCCGACATCGCCGACGAACTCGCCGCCGAGGTCGCCCGGTTGCGCGCCCTGCCCGGCGCCGACGGGCTGCGCTGGACGGGCCGCCCCGGCTGGCACTTCACCCTCGCCTTCTACGGCGAGGTCGACGACGACCTCGTACCGGAGCTGTCGGAGCGGCTCGGCCGGGCCGCGCACCGCAGCGCGCCCTTCGCGCTGTCCGTGCGGGGCGGGGGCCAGTTCGGGCGCGGGCGGGCGCTGTGGGCCGGGGCCGCCGGGGACGTGCCGGCGCTGGGCCTGCTGGCCGGCCGGGCGGAGGCGGCGGCCCGCAAGGCGGGCGTGGACAGGGGCGAGCACCGCCGCTACAAGGCCCACCTCACGCTGGCCCGCAGCCGCGACGCGGTGGACGTGCGGCCGTACGTCGAGGAGCTGGACGCCTTCGAGGGCCGCACCTGGACGGTGGGGGAGCTGGCGCTGGTGCGCAGCAGCCTGCCGAGGTCCGGCGTTCCGGGGGAGCAGCCCCGTTACGAGCCGGTCGGGCGCTGGGCGCTCGGCGGGGCCGGTTAGGCTCGACCCGTGGACCCGAAGACCCGGAACCGGATCATGGCCGGTGCGCTTGTGCTGATGTTCGTCGTGGTGGCCGTGGCGGCGGCGGTCGGCAGATAGGCCTGTCCCGGCCCGTCCCCCGGCCGCCGAGCGCCGGGGGACCGCGCGCCGTTCGCCGGGTGGCGGCCGGGTACGGCCGGTCGCGCGATCCCCGCACGGCTGCGGGCGCGCCCCCTACCAGGCGAAGGCCTCCGGGGACGGGCCCGGCCCGGGGAAGACCTCGTCCAGGCCGTCCAGCAGTTCCCCGCTCAGCTCCAGGTCGACCGCGCGCAGGGCGGAGTCGAGCTGCTCGGCGGTGCGCGGGCCCACGATCGGGCCGGTCACGCCCGGCCGGGTGAGCAGCCAGGCCAGGGCGGCCTCGCCGGGCTCCACGCCGTGCTTCTCCAGCAGGTCCTCGTAGGCCTGGATCTGCGCGCGCGAGGTGGGGTCGGCCAGGGTGTCGGCGGCCCGCCCCGAGGCCCGGCGCCCGCCCTCGGCCTGCTTCTTGATGACCCCGCCGAGCAGACCGCCGTGCAGCGGCGACCACGGGATGACCCCGAGGCCGTACTCCTGGGCGGCCGGGATCACCTCCATCTCGGCGCGCCGCTCGGCCAGGTTGTACAGGCACTGCTCGCTGACCAGCCCGATGGTGCCGCCCCGCCGGGCGGCGGTCTCGTTGGCCTGGGCGATCTTGTAGCCGGGGAAGTTGGACGACCCGGCATAGAGGATCTTGCCCTGCTGCACGAGCACGTCGATGGCCTGCCAGATCTCCTCGAAGGGAGTGCTGCGGTCGACGTGGTGGAACTGGTAGAGGTCGATGTGGTCGGTGCCGAGCCGCTTGAGGCTCGCGTCGACGGCCCGCCTGATGTTCAGCGCGGACAGCTTGTCGTGGTTCGGCCAGGCGTCGCCGTCGGCGGCCATGTTGCCGTACACCTTGGTGGCGAGGACCACCTGGTCACGGCGCCCGCCGCCCTGGGCGAACCAGCTGCCGATGATCTCCTCGGTACGGCCCTTGTTCTCACCCCAGCCGTACACGTTTGCGGTGTCGAGGAAATTGATGCCCGCGCCGAGCGCCGCGTCCATGATCGCGTGGCTGTCGGTCTCGTCGGTCTGCGGGCCGAAGTTCATGGTGCCGAGGACGAGTCGGCTGACCTTGAGTCCGGTACGTCCGAGCTGCGTGTACTTCATGGAGTACAAGCCAACGACTTCGAGTGCGCTCCAGGCAAGGGGACCGGCCGGGGACGGGCCGGTCGAGGGGCGGGGGCGCGCCCTCAGCCCGTGTACTCCCCGCCCAGCCCCCACCCCTGGTGCAGCGCCGCAGCGAAGGCCGACGCCAGCCGGTGTTCGCCGTTCGCGTTCGGGTGGGTGCCGTCGTAGGTGTCGGTGCCGATGTCCCAGGACTCCGGGACCGAGGCCAGGAGGAGGGGGGAGCCCGGCTCGTCCAGGTCGGCGGCCGTCTTCGCCAGGAGCTCGTTGAAGCGGGCGACCTGGGTGGCGAAGGGCGCGTCGTCCGCGGCGCGGACGTTGGGGATGACCGGCAGCCACACCATGGCGATCCGCGGGTTCGCCGCGCGGGCCCCGGCGGCGAAGGCGCGGACGTTCTCCGCGGTCTGCTCGGCGTTCGTGTAGAAGCCGAGGTCGATCAGGCCGAGCGAGACCAGCAGGACGTCCGCCCCCGTCGCACGGACCGCGTCGCCGATCAGCGGGGCCATGTGCAGCCAGCCCTCGCCCCAGCCGGCCAGGTGACCGCGCGGGAAGTCGGGGTCGGCGTAGGCGTACGAGGCGGCGGCGTCGGTCGCCTTGTCGTAGAGGGTCTCGCGCGGGCCGGACAGGGTGAACGGGCCGTCGTACGTGGCGCACAGGTGCCGCCACAGGCGGTAACGCCAGGTGTGCTCGCCCGAGCTGCCGATCGTCATCGAGTCGCCTACGGGCATGAACCTGAGCATCCGCTCATGATGAGGGATCGGGAAAGGGATCACCCCCTCCGTGGGCGTGTGAGACCGGCCACGAATCCGTGAACGGCTGGGCGGGATGGCAGGCTTGTGGGCATGCGCCGATCTTTCGCCGTCCGGGCCGGAGCCCTTCTCGCCGGAGTCCTCCTCTCGGGCGCCTTCACCGTGCTTGCCGCGCCCGCCGCGTCCGCCGCGCCCGCCGCGTCCGCCGCCGACGGCGACAAGGGATTCACCATCGAGGATCCGCGCATCACCGAGTCCAGCGGTCTCGCCGCCTCCCGCCGGCACCCGGGCGTCTACTGGACCCACAACGACAGCGACGACGGCCCCTACCTCTACGCCGTCGACGGCGCGACCGGGAAGACGCTCGCCCGGCTCACGCTGACCGGCGTCGGCACGCCCCGCGACGTCGAGGCGATCTCCATCGGGCCGGGCAACGAGATCTGGGTCGGCGACATCGGCGACAACCTCGGCGGCACCTGGCAGTACGTGTGGATCTACCGGCTGCCCGAGCCCGCGAAGCTCGTCGACCAGACCGTCAGGGCCACGCAGTACGTCGTGAAGTACTCCGACGGCCCGCGGGACGCCGAGTCGCTCCTCGTGCACCCCAGGACCGGCCGGGTCTACATCATCGACAAGAAGGAGGACGGCGGGCACCTCTACGAGGGGCCGGCGGACCTCTCCGCCTCCGGGGCGAACGTCTTCAGGCCCGTCGCCGCCGTCGACCTCTGGGCCACCGACGCCGCCTTCTCCCCGGACGGCTCCCGACTCGCCGTCCGCGGTTACTTCGGCGGCATCTCCTACGCCTGGAACGGCGGGAAGATCAAGCGCGAGGGGCGGCTCGACGTGCCGCTGCAGCGCCAGGGGGAGTCCGTCAGCTACTCCGCAGACGGCACCGAGCTCCTGTACGGGAGCGAGGGTTCCGGCAGCTCCGTGGTGGCGGAGAAGGCGCCCGAGGGCTCCGCTCCGGGCGCCGAGTCGCCGTCCGGGAAGGGGAGTTCAGGCGCCTCGGACGACGGTGACGGGTCCTCGGCCACCGGCGGCGTCGAACTGGGCGCGCTGGCGGTCGCCGCGGTCTTCGTCGCCTTCTTCGGCCTCCGCCGGCTGCTGCGCCGCGACTGAGCGCTTCCGCGCGTCGCCGTTGCCGCGCTTCTTGACGTGGTCATGGTGTGTCAGTTTCCTGGGGGGTGCGCGGAGTATGGGAGCGCTCCCATGTGTTTCGGGCCCGCGCCTCCCGAGAGGAAGCAGCGAGATGTTCCGCAGCTTGCGAAGAATGCTGTGCGGTCTGGCCGCCGCCCTTCTGATCCCACTGGGAGCCGGAGCGCAGACGGCCCACGCGGCGGACGCCGTCGCCGAGGCCGGGGCGGGTTACTGGCACACCAGCGGCCGGCAGATCCTGGACGCCGCAGGACAGCCGGTCCGGGTCGCCGGGATCAACTGGTTCGGCTTCGAGACCGGCAACCACGTCGTCCACGGCCTCTGGTCCCGCGACTACAAGAGCATGATCGACCAGATGAGGTCGCTGGGCTACAACACGATCCGCATCCCCTACAGCGACGACATCTTCAAGAGTGCGACCGTCCCCGACAGCATCGACTTCAGCGGCGGCAAGAACGCCGACCTCCAGGGGCTGAACTCGCTCCAGATCCTGGACCGGATCGTCTCGTACGCAGGTCAGGACGGCCTGAAGGTGATCCTCGACCGGCACCGGCCGGACGCGGGCGGGCAGTCGGCGCTCTGGTACACGGCCGCGGTCCCCGAATCGACGTGGATCGCCGATCTCAAGGCCCTCGCGGCCCGTTACCAGGGCCAGGACACGGTCGTCGGCATCGACCTGCACAACGAACCCCACGATCCCGCCTGCTGGGGCTGCGGGGACACCGCGACCGACTGGCGGCTGGCCGCGCAACGTGCGGGCAACGCCGTCCTGTCCGTCAATCCCGCCCTCCTGATCTTCGTCGAGGGCGTGCAGACCTTCAACGGGGTCTCCGGCTGGTGGGGCGGCAACCTGATGGGCGTCGGCCAGTATCCGGTGCGGCTCGACGTGGCGAACCGGGTCGTGTACTCGGCCCACGACTACGCGACGAGCGTCGCCCAGCAGAGCTGGTTCAGCGACCCGGCGTTCCCCGCGAACATGCCGGGGATCTGGGACAAGTACTGGGGCTACATCTTCCAGCAGAACATCGCGCCCGTGTGGGTGGGCGAGTTCGGCACCACACTCCAGTCGACGGTGGACCAGAAGTGGCTGGCGGCCCTGGTGAGCTACCTCCGCCCGACGTCGACGTACGGCGCCGACTCCTTCCACTGGACCTTCTGGTCCTGGAACCCCAACTCCGGTGACACCGGAGGCATCCTCAAGGACGACTGGCAGACCGTCGACACCGTGAAGGACGGCTACCTGGCGAGCGTCAAGGCGCCGGGCTTCCCGGGGACCGGCGGCGGGGGCGGCGGGGGCGGCGGGGGCGGCGGGGGCGGCACGGCGTCCTGCGCCGCCGCCTACACCGTCAGCAGCGACTGGGGATCCGGCTTCAACGCCGAGGTGAAGGTCACCAACACCGGGACCACGGCGATCGGTTCCTGGAAGGTGACCTGGACCTTCGGCGGCGCGCAGCAGATCACCAGCATGTGGAACGCCTCGTACACCCAGAGCGGGGCCGGCGTGACCGCGGTGAACGCCGCGCACAACGGGGCGCTCCCGGCGGGCGGTTCGGCGACCTTCGGGTTCGGCGGCACGCCCGGGGGCGGGGGCGCGCCGAGCGTGAACTGCACGGCGGCGTGAGCTGCGCGGCGTGAGACGCGACGAAGGGCGCCCGGTGTCCACCGGGCGCCCTTCGTGGTCATACCTGAGGGGTACTCATGCGGTACCGGAGGCGGTCAGAGCTTCTCGATCACGTAGTCGACGCACTTGGTGAGCGCCTCGACGTCGGCCGGGTCGACCGCCGGGAACATCGCGACCCGCAGCTGGTTGCGGCCGAGCTTGCGGTAGGGCTCGGTGTCGACGATGCCGTTGGCGCGCAGCACCTTGGCGACGGCGGCCGCGTCCACGTCGTCGGAGAAGTCGATCGTGCCGATGACCTGGGAACGCTTGGCCGGGTCGGTGACGAACGGGTTGGCGTACTTGACGTCCTCGGCCCAGCCGTACAGCGTGCGCGCGGAGGTGGCGGTGCGGCGCACCGACCAGTCCAGGCCGCCCTGGCCGTTGATCCACTCCAGCTGCTGGTTCAGCAGGAAGAGGGTGGAGAGGGCCGGGGTGTTGTACGTCTGGTTCTTGCGGGAGTTGTCGATCGCCGTCGGCAGGCTGAAGAACTCCGGGATGTGCCGGCCGGACGCGTGGATCCGCTCGGCGCGCTCGATCGCGGCCGGGGAGAACACGCCGATCCACAGGCCGCCCTCGGAGGCGAAGGACTTCTGCGGGGCGAAGTAGTAGACGTCCGTCTCGGCGATGTCGACCGGGAGGCCGCCGGCGCCGGAGGTGGCGTCCACCAGCACCAGGGAGCCCTCGTCGGCGCCCGGCACGCGCTTGATCGGGGCGGCGACGCCGGTGGAGGTCTCGTTGTGGGTGAAGGCGTAGACGTCGACACCCGCCTCGGCCGCGGGCTCGGGGTGCGTGCCCGGGTCGGCGGCGACGACGGTCGGCTCCGCCAGCCACGGGGCCAGCTTGGCGGCCTTCGCGAACTTGGACGAGAACTCGCCGAACGTGAGGTGCTGCGACTTGTTCTCGATCAGACCGTGGGTCGCGATGTCCCAGAACGCGGTGGAGCCACCGTTGCCGAGGACGACCTCGTAGCCCTCGGGGAGGGAGAACAGCTCGGAGATGCCCTCGCGCACCTGGCCGACGAGGTTCTTGACCGGCGCCTGGCGGTGGGAGGTGCCGAGGAGGGACGTACCGGTGGCGGCCAGGGCGTCCAGCGCCTCCACCCGCACCTTGGAGGGGCCCGCGCCGAATCGACCGTCGGCGGGCTTGATGTCAGCAGGAATCTGGATCTCAGCCACGGGAGCGAGGTTAGCCGGTGGGGGAAACCTGGAGGAAACCTGGTCCGTCGGGTGAGACGGGTTCGTGTCGCGGTGCCCGGGAGTGCGTCTCCGGGCCCTCCGGCCGGCGGCGCCGGCCTCGGCCGCAACCTCCTCGAACACCGGACGGGCTGGTTGGGTGGACCCCATGACGGATCTCGAAGCCGATCTGCGCAAGGTCGTCCGGGGCGGGGTCGCGTTCGACGTGACCTCCCGGGCGCTCACCACCATGGACGCCTCCAACTACCGGCGCGTCCCGCTCGGGGTCGTGGCGCCGCGGGACGCCGACGACGTGGCGGCGGTGCTCGCGGTGTGCCGGGCGCACGGCGTGCCGGTCGTCGCGCGCGGCGGAGGCACGTCCATCGCGGGGCAGGCCACCGGCACCGGCGTGGTGCTGGACTTCACGCGTCACATGAACCGGTTGACCGCCCTCGATCCGGGGGCGCGGACGGCCGTCGTGCAGCCGGGGCTGGTCCTCGACCGGCTCCAGGAGGCCGCCGCCCCGCACGGGCTGCGCTTCGGCCCCGACCCGTCCACCCACAGCCGCTGCACGCTCGGCGGCATGATCGGCAACAACTCGTGCGGCTCCCACTCGGTGGCGTGGGGGACGACGGCGGACGGGGTGCGCGAGCTGGAGGTCGTCACCGCGCGCGGCGCGCGGTTGCGGCTCGGACAGGGGTGGGCGGGCGCGCCGGACGGCCTGCGCGCCCTGGTGGACGGGGAACTCGCCCGGCTGCGGACCGGCTTCCCCGAGCTGCCCCGCCGCATCTCGGGCTACGCCCTGGACGCGCTGCTGCCGGAGAACGGCGCCGACGTGGCCCGTTCCTTCTGCGGCAGCGAAGGCACCCTGGGCGTGCTCACCGAGGCCGTCGTACGGCTCGTCGAGGCGCCACGCGCGCGTGTGCTCGCGGTGCTCGGGTACGCCGACGAGGGCGCCGCCGCCGAGGCCGCCGCCGGGCTGCTGCCGTTCGGGCCGCTGACGGTGGAGGGGATGGCCGCCGACCTGGTGCCGCCGGGCGCTGCGGCCGGGCTGCCGCGGGGCGGTGCCTGGCTGTTCGTGGAGACCGGCGGCGGGTCGGAGGGCGAGGCACGCGCGCGTGCGGAGGACATCGTGCGCGCGGCGGACGTGCTGGACGCCCGGATCGTGCGGGATCTCGCCGGGCAGCGGGCGCTGTGGCGGATCCGCGAGGACGCGAGCGGGACGGCGACCCGCATGCCGGACGGAGCGGAGGCCTGGCCCGGCTGGGAGGACTGCGCGGTGCCGCCGGCCCGGCTCGGCGCGTACCTGCGGGACTTCCGGGCGCTGCTCACCGACCACGGCCTGCGCGGCACGCCGTACGGACACTTCGGGGACGGCTGCATCCACGTCCGCATCGACTTCGACCTGCTGACGACGGCCGGGATCGCCCGCTTCCGCCGGTTCTCCGAGGAACTCGCCGAACTGGTCGTGTCCCACGGCGGCTCCCTCTCCGGCGAGCACGGCGACGGACAGGCCCGGGCCGAACTGCTGCCGAGGATGTACGGACAGGACATGGTCGCCCTGTTCGAGCGGGCCAAGGCGGTCTGGGACCCGGACGACCTCCTCAACCCGGGGATGCTGGTGCGCCCCGCGCCCCTCGACGCCGGTCTGCGCTTCGCCGTCCTTCCGCGCGAGCCGGTCGACGTGGCCTTCGGCTACCCGTCGGACGGCGGGGACTTCTCGGCGGCGGTGCGCCGGTGCGTAGGCGTCGCGAAGTGCCGCACGACTGCCGTGCCGGGCGCGGCGCCGGGGCCGGGGGTGATGTGCCCGTCGTTCCGGGCCACGGGCCGGGAGGAGCACTCCACGCGCGGGCGTGCGCGGCTGCTGCACGAGATGCTGGCCGGTGAGCTGGTGACCGACGGCTGGCGCTCCACGGAGGTCCGGGACGCGCTGGACCTGTGCCTGTCCTGCAAGGGCTGCCGCTCGGACTGCCCCGTCGAGGTCGACATGGCCACGTACAAGGCGGAGTTCCTGCATCACCACTACGAGGGCCGCCGGCGTCCGGCCGCCCACTACAGCATGGGGCGGCTGCCGGTGTGGCTGCGGTGGGCGAGCCGGCTGCGGGCGGCCGCCGCGCTCAACGCGCTCGCCTCGGTCGGCCCGGCGGCGGCCGTCGCCAAGCGGCTCGGCGGGATCGCGGCCGAGCGGGACATCCCGCGGCTGGCCCGGCGGACGTTCAGCGGGTGGTGGCGGCGCAGGAAGCCCGTCACCGGGCCGGGGCAGGGCGGTGACCTGGTCGTCCTGTGGCCCGACACCTTCACCGAGCATCTCTCGCCGTCCGTCGGCCGGGCCGCCGTGCGGGTCCTGGAGGCGGCTGGGCTGCGGGTGGCGCTGCCGCCGACCCTGCGGATGCGGGGCCGGCCGGTCGGCGACGGCCGGTCGAGAAGCGCGGCCGCGCTGCTGACCGCCCGCCGGGGCCGGGTCTGCTGCGGGCTGACCTACGTCTCCACCGGCCAGCTCGACCACGCGCGCGTGGTGCTGCGCCGCACGCTCGACCTGATGGAGCCGGTGCTGGAGACGGCCGCGCCGGTCGTCGTCCTGGAGCCGAGCTGCGCGGCCGCCCTGCGCACCGACCTGCCCGAGCTGCTGCACGACGACCCGCGCGCGGCCCGTCTCGCCGCCCGCGTCCTGACCTTCGCGCAGGCCCTGGAACGGCACGCGCCCGACTGGACCCCGCCCCGGCTGGACCGGCCGGTGGTCGGTCAGACGCACTGCCACCAGCACGCGGTCCTGGGCGACGCGGCCGAGCGGCGGCTGCGCGAGGCCGCGGGCCTCACCGGCGAGCTGAGCGGCGGGTGCTGCGGGCTCGCCGGCAACTTCGGCTTCGAGAAGGGCCACTTCGAGGTGTCGGCGGCCTGCGCGCGCGAGCAGCTCCTGCCGGCCGTACGGGACGCCCCCGGGGAAGCGGTCGTCCTGGCGGACGGCTTCTCCTGCCGCACCCAGCTGGACCAGCTCGCGGGGACCCGCGGGAGGCACCTCGCGGAGGTGCTGGCCGAGCGCCTGGAGGACGACGGCCGGGCGCGCTGACGGAGGGGGCGGCGGCGTCCGGGAGGGCCGAGGAGCGCTGGGGGAGGGCGGCGGTCGGGAGCGCTGGGCGAGGGGGCGGCGGGGCGGCGGGTCGCACCGGCGGAGGGGGTGACGGGCGCGGCGGGGGTGGCCGAGGCCGCCGGTACGGGGGGGCCGGGGCCGCGACGGGCGTGGCTGAGCCGGGGCCGGCGGTGCCGACTCCTACGCTGGCCGGGACGGTCGCCCGGCGATGCGTACGGGCGATGCGAACGGTCATTCGAAGGAGCCTCGCGTATGAGCCTGCGCGTCCAGTCCATCAGCCGTGACGAGCACCTGGCGTTCGTGGCGGCCCGTCCCTCCGCCAGCCATATGCAGATCCCGTCGTGGGGCGACGTGAAGCCGGACTGGCGGGCGGAGAGCCTGGGCTGGACGGACGCGAGCGGCGCGCTCGTGGGGGTGGGGCTGGTCCTGTTCCGGCCGTTGCCGAAGCTGCGCAGATATCTGGCCTATCTGCCGGAGGGTCCGCTCGTCGACTGGCACGCGCCGGATCTGGTCGAGCGCTGGCTGGAGCCGATGCTCGCGTGGCTGAAGGCGCGGGGGGCGTTCTCGGTGAAGATGGGCCCGCCCGTCGTCGTGCGGCGCTGGAGCGCCGAGGCGGTCAAGGCGGCCATCGCCGACCCGGCCGCCCACCGGCTGCGGGACGCGCAGGCTACCTCGTACGAGCCGCGCGCCCTCGACGTCGCCGACCGGCTGCGCCGGGCCGGCTGGCAGCAGACGGAGCCGGGCGGCGAGGACGGCTTCGCGGCCGGTCAGCCCCGTTACGTCTTCCAGGTCCCGTTCGCCGGACGCACGCTGGAGGACGTCCACGGCGGTCTCAACCAGCAGTGGCGGCGCAACATCAAGAAGGCCGAGAAGGCGGGCGTGAAGGTCGTCCGGGGCGGTGCGGAGGACCTCCCGGTGTTCTACGGGCTGTACACCGAGACCGCCGGACGCGACCGTTTCCTCCCGCGCCCCCTGTCCTACTTCCAGCGGATGTGGAGCGCCCTGAACGCCGAGCATCCCGACCGGATGCGGCTCTACCTCGCCCACCACGACGGGGAGGTCCTCGCCGCGGCGACCATGCTGACCGTCGGCGAGCACGTCTGGTATTCCTACGGCGCCTCCACCGGCCGCAGGCGCGAGGTCCAGCCGAACAACGCCATGCAGTGGCGCATGATGGCCGACGCCCATGAACTGGGCGCCGCCGTCTACGACCTGAGGGGGATCACGGACACCCTCGAGGAGTCCAACCACCTGCTGGGTCTGCTCCGCTTCAAGGTGGGCACGGGCGGACAGGCCGTGGAGTACCTGGGGGAGTGGGACTTCCCCCTCAACAGACTGCTGCACAAGGCGCTGGACCTCTACATGTCACGCCGCTAGCCGCCCCTCCCGCGCCCCCTGCCTTCCGCCCGGCCCGCGCTCCCTGTCTCCCGCCCCTCCCGCGCCCCCTGCCTTCCGCCCGGCCCGCGCTCCCTGTCTCCCGCCCCGCCCGCGCTGCCTGCCTCCCGCCCGTCCGGCCCTCCGGCCGACGTCTCACAGCCCGAGACAGTGGCATAACGGGTTCACACGCCTGACCGAGTCCATTACCCTGGACTTGAAAGTGCAGCGTGATGTACACACCGAGCCGAGCCCCTGGACCGCCCGTGACTGCCCCCGACACCGCCGCCACACCCCAGCTCGCCCGCACCGCCCCACCGGCCGGTGATCCCGGGGCCCCGGGCCGTCTCGGCACTCTCGGCCCGGTCGGCCTCGTGCTCGCCGGAGGCATCTCGGTGCAGTTCGGCGGCGCGCTGGCGGTGACGCTGATGCCGAGGGCCGGCGCGCTCGGCGTGGTGGCGCTGCGGCTGCTGGTGGCGGCGGTGGTCCTGCTGGTGATCTGCCGGCCCCGGCTGCGCGGCCACTCCCGCACGGACTGGGGCACGGTCGTCGTCTTCGGTGTCACGATGGCCGCGATGAACGGCCTCTTCTACCAGGCCGTCGACCGCATCCCGCTGGGCGCGGCGGTGACCCTGGAGGTCCTCGGACCCCTCGCGCTGTCGGTCGTCGTCTCGCGCCGCGCGCTGAACCTGGTCTGGGCCGGGCTGGCCCTCGCGGGCGTCTTCCTGCTCAGCGGGGGCGGCGGGGACGGCGTCGGTCCGGGCGGTGGCCTCGACCTGCTGGGGGTCGCGTTCGCGCTGGGCGCGGGGGCGATGTGGGCGGCGTACATCGTCTTCAGCGCCCGCACCGGCCGCCGGTTCCCGCAGGCGGACGGTCTGGCGCTGGCGATGGCGGTGGGCGCGCTGCTCTTCCTCCCCCTGGGCCTCGCCGAATCGGGCGTCAAGCTGGCCGACCCGGTGACGCTGGGCCTCGGCGCGGCGGTGGCCCTGCTCTCCTCGGTCCTGCCCTACACCCTGGAACTCCTCGCCCTGCGCCGTATGCCGGCCTCCACCTTCGCGATCATGATGAGCCTGGAACCGGCGATCGCCGCCACCGCGGGCTTCCTCATCCTCGACCAAGCCCTGACCACGGTCCAGGCGGCCGCGATCGCCCTGGTCGTCGCGGCGAGCATGGGCGCGGTCCGGACGCAGGTGGGGCGTCCCGAGTCCGCGGTCCCGGAGGCCTGACGGGCGGTTCGGGGGCGGCCGTCCGGGCGTACGTGCGGTCCACGTCCCGTGTGTCGGCGAAGCGGCGACCAGGAGGCTCCGGCCGCTCCGAGACTGCGGGCATGCGCAGTTACCGCTCCCTGTTCCGCACCCCGGAGTTCACTCCCTCCCTGCTCTCCTTCGCCGCCTTCGCCGCCTTCGCCGCGGCCCAGACGATCGGCGGCCCGGCCCTCGCGGTGCTGGGCCGGCGCGGGGAACGGCAGCGGCCGGCCGTCTCCGGCGCCGGTCCGGGCGTCCTCCCGGAGTCGGCGCCCGCGGCCTGACCGGACGACGACGGGGCGGCCCGCTCGCGCCCCGGACCGCAGGCGGCATCGGGGAAATTAATGCAAGCATGCTTGCTTGTTTCTGGCCCCGCTGCCATGCTCCACCCCATGGCCGACCCGACGCCCGTGCTCGACGACCTCCGTGCCGAAAGCGACGAACTCGACCGGCTGGTAGCCGAGTTGAGTCCCGAGCGGTGGAACCTTGCGACCCCCGCCCCCGGCTGGACCGTCGCCCACCAGATCGCGCACCTCGCCTGGACCGACCACTCCTCCGTGCTGGCCGTGACCGATCAGGACGCGTTCGCCCGCGAGGTCGAGAAGGCGCTCGCCGCGCCCGGGGACTTCGTCGACAACGGCGCACGGGACGGGGCCGCGAAGCCGCCCGAGCGCTTGCTCGCGGACTGGCGGGCCGGGCGCGAGGCCCTGGCGGACGCCCTGAAGGCGGCCCCCGCCGGGGCGCGCTTCCCCTGGTACGGGCCGCCCATGTCGGCCGCCTCCATGGCCACCGCCCGGCTCATGGAGACCTGGGCCCACGGCCAGGACGTGGCGGACGCGCTGGGCGAGACGCCCGCACCCACCGACCGGCTCCGGCACATCGTCCGCCTCGGCGTCCGCACCCGGGACTTCGCCTTCGGCGTGCACGGACTGCCCACGCCGTTCGAGGAGTTCCGGGTGGAACTGCGCGGCCCCTCCGGCGACCTGTGGACGTACGGCCCCGAGAACGCCACGGACCGGGTCACCGGCCCCGCCCTCGACTTCTGCCTCCTGGTCACCCAGCGCGCCCACCGCGCCGACCTCGCCCTGCGCGCCGAGGGCCCCGACGCCGACCGCTGGCTGGACATCGCCCAGGCCTTCGCGGGCCCGCCCGGCGGGGGCCGTGCGCCGAAGGGAGCCGCCCGGTGACGGTCCTGCGGATAGGCAACGCCTCCGGCTTCTACGGCGACCGCTTCGACGCCCTGCGCGACATGCTCACCGGCGGCGAACTCGACGTCGTCACCGGCGACTACCTCGCCGAGCTGACCATGCTGATCCTCGGCCGCGACCGGCTGAAGAACCCCGCCGGCGGGTACGCCCGCACCTTCCTCCGGCAACTGGAGGAGTCCCTCGGCCTCGCCCACGACCGCGGCGTCCGGATCGTCACCAACGCCGGAGGCCTCAACCCGGCCGGACTGGCCGACGCCGTCAGGCAGCTGGCCGAACGGCTCGGCATCCCGGCCCGTGTCGCGCACGTCGAGGGCGACGACCTCGGCGCCCGCTATCCCGGCAGCCTCACCGCCCACGCCTACCTCGGCGGCTCCGGCATCGCCGCCTGTCTGCGCGAGGGCGCGGAGATCGTCGTCACCGGACGGGTCACCGACGCGGCCCTGGTCACCGGTCCGGCCGCCGCCCACTTCGGCTGGGGGCCCGGGGAGTACGACCGGCTCGCGGGCGCCGTCGTCGCCGGACACGTCCTGGAGTGCGGGACGCAGGCCACCGGCGGCAACTACGCCTTCTTCGCCGAGGGCGGCCGTGACCTGCGGCGGCCCGGCTTCCCGCTGGCCGAGATCCACGAGGACGGCAGCTGCGTCATCACCAAGCACCCCGGCACCGGCGGCTTCGTCGACGTCGGCACGGTGACCGCGCAGCTGCTGTACGAGACGACGGGCGCCCGCTACGCCGGCCCCGACGTCACCGCCCGGCTGGACACCGTGCGGCTCACCCAGGACGGCCCGGACCGGGTGCGGATCCACGGCGTGCGCGGGGAGGCCCCGCCCCCGACCCTCAAGGTCGGCCGCACCCGCCTCGGCGGCTTCCGCAACGAGGTCGTGTTCGTGCTCACCGGCCTGGACATCGAGGCGAAGGCCGCGCTCGTGCGGGAACAGATGGCCCAGGTCTTCCTCAAGTCCCGCCCCGCGGAGGTGCGGTGGGAGCTGGTGCGCACCGACCGTCCCGACGCCGACACCGAGGAGACCGCCAGCGCGCTGCTGCGGCTCGTCGTGCGCGACCCCGAACAGGACGCCGTGGGACGGGCGCTGAGCGGGGCCGCGGTGGAGCTGGCGCTGGCCGGCTATCCCGGCTTCCATGTGCTCGCGCCACCCGGGAGGGGCGCTCCCTACGGGGTGTTCGAGGCCGCCCACGTGCCGCAGGAGGACGTCGAGCACATCGCCGTCCTCGACGACGGCCGCCGCCTGCCCGTCGCCCCGCCCCCGGCCGCCGACGCCCGCGTCCTGGAGGAGGTGCCGGAACCGGACCTGCCGGAGCCGCTGCCCCCGGGCCCCGTACGGCGCGCGCCCCTCGGGCTGGTGGCCGGCGCCCGCAGCGGTGACAAGGGCGGCGACGCCAACGTGGGCGTGTGGGCCCGGACGGACGAGGCATGGCGCTGGCTCGCCCACGAGCTGACGGCCGACCGGTTCCGGCAGCTCGTCCCGGAGAGCCGCGAGCTGACCGTCACCCGTCACCTCCTGCCCCGGCTGCGCGCCCTGAACTTCGTCGTCGAGGGCCTCCTCGGCGCCGGGGTCGCCGCCCAGCACCGCTTCGACCCGCAGGCCAAGGCACTCGGCGAATGGCTGCGCTCCCGACACCTGGACATCCCGGAGGCCCTCCTGTGACGGCTCTCACGACCGCCCTGGACACCCAGGGCCCCGACTACCGCGCGCACCGCGAGGCCATGCTCGCCAAGCTCGCCGACCTCGACACCGAGCACGCCAAGGCGCTGGCCGGGGGAGGGGAGAAGTACGTCGCCAGGCACCGCGCGCGCGGCAAGCTCCTCGCCCGGGAGCGCGTCGAGCTGCTCCTCGACCCCGACACGCCGTTCCTGGAGCTGTCGCCGCTGGCCGCCTGGGGGAGCGAGTACACGGTGGGCGCCTCCCTCGTCACCGGCATCGGGGTCGTCGAGGGCGTGGAGTGCCTGATCACCGCCAACGACCCGACCGTGCGCGGCGGAGCCAGCAACCCCTGGTCGCTGAAGAAGGCCCTGCGCGCCAACGACATCGCCCTCGCCAACCGGCTGCCCTGCATCAGCCTGGTGGAGTCCGGCGGGGCCGACCTGCCGTCGCAGAAGGAGATCTTCATCCCGGGCGGGGCCGTCTTCCGCGACCTGACCCGGCTCTCCGCCGCCGGCATCCCGACCGTCGCCGTCGTCTTCGGGAACTCGACCGCCGGCGGCGCGTACATCCCCGGCATGAGCGACCACGCGATCATGGTCAAGGAACGCGCGAAGGTCTTCCTCGGCGGGCCGCCGCTGGTGAAGATGGCGACCGGCGAGGAGAGCGACGACGAGTCGCTGGGCGGCGCGGAGATGCACGCGCGCGTGTCCGGCCTCGCCGACCACTTCGCCGTCGACGAGCGGGACGCGCTGCGCCAGGCACGCCGCGTGGTGGCCCGCCTCAACCACCGCAAGGCCTACCGCGATCCTGGCCCGGCCGTCCCCCCGAAGTATGACGAGGACGAACTCCTGGGCATCGTCCCCGGGGATCTGCGCACCCCCTTCGACCCGCGCGAGGTGATCGCCCGGATCGTCGACGCCTCCGACTTCGACGAGTTCAAGCCCCTCTACGGGACGAGCCTCGTCACGGGCTGGGCGAGCCTGCACGGCTATCCGGTCGGGATCCTGGCCAACGCCCAGGGCGTGCTCTTCAGCGCGGAGTCCCAGAAGGCCGCCCAGTTCATCCAGCTCGCCAACCAGCGCGACATCCCGCTGCTCTTCCTGCACAACACCACCGGATACATGGTGGGCCGGGAGTACGAGCAGGGCGGCATCATCAAGCACGGCGCGATGATGATCAACGCGGTCGCCAACTCGAAGGTCCCGCATCTGTCCGTCCTCATGGGCGCCTCGTACGGGGCGGGCCACTACGGCATGTGCGGGCGCGCCTACGACCCCCGGTTCCTCTTCGCGTGGCCGAGCGCCAAGTCGGCGGTGATGGGCCCGCAGCAGCTCGCCGGCGTCCTGTCCATCGTCGCCCGGCAGTCGGCGGCCGCGAAGGGCCGGCCCTACGACGACGACGCGGACGCCGCCCTGCGCGCCATGGTGGAGCAGCAGATCGAGTCCGAGTCGCTGCCCATGTTCCTGTCCGGGCGGCTGTACGACGACGGTGTCATCGACCCGCGCGACACCCGCACCGTTCTCGGCCTGTGCCTGTCGGCCGTCCACACCGCGCCCTTCGAGGGAGCGCGGGGCGGTTTCGGCGTCTTCCGGATGTGAGGCTCATGATTACTTCCGTTCTGGTGGCCAACCGCGGCGAGATCGCCTGCCGCGTCTTCCGGACCTGCCGTGAGGCGGGCATCCGTACCGTCGCCGTGCACTCGGACGCCGACGCCGGCGCCCTCCACGCGCGCGTGGCGGACGCGGCCGTGCGGCTGCCGGGCAGCACGCCCGCGGAGACCTATCTGCGCGCCGACCTGGTGGTGAAGGCCGCCGTCGGCGCGGGCGCGGACGCCGTGCACCCCGGCTACGGCTTCCTGTCCGAGAACGCCGACTTCGCGCGCGCCGTCCTGGACGCGGGCCTCGTCTGGATCGGGCCGCCGCCCGAGGCGATCGAGGCGATGGCGTCCAAGACCCGCGCCAAGCAGCTCATGGGGCTCGCCCCGCTCGCCTCGGACGAGGTGACGGAGGCCGACCTGCCGGTGCTGGTGAAGGCTGCCGCGGGCGGTGGCGGGCGCGGTATGCGCGTCGTGCGCCGCCTGCCGGATTTGGCCCCCGCGCTGGAGGGCGCCCGGGCCGAGGCGGCGAGCGCGTTCGGCGACGGCGAGGTGTTCGTCGAGCCGTACGTCGAGAACGGCCGCCATGTCGAGGTGCAGATCCTCGCCGACACGCACGGCACGGTGTGGGCGCTCGGCACCCGCGACTGCTCCCTCCAGCGGCGCCACCAGAAGGTGATCGAGGAGGCACCGGCGCCGGGTCTGTCCGAGCGGTCGGCGGAGGAACTGCGCGCGCTGGCCGTGCGCGCCGCGCGGGCCGTCTCGTACGTCGGCGCGGGCACCGTCGAGTTCCTCGTCGCCGACGGCCGCGCGCACTTCCTGGAGATGAACACCCGCCTCCAGGTCGAACACCCGGTCACGGAGGCCGTCTTCGGCCTCGACCTGGTGGCCGAGCAGATCCGGGTCGCGGAGGGCGCCGCCCTGGACCCCGAGCCGCCGCGCGCGCGGGGCCACGCCGTCGAGGCACGGCTCTACGCCGAGGACCCGGCGAACGACTGGACCCCGCAGACCGGCACCCTGCACCGCCTGACCGTCCCCGAGGGCGTCCGTCTGGACACCGGCTTCGGCGACGGCGACGACATCGGCGTCCACTACGACCCCATGCTGGCCAAGGTCGTCGCCCACGCGCCCACGCGCGCGGAGGCGATCCGCAAGCTCGCGGGCGCCCTGGAACGCACGGTCCTGCACGGCCCGGTCACCAACCGCGACCTGCTGGTCCGCTCCCTGCGCCACGCGGAGTTCACCTCCGCCCGCATGGACACCGGCTTCTACGACCGGCACCTCGGCGACCTCACCGTGCCGCGGCCCGACCCGTACGCCCCGCTCGCCGCCGCCCTCGCGGACGCGCGCACCCGTTCGCCGCTGGGCGGCTGGCGCAACCTGCCGTCCCAGCCGCAGACGAAGCGGTACACGACGGCCGGCGAGGAGACGGAGGTCCGTTACCGCCACACCCGCGGCGGCCTCACGGCCGAGGGGGTGCAGGTGGTGCACGCCGACCCCGGGCTGGTCGTCCTGGAGATCGACGGCGTACGGCGCCGCTTCGAGGTCGCCCGCTACGGCGACCGCGTCCACGTCAACGGCACCGCCCTCACCGCGCTGCCCCGCTTCCCCGACCCGGAGGCCCAGCACGCCCCCGGCTCCCTGCTCGCCCCGATGCCCGGCACGGTCGTCAAGCTCGCGGACGGCCTCGTCACCGGATCGGGTGTCCGGGCCGGTGAACCGCTGCTGTGGCTCGAAGCGATGAAGATGCAGCACGTCATCTCGGCCCCGGTGGACGGGACCGTGACGGCGCTGCCGGTGACGACGGGACAGCAGGTGCAGGTCGGCGCCCTGCTGGCGGTGGTGCAGGAGACCTAGGGCGCGACCGGACATGACCAATCCGCAGACGAAGGAGTCACATTGAGCACGCTGATCGAATCCGACGAGCACAAGGCACTCCGCGCGGCGGTCTCGTCCTTCGCCAGGAGCCACGCCCACGACTCCGACGCCGAGAAGAGCGGCCTGTGGCAGGAGGCCGCCAAGCTCGGCTACATCGGGGTCAACCTGCCGGAGGCGTACGGCGGCGGAGGCGGCGGCATCGCCGAGCTCTCCCTGGTCCTCGAAGAGCTCGGCGCCGCGGGAGCCCCGCTGCTGATGATGATCGTCTCCCCGGCGATCTGCGGCACGGTGATCGCCCGCTTCGGCACCGAGGCACAGAAGCGGGAGTGGCTGCCCGCGCTGGCCGACGGCAGCCGCCTCATGGCCTTCGGCATCACCGAACCCGACGCCGGCTCCAACAGCCACCGCATCACCACCACCGCCCGCCGCGATCCCGCGAGCGGTGACTGGCTGCTGACCGGCCGCAAGGTCTTCGTGTCCGGCGTCGACATCGCCGACGCCACCCTGATCGTCGGCCGCACCGAGGACGCCCGCACCGGCAGCCTCAAGCCCTGCCTGTTCATCGTCCCGCGCGACGCCCAAGGCTTCTCCCGCCGTCGCATCGACATGGAACTGAACAGCGTGGAGAAGCAGTTCGAGCTCGTCCTGGACGAGGTGCGGCTCCCGGCGGAGGCCCTCGTCGGCGACGAGGACGCGGGACTGCTCCAGCTCTTCGCCGGACTCAACCCCGAGCGCATCATGACGGCCGCCTTCGCGATCGGCATGGGCCGCCACGCGCTGTCCAAGGCGATCGACTACGCGCGCGACCGCACCGTCTGGAAGAGCCCGATCGGCGCCCACCAGGCCATCGCGCACCCCCTCGCGCAGGCCCACATCGACCTCGAACTGGCCCGCCTGATGATGCAGAAGGCGGCCCAGCTGTACGACGCGGGGGACGACGCCGGCGCGGGCGAGGCCGCCAACATGGCCAAGTACGCGGCCGGGGAGGCCTGCGTGAAGGCGGTCGACCAGTCCGTGCACACCCTCGGCGGCAACGGCCTGACGCGCGAGTTCGGCCTCGCCAGGCTGATCACCGCCTCCCGCGTGGCTCGTATCGCCCCGGTGAGCCGGGAGATGATTCTCAACTACGTCTCCCACCAGACCCTGGGCCTGCCCAAGTCGTACTGACCGCAGCCGGCAACCGTCGTGTCCGGCGCGCGAGGAGGAACCATGTTCCGCAGCGAGTTCGCAGACGTCCCGCCCGTAGAACTGCCCATCCACGACGCGGTGCTGGGCCGCGCCGCCGAGTTCGGCGAACTGCCGGCGCTCGTCGACGGCACGGACGGCACCACCCTCACGTACGACCAGGTGGACCGGTTCCACCGCCGGGTCGCCGCCGCGCTCGCCGACGCCGGGGTCCGCAAGGGCGACGTGCTGGCCCTGCACAGCCCCAACACCGTCGCCTTCCCGCTCGCCTTCTACGCGGCCACGCGCGCGGGCGCCACGGTCACCACCGTGCACCCGCTCGCCACCGCCGAGGAGTTCGCCAAACAGCTCGACGACTGTGCGGCCCGCTGGATCGTGACCGTCTCGCCGCTGCTCCAGACGGCCCGGCGGGCGGCCGAACTCGCGGGCGGCGTCGAGGAGATCTTCGTCTGCGACACCGCCCCCGGGCACCGCTCGCTCGTCGACATGCTCGCCTCGACGGCCCCGGAACCCCAGGTCGACATCGACCCGGTGGAGGACGTGGCGGCCCTGCCGTACTCCTCCGGCACCACCGGCGTCCCCAAGGGCGTGATGCTCACCCACCGGCAGATCGCCACCAACCTCGCCCAGCTCCGGTCGGCGATGTCCGCGGGCCCCGGCGAGCGCATCCTCGCCGTGCTGCCCTTCTTCCACATCTACGGCCTCACCGCCCTGATGAACGCGCCCCTGCGGCAGGGTGCCACCGTCGTGGTGCTGCCCCGCTTCGACCTGGAGACGTTCCTCGCGGCCATCCAGAACCACCGCATCACCGGCCTCTACGTCGCGCCGCCGATCGTCCTCGCCCTCGCCAAGCACCCGGCGGTCGCCCAGTACGACCTGTCGTCCCTGCGGTACGTCGTCAGCGCGGCCGCGCCCCTGGACGCCGCGCTCGCCGCCGCCTGCTCCGAGCGCCTGAACCTGCCCCCGGTCGGCCAGGCCTACGGCATGACGGAACTGTCCCCGGGCACCCACGTCGTCCCGCTCGACGCCATGCGGGACGCCCCCGCGGGCACCGTCGGCAAGCTCGTCGCCGGCACCGAGATGCGGATCGTCTCCCTCGACGACCCCGACAAGGACCTGGAGGCCGACGAGGCCGGGGAGATCCTCATCCGGGGTCCGCAGATCATGAAGGGCTACCTGGGGCGCCCCGACGCCACCGCCGACATGATCGACGGCGACGGCTGGCTGCATACCGGCGACGTCGGACGGGTCGACGAGGACGGCTGGCTGTTCGTCGTCGACCGGGTCAAGGAGCTGATCAAGTACAAGGGCTTCCAGGTGGCCCCCGCCGAACTGGAGGCCCTCCTGCTCACCCACCCCGGCATAGCGGACGCGGCCGTCATCGGCGTCTACAACGACGACGGCAACGAGGTCCCGCACGCGTACGTGGTCCGGCAGCCCGCGTCGCCCGGGCTCTCCGAGGGAGAGGTCGCGATGTACGTCGCCGAGCGGGTCGCCCCCTACAAGCGCGTGCGCGGTATCACCTTCATCGACGCCGTGCCGCGCGCCGCCTCCGGAAAGATCCTGCGTCGCCACCTGAGGGAGCGCGCATGACGACCGCCCTGATCGGACGGACCCGCGTCAGAGGGGTCGAGACGCTCAGCCTCGACTCGCCCGCCACCCGCAACGCCCTCTCGCGCGCTCTCGTGAGCGAGCTGACGGACGCGCTCGGGAGCTGCGACAAGGACGACGACGTGCGCGCCGTCGTCCTCACCCACACCGGCAACACCTTCAGCGCGGGCGCCGACCTGAAGGACCCCCCGCCGCCCCACGCGGTGCCCGCGCTGCTCCAGCGGATCCTCGCACTGCGCAAGCCCGTGGTGGCCCGGGTCGCCGGACATGTGCGGGCGGGCGGCCTGGGCGTGCTCGGCGCCTGCGACATCGCGCTCGCCTCCGGGGCGGCGACCTTCGCGTTCACGGAGGTGCGCATCGGGGTCGCGCCCGCCGTCATCTCCCTGCCGCTGCTGCCCCGCGTCGACCCGCGCGCGCTCGCCCGCTACTGCCTCACCGGCGAGATCTTCGACGCGGAGGAGGCGGCCCGGATCGGCCTCGTCACCCGGTCGGCAGGCGACGGCGACCTGGACGAGGCCCTCGCGCCCGTCCTCGACGGCCTGCGCCGGGCCGCGCCCACGGCCCTGGCCAGGACGAAGGAGCTGCTCACGGCTAAGGTGCTGGAGTCCCTCGTCGAGGGCGCGGGCGCGATGACCGAGCTCTCGGCCTCGTTGTTCGCCGGCCCCGACGCCCGCGAGGGAATGACGGCCTTCCTCGAACGACGGGATCCTCCATGGGTGTTGTGACCACGGACGACCGCGCCCCGGACGACCGCGCCCCGGACGACCGCGTTCCGGCCGACCGCGCGTCGGGCGACCGCGCCCAGGCCGACCGGGTGCCCAAGCAGGACCGCAGCCGGGCCACCCGGCAGCGGCTCCTGGCGGCCGCCGTGGCCTGCCTCGCCGAACACGGCTGGGCGGGCTCCACGGTCTCCGTGGTCGCCGAGCGCGCGGGCGTCTCCCGGGGCGCGGCCCAGCACCACTTCCCCACCCGCGAGGACCTCTTCACCGCGGCGGTCGAGTACGTCGCCGAGGAACGCTCGGACGCGTTGCGCGCGCTGTTCCCGCAGGGCGCGACGGTCGACCGGCGCGCGGTCGTCACCGCCCTCGTGGGCCTCTACACCGGCCCCCTCTTCCGGGCCGCCCTGCATCTGTGGGTGGCCGCCTCCAACGAGGAGCAGCTGCGCCCGCGCGTGACGGAACTGGAGGCCCGCGTGGGCCGCGAGAGCCACCGCATAGCCGTCGAACTCCTGGGCGCCGACGAGTCCGCGCCCGGCGTCCGCGAGACCGTCCAGGGCCTGCTGGACATGGCCCGCGGCCTCGGCCTCGCCAACCTCCTCACCGACGACGGGGGCCGCCGCGAGCGCGTGGTGGCCCAGTGGGCGGTCCTGCTGGACGAAGCACTGGGCTGACCCACGGCCGCCGGCCCGACCTGGCCGTTGGGCGACGGCCCGACCTGGCCGTTGGGCGACGGCCCGACCTGGCCGTTGGGCGCCGGCCCGACCTGGCCGTCCGGCGACGGCCCCCCTCGCCTCCCCGCCGACGGCCAGCGGCTCTCCGCCGCCGGTCCGCGCCGGTCCGCGCGGCTCTCCGCCCGGTGGTTCCGGCCCGTTGTCGGTGGTCGTGGATACCGTGCGGGCATGGGGGACACCTTTCAGACGATCGTCGATCTCGACGCGCGCCCGCAGGACGCGCCGCGGCCGGCGGCCCGTGTGGTCGAGCGGCTCGTGGCCGACGGCATCGTGCTCGCCGAGGCGTAGCCCGGCTGGGCCTTGAGCGAGCGGCCGGCTCACCCGCCCGGCCCGAACTGGCACATGGCGGTCACCGACGCCCGCTGGGGCGCGCCGGACGGCCTCGCCGTGTACACCGAGCACCGCATCTTCCACAGCGACTTCAACCACCGTCCCGGCCCGGCGGTGGTGATCTGCGCGCGCTGCGGGGAGTCCACGGTGGTGGAGGGAGACCTCACGGAGCGGTTCGGCGCGGCCACCGACGCCTGGTACAGGACGGGCGCCGCCGCCGTCGACTGCCCGGCCTGCGCCCGGTCCCTCGACCTGTCCGGATGGCGGTGGGCCGACGACTCCCTGGCCTTCGCCCACCTCGGCTTCGAGTTCTGGAACTGGCCCGGACTCGGCGAGGAGTTCCGCGCCCGCGTGTCCGGCCTGCTGGACGGGCACAGAACGGCGTTCCTGCCGGGCAAGATCTGAGTGCCCCGAAGGAGTTCCGAAAGAGTGGGGGGCGGTCCCGTCAGGGGCTGAGCCGCTCCACCCGCCAGCTGCCGTCCGGCTCCGCCACGTACCGCAGCCGGTCGTGCAGCCGGTTGAGCCGGCCCTGCCAGAACTCCACCGACCGGGGAGCCACCCGGAAGCCGCCCCAGTGCGGCGGCACCGGCACCTGCTCGCCCTCCGGATAGCGGGCCGCCAGCTCGGCGTAGGAGGCGTCGAGATCGGCGCGAGTGGAGAGCACCGAGGACTGCGCGCTGGCCCAGGCCCCGAGCTGGGAGCCGTGCGGCCGGGTCCGGAAGTACGCGGCGGTCTCGTCGCGCCCGGTGCGCCGTGCCACGCCCCGCACGATGACCTGCCGGGCCATCGGATGCCAGGGGAAGAGCAGGGAGACGTGCGGGTTCTCGGCGAGGTCGCGGGCCTTTGCGGAGTCGTAGTTGGTGTAGAAGACGAAGCCCTGCTCGTCGAAGTGCTTCAGCAGCACCGTGCGGGAGCCGGGCCGGCCCTCGGCGTCCGCGGTGGAGACGACCATGGCGTTCGGCTCGAAGAGATGGGCCTCGACGGCCGCGTCCTTGAACCAGCGGGCGAACTGCTCCACGGGCGTGGCGGCCAGCTCGGCCTCGGAGAGGCCCTCGGCCCGGTACTGCTTGCGCATGGCGGCGGGATCGGGGACGGGGCCGGGGGAGACGGCGTCTTCGTCGGTCACGTGGTCATCTTGCCGTATGGCCCACCGCCGCTGACCGACCCACCGAAGGTGGCACTGAGTGCCGCAACCACTCCCCAAAGGTGGCACTCGGGGATATGGTGCAGAGGCACCCGTCGCCGCCGTACCGCCCCGATGGGGTGCAGGCCGGGTGACCGACGGCCGCACGGGGCATCAGTGGAGTACCGCCCAGGACCGCGAGTCTTCGCACCCCAGGTGCACGGGACCGCGGAACCGCCGGCGCCGCCCGTCCCCCACCGCTGTCCCCCACGACCCGCCGAACCCGTCCCACCGCACCCGTCCCGCCCCCTTCGGCCCGCACCTCCCGTCCACACCCCTCGTTCCGCACCACCCGTCCCACAGCTTCCGTCCCGCACACCCGTCCCGCACATCCCGTCGCACACATCCCGAGGAGCCGCCCGATGTCCGACTTCGTACCCGGACTCGAAGGAGTCGTCGCGTTCGAGACGGAGATCGCCGAACCCGACAAGGAGGGCGGCGCCCTGCGGTACCGGGGCGTCGACATCGAGGACCTGGTCGGTCACGTCTCTTTCGGCAACGTCTGGGGCCTGCTCGTCGACGGCGCCTTCAACCCCGGCCTGCCGCCCGCCGAGCCGTTCCCGATCCCCGTCCACTCCGGTGACATCCGCGTCGACGTGCAGTCCGCGCTCGCCATGCTCGCGCCCGTCTGGGGCCTCAAGCCCCTCCTCGACATCGATGCCGAGCAGGCCCGCGCGGACCTCGCCCGCGCCGCCGTCATGGCCCTCTCCTACGTCGCCCAGTCCGCGCGCGGCCAGGGCCGGCCGATGGTCCCGCAGCGGGAGATCGACAAGGCGCAGTCCGTCGTCGAGCGGTTCATGATCCGCTGGCGCGGCGAGCCGGACCCCAAGCACGTGGCCGCCGTCGACGCCTACTGGACCTCGGCCGCCGAGCACGGCATGAACGCGTCCACGTTCACGGCCCGCGTCATCGCCTCCACGGGCGCCGACGTCGCCGCCGCCCTGTCCGGCGCCGTGGGAGCCATGTCGGGCCCGCTGCACGGCGGCGCCCCCTCCCGCGTCCTCGGCATGATCGAGGAGATCGAGCGGACCGGGGACGCGGAGGCGTACGTCAAGCAGGCCCTCGACAAGGGCGAGCGGCTCATGGGCTTCGGCCACCGCGTCTACCGCGCCGAGGACCCACGCGCGCGCGTGCTGCGCCGTACGGCCCGCGAGCTGGGCGCGCCCCGCTTCGAGATCGCCGAGGCCCTGGAGAAGGCGGCCCTGGAGGAGCTCCACGCCCGCCGCCCCGACCGGGTCCTGGCGACGAACGTCGAGTTCTGGGCGGCCATCATCCTGGACTTCGCCGAGGTCCCGGCGCACATGTTCACCTCGATGTTCACCTGCGCCCGCACCGCGGGCTGGTCGGCGCACATCCTGGAGCAGAAGCGCACCGGCCGCCTGGTCCGCCCGTCCGCCCGCTACATCGGCCCGGGCTCCCGCAACCCCCGGGAGATCGAGGGCTACGAGGCCATCAGCGGCTAGGTCGGACCGGCCCGCCGAGGCGCGGCGGCCCGGTCCGCCCGGCGTCCCCAGGACGTCGCACCCGGCAGCACATCCGGCGTCACGCGGGGCTGAGCAGCTCCGCGTGATGCCGTTCGGCCACCAGCGGGTGGGCCCGCAGTTTGCCCTTCAGCTCGTTGAAGCCGTACTCGGCGAAGAGCGGGTTGGCGGGGTCGTCGGTGACACCGGGCGCGGCGGAGGCGTGCGGGAAGGGCAGCGGCTCGACGCGGGCGTCCAGACGGGGGTTGTAGAAGAAGGGCACGGAGAACCGCTCGACGGCGCTCGGCGGCGACACGACCCGGTGGTTGGTGGCCACGAGATACCCGTCGGTCGCCACCTCCAGCAGCTCACCCAGGTTGACGACGAAGGCGCCCGGCAGCGGCGGGACGTCGTGGAACAGCCCGTCCGCGCGCTGCACCTGGAGCCCGCCGACCTCGTCCTGGAGCAGGAGCGTGAGGAACCCGTAGTCCTTGTGCGCCCCCACGCCCTGGCCCGCGCCGTCGCCCGCGCTGCCCGGGTACCGCACGAGCTTCAGATGCGGATGCGCCCGCTCGCCGAAGGCCTGGTCGTAGAAGTCGACGGGCGCCCCGATCGAGGCGAGCAGCTCGTGCAGCAGCTTCTCGGCGACGGCGCTCAGCCGATCGATCCACGCGAGTGCGGCGGTCCGCAGCGCGGGCAGTCCGGCGGGCCACTGGTTGGGGCCCTCCAGCCACCAGTAGGCGGGCTCGTCGGGCCCCGGTGTCCGGGCGGGCCGCTCGGCGCCTATGTCGAGCTGGTCCCGCCAGTCCTGCCGCCCGCCGGTCCGCTCGTCACCGGTGCGCGTGTAGCCGCGGAAGTGCGGCGAGCGCACGTTGTCGATGGCGAGCCGCTCGGCCTCGGGCAGCGCGAAGAAGGCCCGCATGGCGGACAGCAGCTCGCCGGTCTCCCGCTCACCGACCCCGTGCCCGACCAGCTGGAAGAAGCCCACGTCGTGCGCGGCGCTGTGCAGCTGCGCGTGCAGCAGCGCCCGCGCCTGGGGACCGCGGTCCGCGGCGGAGAGATCGATGATCGGCAGTTGCTGGTACGACGGGTTCGTCATGGTACGTCCGCAGGTGTACGGGGCCCGGCCGCCGCCATGGGTGGGCGGCGCACGGGTGCCAAGTGGGCAGAGAGGAGAGGGAACGCAGGCGGAGGAGAACCGCGGAAGGGGCCGGAAGCTCAGATGGAGCGTCGACAGCCCATGCTCGTGACGCGGACGTAGTCCACGTGGCGGCGTCGAACGAGCGAAAGCATGCGCCCAGAGTACTGCTTGACGAAAGATCCGTACGTGGCGCGGATCACGTCCCGGAAACCCTGCGGCCGGACGCCGGACGCCGGACGCCGGACGGCAGGACACGGGGGACGGCAGGACACGGGGAGGGCAGGGACGGGGGAGGGCCGGGACCGCGGAGGTTCCGGACCGCGGAGATTCGGACGTACGAGGGGCCGTAAAACGCAGGCGACCCGCGAGTCTGGTCCTCGTGGAGAGGGCCGGCCGGACGTACCGGCGACTCGCGGGTCGGGTGACTGCGTTGAATTGGCCGGTTGCGTGCCACTCACACACGCTGGTCCGGCACCGCACTCAGTGGGCGACGGGCCACTAGCCCGCAGCCACCTCCGACGTCCGGTGTGCATACATGCTTCGGACCACCTCCTTTCCTTCGGTACCGCCCACACTAAGAACCCGTCCCCGGTCGCTCAAGTGTTTTTCTGGGATGTTGACTCGGCGGACCGCGAGACGATTCCCTGCTCGCGTGACTGATCTTCGTCTGCGCACCGAGGTCGTGGCCGGTGAGGCCGCGCTCGAACAGTGGCGGCACGTCCACAACACGGTCGTGCCGCCGGCCGCGATGACCCTCGACGAGGTACGCGAGAGAGCGGGGCGCTACCGACTGGAGAACGCCTACGTCGGTGACGTCCTCGTCGGCTGCTCGACCGTGCGGCCGCCCGAGGGCGAGCAGGCGGTGGCGACCGTCATCGCGCGCGTGCTGCCCGCCTACCGGGGACGCGGCCACGGCGCGCTCCTGTACGACCACGCGCTGGCCCACGCGCGCGTGCTCGGCGCCAAGGTGGTCGAGACCTGCGTGCTGGCCGTGAACGAGGACGGCCTGCGCTTCGCGCGGGCGCGCGGATTCGCCGAGGTCGAGCGGTACGTGCTCGACGGCGGGACGGCGGAATGGGTCGACCTGCGGCTCGTGCCCCCGCGGTGACCGGGGCGCGGTACAACGATTCCTCTGCAATCTTGCGGGAACCATATGTGGGCTGCGTCACGTTCGAGTTGAATGAGGGCAAGTGAGCGAACCTGCAGGGGGTCCAGGTGAGTGCTTCCCGACGTAGTGGGACCACCGACGAGCTGGGGCCGGACGAGCCCGAGCGGTCGGGCGGCGGCGGCCCCACGCCCCCGGAAGGCGCGCAGCCGCCGGTCGGACCGGTCGGCCCTGACGGCACCGATCTGCTCGCCGCACTGCTCGACGGCATGGACGCGGCGCTCTGCGCGTTCGACGGCGACGGCATCGTCACCCACTGGAACCGCGAGGCCGAGCGCGTCCTCGGCTGGAGCGCCACCGAGGCGGTCGGCCGGCACGGCTTCGCGGGATGGGCCGTGCGCGAGGCCGACGCCGAGGACATCGAGGGCCGGCTGATGTCCGCCATGCACGCGCCGGGCCGCCAGGTCCACGAGTTCGCGCTGCTGACCAAGGACGGCGGCCGCGTCCTCGTGCGCAGCCAGTCCGCCGCCGTCCGCGGGCCCGACGGCAAGCCCGCGGGGCTGTACTTCGCGTTCAGCGAGGTGCACGCCCAGATCGACCTGGAGCGCTCCATCGCGCTCAGCGAGGCCCTCTTCGACGACGCCTCCTGGGGGGTGGTCCTGGTCGACGCCGATCTGCGCCCCGCCGTCGTCAACGCGCACGCCGCCCGCGCGCTCGGCACGGGCCGGACGGCCGCCCTGGGCCGCCCCCTGGGCGATCTGCTCACGCGGGGCGTCGAGGAGCTGGAGAACGCGCTGACGCACGTCCTCGCCGAGGGCGCCCCGCCGGCCCCCGCCGAGCTGTGGGTCGGGGTGCGCACCCCGGAGGGCGAGAAACGGCGCTGCTGGCGCAGCGGCTTCGTACGCCTCGCCTCGCCGCTCGCCGAGGAGCCCGTGCCCCTCGGCGTCGGCTGGATCTTCCAGGACGTCACCGAGGCCAAGCAGGGCGAGCAGGAGGCCTCGCTGCTGCGCTTCCGCGCCAACCAGCTGCACCGGGCCGGCCGCGCGGCCGCCGAGTGCGAGGACCCCGCCGAGGCGGCGACCGTGCACCTCGACTTCGCGCTCGCCGGGTTCGCCGACCACGCCCTGGTCGACCGGGTGATGGGCGGTGCCCCGGCCGACGCCGAAGGGGCCGGGCCGCTGCGGCTGATGCGGGTCGCGGCCACCCCGTCGGGCGGGCCGGGCCCCAGCGCGCTCACCGGGCACACGGGCCTGCCCGTGCGCTACGGCGAGACGCATCCGGCGCTCCAGTGCGTGGCACGGGCCGGTTCGGTGCGGGCCGGGGTGGGCTCCGTGCCGGCCGACGAGGCGCGGGAGTGGGCCCGGGCGCGGCTGTGGCCCGAGGACACGGTGCACGCCTTGTGCGCGGTGCTGCGCAGCCGGGGCCGCACCCTGGGGGTCGTGACGTTCCTCCGCGGCGGCGGCCGCACCGCCTTCGAGCGTTCCGACGCGACCTACGCCGAGGACGTCGCCGTCCGGATAGCCGCGGCGCTGGACCTCGCCGACCTGACCGGGGCGGCCGACGCGGCGGGCCGGGGCGACGGCGCCTGACGCGCGCGTCCGTGCGGTAGCGCGGCGGATCACGAAGGGTCGCCACGGTCGCCGCAGGTCCGCCGGGCGGCTGCGTCCGGTCAGCGGCGGTAGAAGATCCGGTCGCCGTACTCCTCCATGATCCGCCCGTTCCAGTCGTGGCCGCCGTCGACGTTGCCGGAACGCAGCAGCGGGGGCTCGATGCCGCGCTCGGCGAGGACGCCGGCCGCCGTGGCCATCACGGCCTGCATCAGGGCCGAGGTGACGACCGTGGAGGCGGGGGCGAAGGGTGCGGGGACGGTGTCGAGGGTGAGTTCGGCGTCGCCGACCGCGATCTTCGAGTCGAGGACGACGTCGCAGTGGTCCTTCAGGAACGTGCCGGAGACGTGCCGGGACGTCGTCTCCGAGGCGTAGGCGACCGACGTCAGGCCGATCACCCGGACGCCCCGCGCGCGGGCGCTCTGGGCCATCTCCACGGGCAGGGCGTTGCGGCCGGACAGCGAGACGATCACGAGGGCGTCGCCCGCGCGCAGGGGCGAGGTGTCCAGGACGGCGCTCGCGAGGCCGTCGACACGCTCGAGGGCGGAGCCGAGGGTGGCGGGGGTGACGTCGACGCCGACGACGCCCGGCACCGCGAGCAGGTTCATCAGGGCCAGACCGCCCGCGCGGTATACGACGTCCTGGGCGGCGAGGGAGGAGTGACCGGCGCCGAAGGCGAAGAGGCGGCCGCCCGCGGCCACGGTGTCGGCGAGGAGCGTGCCGGCGGCCTCGACGGCGCCGGCCTCCTCGTCGCGGGCCCGCTGGAGCAGGGCGATCGCGGCGTCGAAGAACTGGGCGGCGAGCTTGCGGTCGCTCATCCGAGGGGCCCCTTTGCCGTAGCGGATGTCCGTGTCGCGGATCACCGTGCGGTCTGGACCAGTGCGCTGTCAATACGCCCGGTGAGGGTGGGGCGGCCGGGGTTCCGGGCGGCCTCGCGGCGGGTGCGCGCGCCCCGATGTAACCGCCCCGTTCCCACGGCGCGGCACGCTTGTCAGTGGTATCCGGCAGAATTGAGTCCAGGGCCAGCGCACGCGCCGGAGAGCCGTTCAGCCTTCGGCAGAGCCAGCAGAGCTAATCGAGGGGCACACATGTCCGGACTGATCGACACCACGGAGATGTATCTCCGCACCATCCTCGAGCTGGAGGAGGAAGGCGTGGTGCCCATGCGTGCCCGGATCGCCGAACGCCTCGACCAGAGCGGGCCGACGGTCAGCCAGACGGTGGCGCGCATGGAGCGCGACGGTCTGGTCTCCGTGGCCAGCGACCGGCACCTCGAGCTCACCGACGAGGGCCGCCGGCTGGCCACGCGCGTGATGCGCAAGCACCGCCTCGCCGAGTGTCTCCTCGTCGACGTGATCGGCCTGGAGTGGGAGCAGGTGCACGCCGAGGCCTGTCGCTGGGAGCACGTGATGAGCGAGGCCGTCGAGCGTCGCGTCCTGGAGCTGCTGCGGCACCCGACCGAGTCGCCGTACGGCAACCCGATCCCGGGCCTGGAGGAGCTGGGCGAGAAGGACGGCGCCGACCCGTTCCTGGACGAGGGCATGGTCTCGCTGGCCGACCTCGACCCGGGCCTGGAGGGCAAGACGGTCGTCGTGCGCCGGATCGGCGAGCCGATCCAGACGGACGCGCAGCTGATGTACACGCTGCGCCGCGCGGGCGTGCAGCCCGGCTCGGTGGTGAGCGTGACGGAGTCCGCGGGCGGTGTCCTGGTGGGCAGCGGTGGCGAGGCGGCCGAGCTGGAGTCGGACGTCGCGTCCCACGTGTTCGTCGCGAAGCGCTGAGCCCGGTCCGGGCGCGCGGGCCGTCGTCGGGGCGACCCCTCACGGTCGACCGAACGCTGAGCATTGTTCAACTCCTGGGGAGCGTGGGGAAGTTGGGCTGTTCCGTCGATCTCGTCGAATCGCAGATTGCCTGTGTCGAATCGCAGCGCTCCGGCGCTTCACGTGCCAGGCTGTCGCGTGGGGCATATGACCTGAGGGGGGCCGCATGCCGTGCCGTCGAGCAGTGGAGGGCCCCGGTGCCGTACGGCACCGGGGCCTGTCCTCCCCTGTTCTGACCCGGAGCCCCGAGCTCTCAGGGTCATTCCCCTCGGACCGATTTCCCCGAGCGGTCCGCCTCCCGCTGAAGGTCTCCCCTCGGCTGCGGCGATCATTCCTTGAGTGTGGTCACTCGAACGAGGGGTGTTGTGCGCGGAGAGTGCATTTCTCGAAAGGCCATTCGATAGCCTGCGGGTGATTGAAGGCAGCACGAAGGCATCGGAAGCGCAGTGGTACGACGGCTAGGGGGTGCCAGGACCTATGGCGCGACGCATCGACGTGACCGGGGCGGGCGGCGTACGCCTGGCGGCCTGGGAGTTCGGTGACCCGCCCAAGGGCGACCCGGCGAACGCGGTGACGGAGCCCGTGATTCCGCCCCAGTCCGGGCGGAAGCGGAGGGGCGGCCGGCTTGGCGAGCCCCTCGACGACGGGACCGGAAGCAGGCCGGGCGTCCTGTTACTGCACGGTCTGATGGGCCGGGCCTCGCACTGGGCGTCCACCGCCCGCTGGCTCTCCGAGCGGCACCGGGCGGTCGCCCTCGACCAGCGCGGCCACGGCCAGAGCGCGAAGTCGCCCGGCGCCGCCTTCACCCGTGAGGCCTATGTCGAGGACGCGGAGGCGGCCCTGGAACAGCTCGGCCTCGCCCCGGCCGTCCTCATCGGCCACGCCATGGGCGCGCTCACCGCGTGGCAGCTCGCCGCGAAGCGTCCCGATCTGGTGCGGGGCCTGATCGTCTGCGACATGCGGGCCTCCGCGCTGGGAGCGGCCTCGCAGCGCGAGTGGGGCGACTGGTTCAAGTCCTGGCCCGCCCCCTTCGCGACGCTCGCCGACGTCCGCAAGTGGTTCGGCGAGGACGACCCCTGGGTGGAGCGCCCCAACCCGTCACGGGGCGAGTTCTACGCCGAGGTGATGCAGGAGTCGCCCGACGGCTGGCGTCCCGTCTTCGAGCCCGAGCAGATGCTCAAGTCCCGCGAGACCTGGGTCTACGACGCGCACTGGGAGGAGCTCGCCCAGGTCCAGTGCCCGGCGCTGGTGGTGCGCGGCCTGGACGGCGAGCTCGGCCGCGCCGAGGCCCAGGAGATGGTGCGGGTCCTGCCGCGCGGCGCGTACGCGGAGGTCGCCGACGCCGGGCACCTCGTGCACTACGACCAGCCGGAGGGATGGCGCACGGCGATCGAACCGTTCCTGGACGCCGTACTCACTCCCGAAGCCCCTGAGATCCCCTGAGGTCCCCGAGTCCCCTGGGGTTCCCGCAGTCTCCTGGGGTTCCCGGAGTCCCCTGGGCTGCTGAGTCCCCTGGGGTTTCCGGAGTCCCTGGGTTCCCGGAGTCCCCTGGGGTTCCCCGAGTCCCCGAGGTCCCCGCGTCCCCGGTTTTGTGAGCCGTCCTGGGGCCTCTGAGGCCCCCTGAGCTTCTCGACGCCCTTCTCTGACCCCTGTGGCCCCGGAGCCTCCCTGACCCCCGTCGAAGCCCTTCCGGGCGGGTACGGGGGCCGCTCAGCCCCGACGGCCAGGCGGCAGGCGGCAGGGAGGCCTGGCGGCAGGGAGGCCTGGCGGCAGGCAGCCAGGCCGGCAGGCAGGCGGCCCGGCGGCCATGCGGGCCGAGGGCCTCAGGCAGTCAGCCATACGGCCAGGCGGGCCGAGGGCCTGGAGGACGGGGCGTCCGGCGGCCAGGCGGGTCGAGGGCCTGGAGGCCGGGGCGTCCGGCGGCCAGGCGGTCGGAAGGGTCAGGGGGACCAGGGGACCAGGGGACCAGGGGACCAGGGCGCCAGGGCGCCAGGGAGATCGGGCGATCAGCCCTTGCTCACCGCCGTCAGGATCTCCGGGAGGCGCGTCGCCGTCCGGGGAGCGGCCAGGCGCAGCCCCAGCAGGGTGATCGCCGTGCCGTACGCCGCGCCGCCCGGCAGCAGCAGCCAGGTCCAGGAGTCCCCGCCCTCGGTCACGTGCAGCCAGATCGTCACCGCGATGACGGGCGCGCACAGCAGGGCCGCCGCGACCATCCCGCCGAAGATCGCGATCCAGGCGAGACCTGCCTGGCCGGGAGCGACGTTCTTGTAGCCCTCCTGCGGAATCGAGTAGGGGAAGCGGGCGGAGGTCCAGGCGCCCGTCGCCAGCATCGCGCCGAGCAGCGCGAGCGACAGCCCCAGCGCCTCGGGCAGCTTCGACCAGTCGCCGAGCATCGCCCCTGTCAGCACGGTCACCAGCGTCGCGTACGGCAGGGTGATCAGCAGCAGGGCCAGCGCCCGCGCGCGCAGTTCGACGTACGCGTCCCGGCGCGAGGAGATCGTCATCGCCACCATCCAGAACGCGGACGTGTCCTGCCCGAACTGGTTGTACATCTGGATGCCGAGCATCCCGGCGGCGAAGCAGGCGAAGTAGATCGAGCCGGTGCCCTGGAGGGCGTTGAAGACGGGCACGATCAGCCCGATGGCCAGCGAGGTCACCCAGGCGGCCTTGGTCTTCGGGTCCCGCCAGATGTAGCGCAGGCCGCGCTCCATCACGGTGCCGGTGCGCCCGCCCGGCAGCAGCCGCCCGAGACCCGTCGAGCTCCGCCGTTCCCGCGCGGTCGGCTCGGCGGCCTGGAGGGTGGAACCGTCGGGCGAGATCATCAAGCGGGTCAGGCTCCGCGTCCACACCCGTACCAGCAGCGCCAGGGCACCCGCGCTGACGGCGATCTGCGCGGCGGCCGTCCCGTACGCGCCCTCGCTCACCGAGTCCACCGCGCCGACCGCCGAGGCGGGCGGCAGCCAGCGCAGCACGTCCGCCGCCGGATCGAGCTGCCCGAGACCGGACGTCCCGAGCCGCTGCGCCCCGAAGTTGACGAGCTGCGCCCCGATCGCGATGACCAGCCCGCTCAGCACCGCGAGATCGCGTCCCTTACGGCTGGTCAGCAGCCGGATGTTGGCGGCGGCCACGGCCCGGGCGAGCGCCACGCACACCAGGAGTCCCAAGGCGACGGCGAGCACGCCCACCGCCCACGCGGCGGCTCCGTGGGCCACGGACACCACCGACCCCACCAGCATCAGCAGCGTGAACAGCGGACCGATGCCCACCAGGGAGGCGGCCAGCAGCGCCCGCACCAGCGGCCGGGGCCGCAGCGGCAGCATCACCAGGCGGGTCGGGTCCAGGGTCTCGTCACCGCTGGGGAAGAACAGCGGCATCACCGCCCAGCCCAGTCCCAGCACCGCCGCGAGGAGCACCACCAGCGACACCGCGTGGTCGTGGCCGCGCAACGCGATCAGCCCGAGCAGCTGAAGCGCGGCGAACAGCAGCGTGACGACGGCGGAGGCGACATAGGCGGCCCGCCGCCCGCCCGACTGGCGCAGCCCGTTGCGCAGCAGCGACAGCTTCAGCCGTACGACGACGGCGACGAGCCCCGGGGGCGTCGGCTCGCTCACCGGGCCGCCCCGCCGCCCAGCCAGTCGAGGTCGGAGCCGGTGTTCCGCCCCTGCGCCCCGACGAGTTCGAGGAACGCCTGCTGCAGGGAGGGCGCCGACCCCCGCACCTCCTCCAGCGTCCCGTGCGCCCGGATCCGTCCCGCCGCCAGCACCGCCACCCAGTCGCACAGCGACTCGACCAGCTCCATGACGTGGGAGGAGAAGACGACCGTCGCCCCGGACGCGGTGTACCGCTCCAGCACGCCCCGGATGATCTGCGCGGAGACCGGGTCGACGCCCTCGAACGGCTCGTCGAGGAAGAGCACTTCGGGGTTGTGCAGCAGCGCGGCCGCGAGCCCGATCTTCTTTCGCATGCCGGTCGAGTAGTCGACGACGAGTTTGTGCTGGGCCCCGGCCAGATCGAGGACGTCGAGCAACTGCGTGGCCCGCTTGTCGACCTCCGGGCCGGGCAGCCCCCGCAACCGCCCGCTGTAGCCGAGAAGTTCACGCCCCGAGAGCCGCTCGAACAGCCGTAGCCCCTCCGGCAGCACCCCGATCCGCGCCTTCACCTCGACGGGATCCCGCCACACGTCGTGCCCGACCACCTCGACGGACCCCTGATCGGGCCGCAGCAGCCCGGTCACCATCGACAGGGTCGTGGTCTTCCCGGCGCCGTTCGGCCCGACGAGCCCGATGAACTTTCCGGACGGCAGATCGAGATCGATCCCGGCGACGGCGACCTGCTGGCCGAACCGCTTCCAGAGGTTGCGCACGCGTACGGACGTCATGCAGGAACCCTACGGCGAGAAGAGCGCCCCTACCGGGGGCGCCGCTAGCGATCCCGCCCGCAGGCGTAGGCGAGCGGCGAGATCAGCTCCTCCGCGTCCGGCAGCCACCGGTTCGCGGCGGTGGGCCGGCAGGCCCACTGCACGGCGCCCCGGGAGCCGAAGCGCGTGGGCGGCGCGGCGACGTACAGGCCCTCGCCGAGCGTCAGCAGATCGAGCGCGCCCAGCGACCAGCCCAGCTTGCGCACCAGGTCCGGCACCTTCGCCGACGCCCCCGGCAGCACGAAGAACTGCATGCGCCGGTCCGGCGTCAAGGTGACGGGACCGAGGGTCAGCTCCATCCGCTCCATCCGCGCCAGCGCGAGGAACCCGGCCGTCTCCGGAACGGAGATCGCGTCGAACGTACGCCCGGTCGGCAGGAGGATCGAGGCGGTCGGCTGCTTCTGCCACATCCGGCGCGCGACCGTCGCGCTGCCGGTGGCCTGTGTCGCCCAGTCGGGGCGCGCGGGGTGCGCACCCGGCGCCGCGCACGCGCCGTCGCCGCAGGAGCAGCGCTGCAGTCCGTCGACGGGTTCGAGCCAGGTGCCGGGGAACACGTCCCAATGTCGTTCCTCGGCGTAACGAACAGCGGTCTCGAGCAGCGATTCCCCGCGCTGCTTCGGGATTTGAGTGGCTTCGGCGCCCGCGATGGTCTCTTCCACGATGAACACAACTCTAGCCGTCACCAGGGGTTACGCCCGCCCCATTGCGCGGGGGAGGAGCATCGATTCCGCGTCCGGGGCGCATGGGTGCACGAGCGGGGGCGCGCGGGAGGAACGGGCGCGGGAGCGGGTAACCAGGAAGAGGGGGGCGGGCATCCGCCGGTAACCCGGCAATTCTCTTTATTCCTCGGCAAGTCTTGGCAATCCTCACATGCCTCGCATTTTCGCTGTGGCTGTGGGGCATTGATCTTCTCGGCCGGAACTTTTCGGTGGAAGACACGTCAACTCGGTGTGTGGACGGGCACCCGCCGTCCCGGTCACCGCAGCCACAGGGGGTAGTGCCCATGGCCGCAAGGCCGCTAGTCGCGAGGCAGCCGAACGAACGGTTGCAGGCGCTCATCCAGGAAGCGGGGTGCTCGAACGCCGGGCTCGCCCGCCGCGTCAACATGTGCGGCGCCGAGCACGGACTCGACCTGCGCTACGACAAGACGTCCGTGGCCCGCTGGCTGCGCGGACAGCAGCCGCGGGGCCGCGCCCCGGCGATCATCGCGGAGGCGCTGGGCCGCAAGCTCGGCCGTACGGTCACGATCGACGAGATCGGCATGGCCAACGGCAAGAACCTCGCCTCGGGCGTGGGTCTCCAGTTCTCGCCGACGGTGCTGGGGGCCATCGAGCAGGTCTGCGAACTGTGGCGCAGCGACGTGGGCCGACGCGACTTCCTCTCCGGTTCGTCCGTGGCCGCGTCCGCGCTCGTCGAGCCGAGCCGCGACTGGCTGATCTCCTCACCCGACGCGCAGGTGGCCCGGGCCGCCGGGCCCCGGGTGGGCCTCTCCGACGTCGCGGCCGTCAAGGCGATGACGCAGGCGCTGGTCGAGCTGGACCACCAGTACGGCAGCGGGCATGTGCGCCCGGTCGTCGTGCACTACCTGAACAGCGTCGTCTCGGGACTGCTGGCCGGCTCCTACCGGGAGGCGGTGGGCCGGGAACTCTTCGCGTCCGTCGCCCGGTTGACGGAGCTCGCCGGCTACATGGCCGTCGACACCGGCCAACCCGGCCTCGCCCAGCGCTACTACATCCAGGCCCTGCGGCTCGCCCAGGCGGCCGGCGACAGAGGGTACGGCGGATACGTCCTCGCCGCCTCCATGAGCCACCTCGCCGCCCAGCTCGGAAACCCGCGCGAGATCGCGCAGTTGGCGCGCGCGGCGCAGGAGGGTGCGCGCGGGCGGGTCACGCCGCGGGCCGAGGCGATGTTCCTCGCGGCGGAGGCGCGCGGTCACGCGCTGCTCGGGGACGCGCGGGGAGCCCAGGCGGCCTCCGGGCGGGCGGTGGCGGCGCTGGAGGCGGCCGAGCCGTCCTCCGGGGACGATCCCGCGTGGATCGCACACTTCGACGAGGCCTATCTGGCCGACGAGTTGGCGCACTGCCATCGCGACCTGGGGCAGGCCGACGCGGCGGCGCGCTGCGCCGAACAGTCCCTGGCCGGCCATCCGGAGAGCCGGGCGCGCCGGCGCGCGATCGGCTATGTCCTGCTGGCCACCGCGCAGGTGCAGCAGCGCGAGATCGAACAGGCCTGCCACACCGGACTGAAGGCGGTCGAGCTCCTGGAGACCCTCCGCTCCAACCGGGGCGCGGAGTACCTGGAGGACCTCCAGCAGCGACTGGATCCGTTCCGGGACGAGTCGGTGGTAAGGGAGTTCGGCGCGCGGCTGGAGTTGCAGACCGCGGCGTGAACGGACGGGGCGCCGTCGCGTGAACACACGGCGAACGGCCAGGTCGTGCCGAGGGAGGGACATAGACAGCGCACGGCGCTCCGGATCTGTCACCGAAGTCACTGTCGTACCGGTGGGAGGGAGGTCACGACCTGAGCTGCGTGGCACGGGGTTCCGGGGACCCGGTAGCGTGAGCCGACGATTCCGAAGGTCCCCCATTCGTAGGAGTCCCGGTGACGCAGAGTGGACAGGGCGAGGAGCCCTCGGCGCAACCCGCGCGCGAAGGCATCGTGCTGCCCTCCGACGGTGGGGAACCCCTGCTGCCGGGAATGACGACGGACGCGCCGCGGCCGGTGCCCCACCAGGGACCGCCGCCCGGCCAGCCGTCGGGGCACCCGTCCGGCGGGTACGGCGCTCAGCAGTACGGGCAGCAGCAGTACGGGCAGGACGAGTACGGGCAGCAGACGTACGGGCAGCCGGACCACGGCCAGCACGGCCAGCGCGCGTCCCAGGGACAGCACGCGTCCCAGGGACAGCCCGCGTCCCAGGGGCAGCCCGAGTACGGGCGGCAGGCGCCGGCCGGCGGACAGACCTGGGGAGACCCCTGGGGTCCCGGCGGGCAGGCGCCCGCCCCGCAGCAGCCCGCCCAGGGCTGGCCGCTTCCGGCGGACCAGACGGACGGCCAGGGCCGGACGGACCAGGGGCACCCGCACCAGCAGCACCAGCAGCACCAGCAGTACCCGCAGCAGCCGCAGGCTTCGTGGGACGGCGGGCAGTCGGCTCCGTGGAACGGCGGCGCCCCGGCGGGCGCGGGCCCGCTCCCGCCGGAGAACGCACCGGGCCAGGGCGCACCCCTGCCCCCGGTCTCCCCGGCTCCGGCCGACGAGGCCGCGACGCAGTACATACCGCCGGTCCCGGCCGGTCCGGCCGCCGACGGCCGGGGCCCGTACCCGCCGCAGTTCGCGGCCCCCGGCGCCGCGGACGAGGGCGCCACCCAGTACCTGCCGCCCGTCCCCGCCGCCCCCGTCGACGAGGGCGCGACGCAGTACATACCCCCGGTCGCACCGGGCGCCCTGCCGCCCGAGGTTCCGGCCGAGTCGACCCAGTACCTGGGCCGCACCCCGCAGAACGCCCCGGGCCCGATGCCGAACGCCGGAACGCAGCCCGGCGCGTACTCCGACTCCGAGCCCACGCAGTACATCCCGCCCGTCGCCGCGCAGGCCGACGGCGACCGGCAGCCGCCCGCCGAGTTCGAGAACCTCTTCCGCAGCGGGCCGGGCAGCGACAGCCAGGCCGGCTCCACCCAGCAGCTCCCGCGCTTCTCCGAGCCCGACACCCCCGGCCGCGGCCGCGGCGGGCCGGGCGGTCACGGGGGCGCACCCGGCTACGGCGCCGGGCCCGCCGCCCGTTCCCCGCAGGCCGCCCACACTCCGCCCGGCGACCCGGCGACGGGCGGGCGGCGCGGGGCGCGTGACGACGGCGGCGGCCGGGGCGGCCGCACCGGCTCGCGGCTGCCGCTGTTCGCGGCGGTCGGCGTGGCTCTCGCGGTCGTCGGCGTCGGCGCGGGCGCGATGATGGCGGGCGGGGGCGGTGGACAGGGCGACGACAACCAGACCGTCGCCGCTTCGGCCCCCGCGACCGAGGGCTCCGCGTCGGCGTCCACCGGCGCGGCCGAGCAGCAGGCCGTCGCACTCGACAAGCTCCTCGCGGACAGCGGCAGCAGCCGGGCCAGCGTGATCAGCGCGGTGGCCGACGTGAAGGCGTGCGGCAATCTCGCCCAGGCCGCCACGGACCTGCGGGACGCGGCGACGCAGCGTTCCGAGCTGGTCACCAGGCTTTCCGCGCTGAAGGTCGACCAGCTGCCCGACCACACCGCGCTGACCACCGCCCTCACCAAGGCGTGGCAGGCCTCCGCGTCCGCCGACAACCACTACGCGGCCTGGGCCGACCAGGTCGCCGCCAACAAGAACAAGAGCTGCAAGAAGGGCTCGGCCCGCACCACGTCCGAGACCCAGGCGGGCAACCGCGCCAGCGGCACCGCCAGTGCGCAGAAGACGCAGGCGGCGAAGTTGTGGAACAAGATCGCGCGGACCTACGGCCTGACGGAGCGCCAGCCCACCCAGCTGTAGACGCGGGCCGGCCGGCGCCGTCGCGGGGGCGGGCCGGCCGGATCGGACGGGTCAGTCGACGTCGGCCTTCTCCAGGGTCTTCGTCACGTTCACGAAGCCCTTCTTGGCGGCCACCAGGCGGCCCTTGCGCACGGCCTGCAGGGTGACGTCGGCGTTGACCAGGCGGGGGAAGCCGATGGAGGCGAGCCGGTCGGTGAACTCCCAGCGGAGCGTCGGCGTCAGTCCGCCGGTGGTGATCTCCAGCCCGTCGTCGAGGGCGCCCCGCACGGAGCCGGCGGTCACCTCGCCGCCGTCCAGCGACTCCACGGCCTGCCGGAACACGGTGTAGGCGATCCAGGTGGTCTGGACGCCGGTGTCCGTGGGGTCGATCCGGGTGTCGGAGAAGGCCTCCTCGCTGATCACCTTGTTCATCGGCGCCCAGGCGGGGTCGCTCAACACCGGGTACCAGCCGGTGACGTAAGCCCCTTCGAAGGGGCCGGAGGCGGCGCCGGCGGCGTTGATCACCGTCTGGTCGACGCTGCCGAGGACGGTGCCGGTGCGGACGGCGGGGTAGTCCTCGCGGGTGCGCCGGAAGGAGTCCATGAAGGTGGCGGTGCGGTCCCCGAGCGCGGTCACCACGCAGCCCTTCCCGTCCCCGGCCGAGTCGCCGGTCGCGTTCTTCACGGCGGCCTCGGCCTGGGTCGCGTACTCGGTGGCGTCCTCCGGCGCCCGCTGGTCCCTGGCCTCGGCGTGCCCGCCCGCGGTCAGGCCGGCGTTGAGCATCGTGGGGAGCGCGTCGCCCGCGATGGTGTCGGGGCGCACGAGCGAGACGGGACCGCAGGTCGCGCCGAGCTCCTTGCCGAGGCCGGCCAGCAGCGAGGGCTGGCCGCCGTTCACGGGGTAGGACAGCGGGCTGGTGAACTCGGCGTTCGTGACGCCGTAGCCGCCTATGTAGGGGATGCCGGCGCCCTCCAGATGCGGGAAGAAGGCGTCGGAGTGCTGACTGTAGGAGCCGACCACGGCGACCGCGTTCTCCCTGACCGCGCGCCGGGCGCACGCCGCCGCGGACACGGTGTCGTTGTGGTCGTTGCAGGTCAGGACCTTGAGCTTGCGGCCGTTCAGGCCGCCGTTCGCGTTGATCCAGCGGGCGTAGGCGAGCGCGAAGGCGGGCATCCCCGGCTTGTTGGTGGCGGACGTCCCCTCGGGCGCCCACGTCATGACGACGATCGGGTCGTCCCCGGAACCCCCCGGGACACCGGGGACGACCCCGCAGCCGACGGCGAGTGACGCACAGGCGGCCAGGGCACCCGCCGAGAGGGCGGTCGCTCTGACGGACCTGGTGCAGCGGAAGGACCTGGGGAGGAAGGTGCTTCGCGTGGATGTGCGTCGCTTGCCGGTCATGGACACGCACGATTCCGTCACATCGCTAACCCGGGAGTGACCCACGGTCAACGGGCGGTGACGGCCAGGTGAATTACCGGGGCACCGGCGGTGCGCGAAGAAGGGAAACGTACGATCTACGACCGTGCAAGGTTCGGAGAACTCTTCCCGTCGCGGCCGTCGCTCCTCCACCATGGGCGGCATGCCACTCAACGACATGCCGTGGTGGCGCTGGCGCAGCAATGTGCGCTCCGCGCTGCACATGCTCTCCGACCCGGTGTTCCAGCAGAACGTCTGGCTGGCCGGCGTCGAGGGATACGGGGACGTCACCGACGCCGTGTACCGCCTCGTCGAGGACACCTGGCTCGACAACTGGTCCGCCGAGAAGTACGTCGGCACGATCTTCCGCGACTCGCAGGAGGCGGCCCTCGTGGACACCGCCGTGCTGCGGGTGCTGCGGATCATGCACCAGGTCGGGCCGGACGCCCCGGTCTCCGCGTACGTCAACCACGAGGCGTGGCCGGAGGCGGTACGGGCGGCGCGGGACGCGCACGTGCGGATGGCGGCGAGCGACGGCGACGACGCCGACGCGCCGCCGCGCACCCTCGAGGTGCTGCGCATCATGACGCGCGCCGCGTAGGCCGCGAGCGGGGCCGGGAGCGGGCCGGGGAGCGGGCGGACGCCGTGTTCCGCCCTGCGGAACGATTGCCCACGGCGTCGGCCGGTGTGCGACCCTGTCGGGCATGAACGCGCAGCCCACCCGAGCCGCGGCGACCGGCGCCGACCAGTACGTCCTCACCCTTTCGTGCCCCGACAAGCAGGGCATCGTGCACGCCGTGTCGAGCTATCTCTTCATGACCGGCTGCAACATCGAGGACAGTCAGCAGTTCGGTGACCACGACACGGGTCTGTTCTTCCTGCGCGTCCACTTCTCGGCCGAGCCTCCGGTCACCGTGGACAAGCTCCGGGCGAGCTTCGCGGCGATCGGCGACTCCTTCCACATGGACTGGCAGATCAACCGGGCCGACGAGAAGATGCGCGTCGTCCTCATGGTCAGCAAGTTCGGGCACTGCCTGAACGACCTGTTGTTCCGCGCCAGCATCGGCGCGCTGCCGGTGGAGATCGCGGCCGTGGTGTCCAACCACACCGACTTCGCCGAGCTGGTGGGCTCGTACAACATCCCCTTCCGCCACATCCCGGTGACCAGGGAGAACAAGGCGCAGGCCGAGGCGGAGCTGCTCGAACTCGTCCGCGAGCAGGACGTCGAGCTGGTCGTCCTCGCCCGCTACATGCAGGTCCTCTCCGACGACCTGTGCAAGCAGCTCAGCGGCCGGATCATCAACATCCACCACTCCTTCCTGCCGAGCTTCAAGGGCGCCAAGCCGTACCACCAGGCGCATGCGCGGGGCGTGAAGCTGATCGGGGCGACGGCGCACTACGTGACGGCCGACCTCGACGAGGGGCCGATCATCGAGCAGGAGGTCGAGCGCGTGGGGCACGGCGTCACGCCGGACCAGCTCGTCGCCGTCGGGCGGGACGTGGAGTGCCAGGCGCTGGCGCGGGCCGTGAAGTGGCACGCGGAGCGGCGGATCCTGCTCAACGGGCGACGCACGGTCGTCTTCGCGTAGCCGTCCCGTCGGGGCGCCGGTCCCGCGCCGCGGGCTCCCTCCGGCCGTGCGGGCCTATCCGGCCGTGCGGGCCTATCCGGCCGTGCCGGACGCGGCCGGTCCGGCGGCTACATCCGGCTCAGGGACGCCGCCGCGAACAGGACGTCCCTGATCGCCTCGCGGTCGCCCAGCTGGCCCGCCGCGGCCTCCTCCGGGGAGACGTGGCCCGCGGCCAGCCGACAGAACTCGACGTCGTCCAGGGCGACGTGGGCCACCTCGTGGTCGGCGGAGCCCACCGCGCCCGGCGAGTCCAGCGGGATCAGCCACTCGCCGCCGCCCGAACCCTCGATCTCCAGCCGCAGGCTGCGGCCGGGACGGCCCGCGGTGACCAGGTGGCGGGTGCGCGAGGGGGCGGCGAGCCCCGCCCTGCGACGGGCCGCCAGGGTCTCGGGCAGCATCCGCGCGGCGAGGTCGATCATGCCGTGCAGGTGGCGCGGGGCGGGCGGCGCGTAGGGGTAGTCGACCGCTTCCGCGATGTCCTCGGCGTGCACCCAGCACTCGAAGGCGCGGTCCAGCATCGCGTCGCGCAGGGGCAGTTCGAAGCCGCCGTACGACACCGGCATGGCGCCGGGGCCTCCCCCGCGTTCGGCTTCGCCCGCGCGGGAGGTGCCCCCGCCCGTGAAGGACACCGTCCGCACGAGGGCGTGGGTCTGTTCGCGCCAGGGGCCGCGCACGGAACGGGTGGGCGGGAAGTGCGAGCCCGCCCAGAACGACTCGGTGCGCCGGGCCGGCATGTCCGACGGGCCGCCCGGCCCGGCAGCCGGCCGCTCCCGCCCGTCGGCCGCGTCCGTCGGGTGAGCCCGGTCGGTCCGGTCGGTCCGGTCGCTCCCGCCCGGCCTGTCGCCGGTGGTGAAGGGGGCCAGCGGGTCGTCCAGCCCCAGGGCGACGGCCACCAGCCCGTCGACGGCGAGCAGGTGGGCGATGACCCCGGCGACGGTGGTCCGGCGGCTCGTGGCCCCCTCGCCGCGGAACCAGCGCAGGCGCACCGGCGCGTGCCACTCGGCGTCCCCGAAGTCCTGGAGCAGGGCGTCGAGCCGCGCGGTCTCGGCGTCGTAGGACGCGGCCCAGACGGGTACCGGGATCCGGGGCGGACGCCGGCTCAGGCAGCCGTCGAGGACGCGGGTGCGCAGGCCGGGGTCGAGGTCGAGGCTCTCCGGGCGCTGCAGCAGGCCGACCGCCTCGCGCAGCCGCCGTGCCTCGTCCGCGCAGGCTCCGCAGTCGCCGAGGTGCTCCTCGACGGCCGCAGTCTCCTCGGTCGAGCAGGCCGCCAGTGCCCAGGCGCCCAGCAGCGACTTCAGCACCGGGTGCCCGAGCGCGAGCGGCCCCGGACCGGCCGGCTCCGCGGGCGGCAGCGGCAGCCCGCCGTCTTCCACGGAGGCGCGGGGGAACGGGATGCGCGCCGCACGATCGGTCCCGCGGCCGACGGGCGCACGGCTCCCGTCACGCGGGCCGCCTGCGGAACCGCCGTCACGCGAGCCGCCCCCGGAACCGCCCTCACGGGAACCGCCGTCACCGGGGCCGCCGGGGTCGCTCGGTCGGGTGCCGTCCTCGCCGGGCGCCGCGGCTCCGCCCGTCTCCGGGCCTGTTTCCCAGCCCCGGTCCCGGTCCCGGTCGTTCTCCCGGCCCGGGTCCCGGTCGTTCTCCCGGTCCTTGTCCTGGTCCTTGTCCTGGGCTTTCTTCATGTCCTCTTCGTCTCCGCCGTCCTCGGGCGGCGGGAAAACGGTCTCGCCACTCATGCCGCACCCCCGTATTCGGGCGGTGCCCCGGGGGCCGCCGAGTCGTGGGCGGTGGACAGGAGCTGGAGGCCGAGACGGAGCCGGCGGCGGGCCTCGTCCTCGGTGACGCCGAGGTCGGCCGCCGTCTGGCGGTAGTCGCGCCGCTGGAAGTAGGCCAGCTCCAGGGCGGCCCGCAGCGGGGCGGGCATGGCCTGGACGATGTAGTCGGCGCGGGCGGCGACGGACGCGTGCCGCACCCTGCGCTCCAGTTCCTCGGTCGCCTCGGCGGAGCCGGTGCCGGCCTCGGCCAGTGCGGCGGTCTCGGTGGCGCGCAGACGCTGCACGGCGAGACGGTGGGTCAACGCGGCGACCCAGGTGCGCAACGGGCCCTGCTTCGGGTCGTAGGCGTCGGGGTGTTCCCAGACGTGTGCGAAGACCTCGCGGGTGATGCCGTCGGCCGCCCGTTCGTCTCCGAGCACGCGATGGGCGAGACCGTGCACGAGCGAAGCGAACCGGTCATAGAGCTCGCCGAGGGCGGCCGCCTCACCGCGCGCGAGTCGTTGCTGCATCTTGCGGTCCCAGCGGGGCGGTGCGTCCCTCTTCGCCATGCGGCCCCCTCACCCGTGCGCGTGCCTCTGCCCGTGCGTGTGTCCAGCGTGCGTCCACCGTCACCTCGAATGTAGTCGGCACGTCCGACAACGCACGCCCCTTTGTTTCAATGTGCGCCCCCTGTCCGCGAGAGGGTGGTATGGGCGGCGCGTACCCGACAGAGAGGGATCGAACCGGACCGGATACGACTGGAACAAGCCTCTTTCTCTCTGCTTCTGTTTTTCCCTCGGTGTTTCGGGGCACGGCCGCTGGGCAGCCGCGCTGCAAGGAAGCGAAGGGACAGCTTCCGTTTTCCGCGAGCTAGAGCGAGCGAAGGGCGTGGTGGTGGCCTTCAAAGTGACCGGCTCGGAGCAGGGCGGATGGGTCGTGCTCCATGTGTCGGGCGAGCTGGACCTGGTGACGTCGCCGGTGCTGCGTCAGAAGGTGCACGACGAGGTGGCCGAGGGCCGCCACAGTCTCGTCCTGGACCTCTCCGAGGTGTACTTCTGCGACTCCAGCGGCGTCGGCGTCCTGATCGCCGCGCGGCGCCTCATCCGCTCGTGCCGGGGACGGCTGCGCCTGATACTCCCCGCGCGGGGAGCGGCGGAGGGCTCGCACGTCAACCGGGTGCTGGGCGCGCTCGGCGTCCGCCGTCTCTTCGACGTCTACGGGGACCTCGAGGCCGCCGTGGACGACGGGACGGAACCGCTCTCGGCGTAGGTCCGCGCGGGGCCGACGGGAGCCTGCCCCGCTACACCCTCGTCCCGGAATTTCCCCGGTCTTGGTACAGGCGTCGCTTTCCCGCCGCCCGGGAGTCGCCGGCGTCGTACGCTCCCTGCCGGAACCACTCCCAGCAGCAGCATCTCCACGCGATGACGTAAGGCGGTCCGAGAAGACATGGTCAGCAGCGAGTACGAACGCAGGATCGCCGCCCGGTTCGCCACCTTCGACCAGGACGGCAACGGCTACATCGACCGGTCGGACTTCGGCGCGGCGGCCAAGGCGCTCCTCGCCGAGTTCGGCACCGCGGCCCGGTCGGACAAGGGGCAGGCGCTCTACGCGGGCGCCGAGGCGTTCTGGCAGGGCATGGCCGGCATCGCCGACCGCGACGGCGACCAGCGCATCACCCGGGACGAGTTCGTGAACGGCGCGGTCAAGCGCCTGCGCGACAACCCGGAGCGGTTCGCCGAGATCGCCCGCCCCTTCCTGCACGCGGCCCTGGACATCGCCGACGCGGACGGCGACGGCCGGGCCACGGTCGCGGACACCGTACGGGTGCTCAGGGCGCTGGGAGCGCCTGAGGAGGTCGCCCGGGGCGCCGCCGCCGTCCTCGACGCCGACGCGGACGGCAAGGTCGGCGAGGCGGAGATCGTCCCCGCCTTCGCCCACTACTTCACGGTCTCCGAATAGCGCACGGCCGCCCGGTACTCGGCCGCCGCGCGCGGCCGGGCCGCGCTCACCGGGCGTAGCGCTCGCGCAGCTTGTACTTCAGGACCTTCCGCAGCGTCTCGTTGCGCGGCAGGGCGTCCACCACCTCCAGCCGCTCGGGCAGCTTGTGGACCGACAGCCCGCCCGCGCGCAGATACGCGGTCATCGCCGCGAGCGTCGGCGGCTCGCCGGCCCCCGGCGCCCGTTCCACCACCGCGCACACCAGCTCCCCGCGCTCGGCGTCGGGCAGGCCGATCACCGCCACGTCCCCGACGGCCGGATGGGCGGCGAGCAGGTCCTCGATCTCCTTGGCCGACACGTTCTCCCCCTTGCGGATGATGACGTCCTTCAGCCGCCCGGTGAGCACCAGATGGCCGCTGTCGGTCACCCGCCCCAGGTCGCCGGTGCGCAGGAAGCCCTCCTCGTCGAACGCCTCGGCCGTCCGGGCGGGATCCAGGTAGCCCTGGCACACGGCCTCGCCGCGCAGCCGCACCTCGCCGTCCACGACGCGTATCCGCATGCCCTGCGGTGGCCGGCCCTCCGTCGTCGCGAGGTTCTCCGCGGTGTCGTCCGGTGCCCCCATGGTGATCATCGGCACCTCGGTCATCCCGTACCCGTGCGTGAGCTGCACCCCCATCTCGCGCACCACGGCGTGGTAGACCTCGGGCGGCTTGGGCGCTCCGCCGCCCGCGAGCAGCCGCAGCGAGGGGATCAGCGGCACGTCCGGCCGCTTGCGCTGCTCGGCGAGGAACATCGAGTAGAACGCCGTCGACCCGCCCGCGACCGTGACCCCGTGCCGCCGGTACCCGTCCAGCGCGTCCGGCAGCGCGAAGTGCTCGAACATCACCGCGGGGAAGCCGTAGAGCAGCAGCATGACGGTGTAGTCGGGGCCGGCGATGTGGGCGTACGGGAACGCCATCGAGCCGACGTCGTCCGCGGTGAGGCGCAGCGCGTGGGCGAGGCAGGAGCCGCCCGCGATCAGTGAACGGTCGGTGTGGAGCACGCCCTTGGGGTCGGAGGTGGTGCCCGAGGTCCAGTAGATCCAGCGCACCGAGGTGCCCTCGGCGGGCGGCGGCGGGAGGACGGCCGGGTCTCCGTCGGGCAGCTCGTCGTACGCCTCGAAGACCCCCTTCGCGCCCAGTCGCCCGGCCATCTCGGCGTGGTCGAAGCCGCGCCAGACGCCCGGCACCGCGAAGAACTCCGCCTTGGACTCGCGCAGCGCGAAGCCGACCTCGCGGTCGCGGTAGAAGGGGATGACGGGCGACTGCACGGCCCCGAGGCGGGCCAGCGCGAAGGACAGGACGGCCGTCTCCAGGCGGGTGGGCAGCTGCCAGGCGACGACCGTGCCGGGGCGCACGCCCATGTCGTGCAGCCCGGCCGCGACCCGCTCGGCGCTCTCGCGCAGCTCGCCGAAGGTCAGGGCCCGGTCGTCCTGGAGGAGGACCCGGCGGCCGGGGGTGAGGTCGGCGCGGGCGGCGAGCAGGTCCCAGAGGGTCCGGGACGCGCTCAGCTCGTGGGCGGTGGCGGTGTCGTTCACGTCGGCCCCCTGACGTAACTGACGGTCTGTCAGATCTGGGCAGAGCGTAGGGCCGCTCGCCTTGTCGGTCCAGGGGGCGGGGGCTAGCCTGCTGGGGGGAGCAGATCTGACGGACCATCAGATGGGCCGTCGGTTCGCTCGGACAGCCGGAACACGTCCATCGGACAACTGGCGTTCCGCCAGGCGGAGGGGAAGCCATGAGCACCGAACTGCCGCGCATCGTCAGCGTCGACGACCATGTGATCGAGCCCGCGCACCTCTTCGCGACCTGGCTCCCGCGGAAGTACCGGGAACGCGGGCCGCAGCCCCTCACCGCCGGGATCGGCGAACTCGCCTACGTCGCCGGGAAGTACCGGATCACGATGGACCCGGACGGCCAGCCCACCGACTGGTGGATCTACGAGGACCTGAAGTTCCCGTACAAGCGCAACATCGCGGCCGTCGGCTTCGACCGGGACGAGATGACCCTGGAGGGCATCACCCGGGAGGAGATGCGGCGCGGCTGCTGGGACCCGAAGGCGCGGCTGGCGGACATGGACCTCAACCACGTCGAGGCGTCCCTCTGCTTCCCCTCCTTCCCCCGCTTCTGCGGACAGACCTTCGCCGAGGCGCACGACAAGGAGGTCGCGCTGGCCTGTGTGCGCGCCTACAACGACTGGATGGTCGAGGAGTGGTGCGGGGACAGCGGCGGGCGGCTCGTCCCGCTCTGCCTGATCCCCCTGTGGGACATCGGCCTGGCGGTCGCCGAGATCCGGCGCAACGCGGCCCGCGGGGTGCGCGCGGTGACCTTCTCCGAGATCCCCAGCCACCTCGGGCTGCCGTCCATCCACTCGGGGTACTGGGACCCGTTCTTCGCGGTGTGCGAGGAGACCGGAACGGTCGTCAACATGCACATCGGTTCGTCCTCGCAGATGCCGGCCGCCTCACCGGACGCGCCGCCGGCCGTCCAGGCGTCCCTCTCGTTCAACAACGCCATGGCCTCGATGATGGACTACCTCTTCAGCGGGGTGCTGGTGCGGTTCCCGCGCCTCAGGCTCGCCTACTCCGAAGGCCAGATGGGCTGGATCCCGTACGCCCTGGAGCGCGCCGACGACGTGTGGGAGGAACACCGCGCGTGGGGCGGCGTCAGGGACCTCGTCCCCGAGCCGCCGTCCACGTACTACTACCGGCAGATCTTCTGCTGCTTCTTCCGCGACAAGCACGGGGTCGCGTCCCTGGACGCGGTGGGGCGCGACAACGCGACCTTCGAGACCGACTACCCGCACGTCGACTCGACCTTCCCGCACACCAAGGAGGTCGCCCTCGACCACGTGAAGGGCCTCGACGACGAGACGGTCTACAAGCTCATGCGGGGCAACGCGATCCGCATGCTGGACCTGGACCTCGACAAGTAGCCGGGCCGGAGAGCGGGGGAGCAGGGCAGGAGGGGATCAGGACCATGGACCTCGCCGACAGTCCCGAGGACGCGGAGTTCCGGGCCCGGCTGCGCGAGTGGCTGGGCAGGGTGCTGCCCACGCTCCCGCCGAAGCCCTCCCCGGACGACTGGCCCGGCCGCCGCGCCTACGACCTCGGCTGGCAGCGGACGCTGTACGACGCCGGGTACGCCGACGTGCACTGGCAGGCCCCGCCCGGCCTCCGCCTGATCTTCCTGGAGGAGACGGAACGGGCGGGCGCGCCCTACGTGGGGGCCGGCTTCGTCGGACTGCTGCACGCCGGGCCGACGATCGCCGCCGAGGGAACGGCCGAACAGCGGGCCCGCTGGCTGCCGCCCGTCCTGCGCGGCGAGGAGGTGTGGTGCCAGGGCTTCAGCGAACCCGACGCCGGGTCGGACCTCGCGGCGCTGCGCACGCGCGCGTGGCGCGACGGCGACGACTACGTGGTGAGCGGGTCCAAGATCTGGACCTCGCACGCGGAGGTCGCCGACTGGTGCGAACTGCTGGTCCGCACGGATCCGGAGGCGCCGAAGCACCGGGGCATCACCTGGCTGGCCCTGCCCATGGACGCCCCGGGGATCACCGTGCGGCCGCTGCGCACCCTCGCCGGATCCACCGAGTTCGCCGAGGTGTTCCTCGACGAGGTGCGGGTGCCGGTCGCTCACCGGGTGGGCGAGGAGAACGACGGCTGGCGGGTGACGATGGTGACGCTGTCGTTCGAGCGCGGCACCGCCTTCGTGGGCGAGGTCGTCGCCTGCCGGCGCGTGCTGGGCGAACTCGCGGCGGAGGCACGCAGGAACGGACGCTGGGACGATCCCGTCCTGCGGCGGCGGCTGGGCGCCCTCAACGCCGAGTTCCGGGCGCTCTGGCGGCTGACGCAGTGGAACGTGAGCGCGGCGGAGGCCGAGGGCGGTCCGCCGGGCGTCGGGGGTTCGGTTTTCAAACTGAGGTACTCGCAGGCCCGCCAGGACCTGTACGACACGGCCGCCGACGTCCTGGGCGACGCGTCCCTCGACGCCGACCGGCCCTGGGTCCACGACCGGCTCTCCTCCCTCTCGTACACCATCGCGGCCGGGACCTCGCAGATCCAGCGGAACATCGTGGCCGAACGGATCCTGGGCCTGCCGAAGGGACGGTGAGATCACCGCCATGCGTTTTCGACTGACGGAGGACCAGCGGGCGCTGCGGGACGGGGTGCGGGGGCTGCTGGCGCGCCGTTTCGACCGGGCGGCGCTGCGGGCCGCCGTGGACCGGCCGGGGCGGCTGGACCGGGCGCTGTGGCGGGAGCTGGGGGCGGCCGGGTTCTTCGCGCTGCGGCTGCCCGAGGCGGACGGCGGGGTCGGAGTCGGGCTGCCCGAGACCGTGTTGGCGTTCGAGGAGGCCGGCCGGGCCCTGCTGCCGGGCCCGCTCGTGGCCACCCACCTCGCGGCGGGCCGCGTGCCCGGCGCGGCCGAAGGGACGACGGTCGTGGCGGCCGTGGACGCCGGCGGCCTGGTGGAGTGGCTGACGGAGGCGGACGCCGTGTGCGGGGAGGCCGACGCGGCGGTGCCGCTGCGGTCGGTGGATCCGCTGACGCCGCTGCACCGCGTTCCGGGCGGCTCGGCGGCCGTCGATCCCGTCGCCGTGCTCCTCACCGCGGCCGAGCAGCTCGGCACGGCCACGCGCGCGTGCGAGCTCGCGGTGCAACACGCCCGGGCGCGTGAGCAGTTCGGGCGGCCGATCGGCGCCTTCCAGGCGGTCAAGCATCTGTGCGCGGACCTGCTGGTGCGGGTCGAGGTGGCCCGCGCGGCGGTCTACGCGGCCGCCGTCACCGCCGACCCGGCCGACATCGCGGCCGCCCGGCTGCTCGCCGACGAGGCCGCCGTACGCGGCGCGCGCGACTGCCTCCAGGTGCACGGCGGCATGGGCTTCACCTGGGAGGCGGACGTACATCTGCTGCTCAAGCGGGCCTGGCTGCGGACCCGGCGTGCGGGCGGCGGCACGCAGAGTGAGGAGCTGCTCGCGGCCGACCTGCTGTCCGAGACGGCCGCCGACGGCGTCCGCCTGCGGTGACGGAAGGGGCGGCGGGCGGACGGCCGTACGGGTGTCGCGGATTGTGGCATACCGGAATCACGGAGCGTTGATACCGGGTTGTGTCCGATGCGTGACCCGTCACGGCCCGGAGTCGGCGGGCCTCTCCGGTACCTTCTGTGGGATGCGAGTGGTTCCGAGCATGAGCCATGCCGGCGGTGCCCCTGGGGCGGTGCCGGATCCGGCGGTGCGCGCCGCCGCTCGCAGGGCGGACGGGCTTCTGGAGCCCGCCTGTTCGACTTCCCGCAACGAGCGTCGCACAGTATCCCGCACGGGTACTCCTTCGCGCTGGAATATGCCCGAAGCGCTTGTTGAGGTGACTGTATGTCAACCAAGCTGTCTCGTAAGGGATTCACGTTCCGTCACCCTGCCTCTGGCCGTTGTTCTGGCCATGCAGAAAATGGCTACGATCGTGGCCCCCGTCGTCATGGTGCACACGCGGCTCGCGTGGCTCGCGTGGCGCACGGCCATGTGTCCGCCGGTTCGGATGGTGTGAGCGGTGCAGGTGCTTCAAGTGCAGCTGGAGATCCGGCCCGACCCCGCTGAGGTGGGGCGCGCCCGCAGGTGGGCCCGTTCGCGCCTCGCCGGGTCCGGGATAGGGGACGAGGAGCCGCTCGCCGAGACGCTGATCCTGCTCGTCTCCGAACTGGTCACCAACGCCGTGGTGCACACCGGCTGTCCGGCCGTGCTGCGGCTCTCCCTGCCGCGCGGGACGGCCGAGCCGTCCACCGTCCGCCTGGAGGTGGCCGACACCAGCGACCGTGCGCCCGTGCCCCGGTGCGCCGGCGACGAGGCGACCGGCGGGCGCGGCCTGGCCCTCGTCGACGGCCTCGCGGACCGCTGGGGCTGGAGCGTCGAGGGTGCGGGCAAGCGGATCTGGTGCGAGCTGGACCGCTGCGCCGAACCCGGCGCGGCCGAGGCGGACGACGGGGGCGCGGAGCAGCGCCGCGGCGTGGAGGAATGCCGGGGCGTGGAGGAATGCCGGGGTGCGGTCCCGGTGGGGCCTGAACCGGCCTACGGAGGCTTCGCGTACGAGGCCGTCTGAGCGGCGGCCGGGTGGCCGGACGGCCGGACGGCCCGGCTGCCGGGCGGCGGGTGACCGACGGCGCGATCCGCGCGGTGACCGGGCGGTGCTTCGGCCGACGGACCGCTCGACGGTTCGGGCGATCGGTCCCGCGAGGCGGCGCGCGAGGCGGGTGAGGTGGCCCGCGAGGCGGCGGCGGGCGAGGGCGCACGGCCGGGAGTGTCTCGCGGCTCGTGGTGCGGGGGCGCAGAAAGCGCTGTCGCCCACGGTCCCGCCCGGCATCGGTGCGCCCGGCTGTGCTTCCGTGCGCGCCCACCGCAAAGGGGTATGTAAGTAATAAATCTCCGTTCAGGTGTTGACGCGACGTGTCCGTTTGATCACGCTTGTGGTCAGCGATTCGCCGTGAGGGGACGACGAGGGCTTCGGTGACGGGGGCTCTCGGCGAGTGCGGGTCGCGATTCGGCGCCGGCTCCCTCAGGGCCGAGGGGAGTCGGTGGGGGTCCCTCCCGCTCGGGCGAAGCCGGGAGTGGGGGAGGGCGCGCCGGAGTCGGATGGCGGTGCGCGGTGCCGTGCTCGGGGCGGGCAGCCGCGCGCCGCCAGCCGACGTGAGGGGTGTCTGGTGTCCTGGCCTACAGCACCGCCACCGGGGCCACCGGGGTTCCCGTGCCGCCGACGAACGGCTCGGGCATCGCCGACAGCAGGAACGTGTAGCGGCCCGTTTGTCCACAGGCTGTGGACAACTCTTCGAGATTCCAGTTCTGGCCCTGGAGCATCCCCATCTCCACCAGGTCGAGCGCGTGCACCGGCAGCCACAGGTCGTCGATCTCGGGCGGGAAGATCTCGAACGTCAGGGTGTCGTTGGCGACCGCGGCCACATCGCGCGCGTGGAACCACTCCGGGGTGCGGACCGAGAGGCCGGGGGACGGATAGCCGTACCCCTGCTTGTCGCCCGCCAGGTAGAGCCGCACCTGCCCGGTCCGTACGAGCACGATGTCGCCGGCGCGCACGCGGGTGCCCGCCAACTCCTCGGCCGCGTCCAGGTCCTCCGGCGTGACCGCGTGTCCGCCGTCCAGCCGGTCGACGCCACGCGCGCGTGCCACGTCCAGCAGCACCCCGCGCGAGACGACGTGCCGCGCCTTGTCGATGCCGCTGAACTCGGCGCCGCCGTGCGGGGTGACGGTGCCGGCGGGCCGGCCGTTGTAGAGCTTCCCCGAGTGCGAGACATGGGTCAGCGCGTCCCAGTGGGTGCCCGCCTGGAGTCCCATGGTCACGGTGTCGTCGCTGCACGCCACCGTGCCCGGGCCGAAGATCTCCTGGTTGATCTGCACCATGGCGTGCAGGGGGTTGACCCGTCCCGGGATCAGACCGGTCTGCACGCCGTCCTCCCGCAGGGGCAGCGCGAGCGGGACGCGGCGGCCGGTGCGGACCTCGGCGACGGCCGCGCGGACGACCTCGTCGGTGATGAGGTTCAGGGTGCCGATCTCGTCGTCGGCCCCCCAGCGCCCCCAGTTGTTGACGCGCTTCGCGATCTCGTGGAACTCGACCGGCAGTGTCATTCCGTGCCTCCCCGGGGCTTGTCCCCGACCGACGGACGGGTCAATCTAGACCTCGCAGCCAAATCTAACGGTCCGTCAGAAACAGCGGGAGGGGGCCGGACGTGGGGAACTTCCTGACCGGCAAGGTCGTCGCCGTCACCGGGGCGGGACGTGGCATCGGGCGGGCGGTCGCGCTCGCGGCGGCGGCCGAGGGCGCGCGGGTCGTCGTCAACGACTACGGGGTCTCGGTGGACGGCGCCTCCCCCGCCGGCGAGATCGCCGAGTCCGTCGTCAAGGAGATCGAGGCGGCGGGCGGGGAGGCGGTCGCCGTCACCGACGACATCGCGACGATGGCCGGCGGGCAGCGGGTCGTCGACACCGCGCTCGCCTCGTTCGGGCGGCTCGACGGGGTCGTGTGCGTGGCCGGGATCCTGCGCGAGCGGATGCTGTTCAACATGTCCGAGGAGGAGTGGGACCCGGTCGTCGCCACCCATCTCAAGGGCACCTTCACGGTGTTCCGGGCCGCGTCGGCGGTGATGCGCGGGCAGCGCTCCGGCACGCTGATCGGCTTCACCAGCGGCAACCACCAGGGCTCGGTCTCGCAGGCCAACTACAGCGCCGCCAAGGGCGGGATCATCTCGCTGGTGCGGAGCGCGGCGCTGGGGCTGCACAAGTACGGGGTGACCGCCAACGCGGTGGCCCCCGTGGCCCGCACCCGGATGTCCGCGGGGGTGCCCATGGAGCTGGCGGAGATCGGCGAACCCGAGGACGTGGCCGCCTTCGTGGTGTACCTGCTGTCGGACCGTGCGCGCGACGCGGGCGTCACCGGGCAGGTCTACACCGTCGCGGGGCCGAAGATCGCGGTGTGGGCGCAGCCCGGTGAGCTGCGGTCGGCGTACGCCTCCGGCGGCTGGACGCCGCAGAGCATCGCGGAGTTGCTGCCGACGACGGTGGGGATCGATCCGATGCCGATGCTCGCTCGGTTGGAGGAGATGGCCCGGGCCGCGCGGGAGGGAAGCCGGCCCAACGCCTGAGCGCGCGTCCTGTGGTCTTCCGGGTGCGGGTCGTCTGCGGCCGTTCGCGCAGGCGCCCGTGCCGCTCGAACGGGGCAGTCCGCCCCCCGAGGTGAGGCGGTGCCGTGGATTTCGGATCGAGTCCCCTGGACGAGGAGTTCCGGGCCGAGGCACGCGCCTGGCTGGACGCGCACGCCCCGGACGCCTCCGACCGGCGTTCCTGGGAGCGCCGCCTCGGCGCCGCCGGGTGGATCGGGCTCGGGTGGCCCGAGGGCGGGTTCGGGAACCGGACCGCCGGTCTCACCCAGCAGGTCGTCTGGGCCGAGGAGTACGCGCGGTCCGGGGCCCCGCCCCGCTCCGGTCACATCGGGGAGAACCTGCTCGCGCCCACCCTCCTCGCCCATGGCACCGCGGAGCAGAAGGCCCGCTTCCTGCCGCCGATCGCCGCCGGCGCCGAGCTGTGGTGCCAGGGGTACAGCGAGCCGGGCGCGGGCTCCGACCTGGCCGGGGTCCGCACGAGAGCCGAACTCGCCCCCGACGGACGGTCGTACCGCGTCACCGGACAGAAGATCTGGACCTCGCTCGCCCATGAGGCCGACTGGTGCTTCGTGCTCGCCCGCAGCGACCCGGCGTCCCGGCGGCACCGCGGACTGACCTTTCTGCTCGTCCCCATGGACCAGCCGGGACGGATCGAGGTGCGGCCCATCCGCCAGCTGACCGGCACCAGCGACTTCAACGAGGTCTTCTTCGACGGGGCGCACGCGCGCGTGGAGCACGTCGTCGGCGCGGCGGGCGACGGCTGGCGGGTGGCGATGAGCCTCCTCGGCTTCGAACGCGGGGTGTCGACCCTCGCCCAGCAGATCGGCTTCGCCCGCGAGCTGGAGCGGGTCGTGCGCACAGCGGTGCGCACGGGTGCGGCCGACGACCCCGTCGTGCGCGAGAGGCTGGTGCGGCTGTGGGCCGAACTGCGCACCATGCGGTGGAACGCGCTGCGGACGCTGGGGGGCTCCGGCGGGCCGGGCGCGCCCAGCGTGGCGAAGCTGCTGTGGGCCGGCTGGCACCAGCGGCTGGGTGAGGTGGCGGTGCAGGTGCGGGGGGCGTCGGCGAGCGTGGGTCCCGCGGACTGGTCGCCGTCCTCGCCGTACGAACTCGACGAAGCGCAGCACCTGTTCCTGTTCTCCCGGGCCGACACCGTCTACGGCGGGTCGGACCAGATCCAGCGCACGATCATCGCCGAGCGGGTGCTCGGCCTGCCCAGGCAGCCCAAGGGATAGCGGACGGGACGGAGGGGACGCGATGCGAGGCGTGGTGTTCGACGGGAAGCGGGCCGAGGTCGTCGACGATCTGGCCGTCCGCAATCCGGGGCCGGGCGAGGTGCTCGTCGCGATCTCGGCTGCGGGGCTGTGCCACAGCGACCTCTCGGTCGTCGACGGGACGATTCCCTTTCCGGTGCCCGTCGTCCTCGGCCACGAGGGCGCGGGCGTCGTCGAGGCGGTCGGCGCGGGGGTCGGCCATGTCGAACCCGGGGACCATGTCGCGCTGTCCACGCTCGCCAACTGCGGCACGTGCGCGCAGTGCGACCGCGGTCGGCCGACGATGTGCCGGCAGGCCATCGGGCGCCCGCGCAAGCCGTTCACGCGCGCGGGGGACGCGGTGTACCAGTTCGCGTCGAACTCCGCCTTCGCCGAGCGCACGGTGGTGAAGGCCGTCCAGGCGGTCCGGATCCCGAAGGACATCCCGCTGACGTCCGCCGCGCTGATCGGGTGCGGGGTGCTGACCGGCGTCGGGGCCGTGCTCAACCGCGCGCGGGTCGGACACGGGGAGAGCGTCGTCGTCATCGGGACGGGCGGGATCGGGCTGAACGTGGTGCAGGGAGCGCGCGTCGCGGGCGCGTCGCGGATCGTGGCGGTGGACGCCAACCCGGCGAAGGAGGCCGTGGCCCGGCGGTTCGGCGCGACCGACTTCCTGACCTCGACGGACGCCGTGCGGGACGTGCTGCCCACGGGCGCGGACCACGTCTTCGAGTGCGTCGGCCGGGTCGAGCTGATCCGGCAGGCGGTCGACCTGCTGGACCGGCACGGCCAGGCGGTGCTCCTCGGCGTCCCGCCGGCCACCGCGGAGGCGTCCTTCCTGGTCTCGTCGATGTACCTGGACAAGTCGATCCTCGGCTGCCGGTACGGCTCCGCGCGCCCGCAGCGGGACATCGCGCTGTACGCCGACCTCTACCGGTCGGGGCGTCTGCTCCTCGACGAACTGGTGACGGACACCTACCCGGTGGAGGATTTCGCGAAGGCGGCCGCGGACGCGGAGGCGGGGCGGGTGGCGCGGGCGGTGCTGACGTTCTGACCCAAGGACGCGGGCCGCCGCGGCGGGCTGCCCGGAAAACCCGTGGGGCGACCCGGGCGCCGCCCCCCTACGGTCCTCGCATGACCTACCGCGACGTCGCCACCGGAGCCCTGCTGAAGGTGGTCGCCCCCTCGACGGCGGTCCTGGCCGGGGTCGGGGTGACCGTCCTGCTCACGGTGGTCGGCTGGTGGGGCGAGGCGCGCACCGCCGCACGGTCACCGCAGGGCGGCGTCGGCGGCGCCGCGGCCGCCGCTCTCGCCGCTCCCGGCGCGGAAGGTGCGCCGGTACGCGGTCGGCGTGACCCCGAGGGCCGCCTGTAGGTGCTGCCGCATCGACTGGGCGGTGCCGAACCCGGCGTCCCGGGCGATCCGGTCGACGGACCGGTCGCTGGACTCGAGCAGATGCCGGGCCCGCTCGACGCGTTGCTGGGTGAGCCACTGGCCGGGGCTGATGCCCACCTCCTCGCGGAAGCGGCGGGTGAACGTCCGTACCGACATGGCCTCCTGCTCGGCCATGTCGCGCAGCTGGATCGGCTCGTGGAGGCGGCCCAGCGCCCACGCGCGGGCGGTGGTCGTCGTCGACTGCTGCGGGTCGGGCACGGGGCGCTCGATGTACTGCGCCTGGCCGCCGTCGCGGTGCGGCGGCACGACCGTGCGGCGGGCCACCTCGTTGGCGACCGCGGCGCCGTGGTCCCGGCGCAGGAGATGGAGACAGAGGTCGATCCCGGCCGCCACACCGGCGGAGGTGAGGACGTCGCCGTCGTCGATGAACAGCACGTCCGCGTCGACCTGGATCTGCGGGAAGAGCCGCTGGAAGTGCTCGGCGTGCATCCAGTGCGTGGTCGCCGGGCGGCCGTCCAGAAAGCCCGCGGCGGCGAGGACGTAGCCGCCGGTGCAGATCGACACGAGGCGGGTGCCGGGGCGCACCAGGGCGAGGGCGGCGGCCAGTTCGGGGGTGAGCACGCCCGCCTCGTAGACCGGGCCCAGCTCGTAGGAGGTGGGGACGACGACGGTGTCCGCGGTGGCCAGCGCCTCCGGACCGTTGCCCACCAGAACGGCGTAGTCGGCGTCCGTCTCGACGGGACCCGGCGGCCGCACGGAGCAGGTGACGACGTCGTACAGGCTGCGGCCCGCCGCGTCGCGCGCCTTGCCGAAGATGCGCTGCGGGATGCCCAGCTCGAAGGGCATCAGCCCGTCGAGGGCGAGGACGACCACACGATGGCGGGAGGATGCGTACGGTTCGGCCATGGCCCGATCCTAGCGAATGCTGTCCCTCGGGCCACTCGCCCGCCGGTTTCCGGTGCCGGAAGCTCTGTGACGTGACCCAGACAACCGAAACCCCGGCGTCCGCCGGCGAGCGGAAGCCCGGCTCCGACCGTGTCCCCGCCCGCCGCCGCGGCCGCGTCCATCGCGCGTGGTTCGTCGCCGCCGTCACCTTCGTCACGATCATCGGCGCGGCCGCCTTCCGTTCGCTGCCCGGTCTGCTGATCGACCCGCTGCACCAGGAGTTCGGCTGGTCGCGCGGCACGATCGGTGCCGCGGTCTCGGTCAACCTGGCGCTGTACGGCCTCACCGCCCCGTTCGCGGCGGCGCTGATGGACCGCTTCGGGATCCGCCGGGTGGTCGCGGTGGCCCTGACCGTGATCTCGGTCGGCTCGCTCCTGACGGTCTGGATGACGGCGGCCTGGCAACTGCTCCTCTACTGGGGCCTGCTGGTGGGCCTCGGCTCGGGCTCGATGGCGCTGGCCTTCGCCGCGACGGTCACCAACCGCTGGTTCACCGAGCGCCGGGGTCTGGTCAGCGGCATCCTGACCGCGGCCTCCGCCTCCGGCCAGCTGATCTTCCTGCCGCTCCTTTCCTGGCTGGTCACCCGGTACGACTGGCGCCCCGCGGCGGTGACGGTCGCGCTGGCCGCGCTGACCGTCGTCCCGTTCGTGTGGCTGCTGCTGCGGGACCACCCGGCGGACGTGGGTCAGAAGCCGTACGGCGCGACGGAGTTCGTCCCCAAGCCCGCCCCGGTGCAGGGCGCCGCCCGCCGCACCCTGCGGGTCCTCTTCTCGGCGGCCCGCACCGGCCCGTTCTGGCTGCTGGCCGGCACCTTCGCGATCTGCGGCGCGTCCACGAACGGCCTGGTCCAGACCCACTTCGTGCCCGCCGCCCACGACCACGGCATGCCGATCACGGCGGCGGCCTCGCTGCTCGCGGTCATCGGCGTCTTCGACGTGGTCGGCACGATCGCCTCCGGCTGGTTCACCGACCGCTTCGAGCCGCGTCGGCTGCTGGCGGTGTACTACGCGCTGCGCGGCGTCTCGCTGCTGTTCCTGCCGATGCTGCTGGCCCCTTCCGTGCACCCTCCGATGATCTTCTTCATCGTCTTCTACGGCCTCGACTGGGTCGCCACCGTGCCGCCCACCCTGGCCCTGTGCCGGGAGCAGTACGGAGAGGACAGCGCCATCGTCTTCGGCTGGGTGCTGGCCTCCCACCAGGTCGGCGCGGCCCTGGTGGCCTTCCTGGGCGGCATGGCGCGGGACGCGTTCGGCTCGTACGACCTGGTCTGGTACGCGTCGGGGGCGCTGTGCGCCGCGGCGGCGCTGATGGCGCTGGTGATCCGGCGGCGGACGGCGGTCCCCGCCCCGGTCGTCGCACCGGCGGCCGTCTGATCCGGTGACCGCCCGGACCGGCGACGGCCCGAGCCGGCCTCCGTCGAGCCGGCGCCGGGCCGGGCGGTGAGGCGGAGGTCGTTTTCGGGCTCCTTTACGTACCATATGGGCACATTCCGACACGGATGGCTGCGTGGTGCGGCTTCCGTGTCGTCGCTCTGCCCGTCCCCGCTGCCCGCCGCTCTCAGCTGCTCTCTCCGCCCATGGAGGCGATACGTGACTTCTCCGGCCCGTCGTGGCGTGCTGAAGTGCCTGCCGGTCGCCGCCGCGGCGGTCGTGACCGGCATGGCGGCGGGTACCCGAGCCGTGGCGCGCCAGGAGGCCGACCCCTCCCTCCCGCAGCCGGCGGCCGACCCCTCGTTCCCGCAGCCGGAGACCCGCAGGACCCCGCCGCGCACGGGGCGGCTGGAGACCAGCCTGACCGTCGGGTTCACCGAGCAGGTGCTGCCCGGGGTCGGCACGGTGACCACGCGCACCTACGAGGGGGCGATCCCGGGGCCGACGCTGCGGGTGCGCCCGGGGGACTCGCTCGAGATCACGCACGTCAACACGCTGCCGCCGAACGGCGAGGCGGCGCGGCACGACATGAACGTGCCACACCACTTCAACACCTTCAACCTGCACACCCACGGGATGCACGTGGATCCCACGGGCGAGGCCGACAACATCTACCGCACGTTCGAGCCGTCCGGCACGCCGGGGACCCCCGCCGTCTACCGCAGCAGCGTCGACGTCCCGGCGGATCATCCGGCCGGCACCTTCTGGTACCACCCCCACCACCACGGGTCCACGGCGACCCAGCTGCTGGGCGGCATGGGGGGCGTGCTCGTCGTCGAGGGCGACGTCGACGAGGTGCCCGAGATCGCCGCCGCCAAGGACGTCGTCGTCTGCATCAACGAGCTCAAGCTGTCCGGCGGACGGGTGCCGGACCTGACCTCGCACGGCGCCTACGAGGGCATCACCTCGACCTTCCTGGTCAACGGCGTGAAGAACCCCGTGCTGACCATCGCCCCGGGGGAGGTCCAGCGCTGGCGGGTCGTCAACGCCGGGGCGATCACCGCCCACTTCCTGAGCCTGCGCGACCACGAGCTGCACCAGATCGCCCTGGACGGCATCACCCTCATGGAGCCCGTCACCACCACCGGACTGACGCTGCCGATGGGCGGGCGGGCCGACCTGCTCGTCCGCGGGGGCGAGCCCGGTACCTACAAGCTGTCCGGCGGAGGCCCCTCACAGACCCTGCTGACGCTCGTCGTCACCGGCGAACCCCGCCGGATGGAGCTGCCGACCAGCCTGCCCGGCAGGCCCCCCGAGCTGCCCGAGCCCACCCGCACCCGGACCCTGACCTTCCGCAGCTACGAGAACGTCTTCCCGGGCGCCTTCCCGAACGCCTACCGCATCCTGGGCGACGGCGAGACCCCGCCCGCCGACCCGCAGGCCGGCCGCCGCGACCTCGCCTGGGGCCGCCTCGCGCCCGACTTCGTCAACCAGCGCGTCCGGCTGGACGAGGTCGAGGAGTGGACGGTCGTCAACGACTCCCACGCCCACAGCCACCACCCCTTCCACCTGCACACCAACCACTTCCTCCTGACGGCCGTCGACAACCGCCGCCTGGCCGTTCCGGTCTGGCACGACACCATCGGCGTCCCGCCGAACGGCTCGGTCACCTTCCGGCTGCGCGCCGAGGACTTCACCGGGCGCTCCATGCTGCACTGCCACCAGCTCCAGCACGGCGACGAAGGCATGATGCAGGTCGTCGAGTACGTGCGCTGAGCCGGGCGGCACGGCCGACGCTCAGAGGAAGCGGCCCCGGTGGAACAGCAGGGGCGGTTCGTCCGCCCCCTCGCCCGTCCCCAGGGCGTTCACCCGGCCCACGACGACGAGGTGGTCGCCGCCCGTGTGGACGGCGTGGACCGCGCAGTCGATCCACGCGAGGGCGCCGGTGAGGCGGGGCGACCCCGACACCGGGGCCGGATCGTGCGCCACGCCGGCGAACTTGTCGGTGCCGCTCGCCGCGAAGGCGCGGCACAGACCGGCCTGGCCGGCGCTCAGCACATTGACGCAGAAGACGCCCGCGCGGGCGATGCGCGGCCAGGTCGTGGAGGTGCGGCCGACCATGAAGGCGACCAGGGGCGGATCGAGGGAGAGGGAGGAGAAGGACTGGCAGGCGAATCCGGCGGGGCCCGCGCCCCCGTCCTCGCCCTCGACGGCCGGGGCCGTCACGACCGTCACGCCCGACGCGAAGCTCCCCAGGACCCGCCGGAACTCGCCCGGGTCCACCGGCGCCCGTTCGTCCTCGCGGACACAGCGCAGCTCCGGGCGTGGCAGCGCCTCGACCGGGTGGTCCGCCCTGAGGTAGCGGACGGCCGCGGCCGCCATTCCCGCATGTCCCATCATGTGTTCCATTGAAACTGACGGCATGTCAGATAGGAAGGGCCGGGAACCGACGGGACCGCGTCACCGGCCCCGGAATGTCGGCTCGCGGCGCTCCACGAAGCTCGCCACGCCCTCCTGCGCGTCCGCAGTCGTCATGTTGATCTCCTGCGCGGCGGCCTCGGCGGCGAAGGCGGCGGCCCGGTCGCCGTCCAGTGAGGCGTTGACCAGGTGCTTGGTGAGCGACAGGGCGCGGGTGGGGCCGGCCGCCAGGCGTGTCGCCCACTCACGGGCCGTCCTGTCCAGTTCGCCGTCCGGGACCACCCGGTTGACCAGGCCGAGCCGTTCGGCGTCCGGCGCGGAGAGCGCGTCGCCGAAGAACATCAGCTCCTTCGCCCGCCGGGGCCCGATCAGACGGGGCAGGAGATAGGCGCCGCCGCCGTCCGGGACCAGTCCCCGGCGGACGAACACCTCGATGAACCGCGCCGATTCCGCGGCCAGCACCAGGTCGCAGGCGAAGGCGAGGTGCGCGCCCAGCCCGGCCGCCGTGCCGTTCACCGCGGCGACCACCGGCTTCTCGCAGTCGAGCACGGCGGCGACCAGGCGCTGGGCGCCGAGCCGGAGGGTGCGGCTCACATCGCCGGCCACCCGGGTGCCGCCCGCGGAGCCGCCCCGCAGATCCGCTCCCGCGCAGAAGCCGCGGCCGGTGCCGGTGAGGACCACCGCCCGGACGTCCGGGTCGGCCGAGGCCTGCGCGAGAAGGCCGATCAGGTGGTCCCGCATGCCGGGGGTCAGGGCGTTCAGGGTCTCGGGGCGCTCCAGGACGAGGTGAGTGACCCCGCCTTCGGTCCGGTGGCGCACCGCCGGCTCGGGCCCGCTCACGACCGGCTCCCGGCGCTCGTCCGCGAGGTGGTCCTCACCGGCACACCGCCAGTGCGTCCAGCGCCACCGCGCCCTGTCCCCAGGGCAGGACCACCAGCGGGTTGATGTCGAGCTCGGCGAGGTCGTCGCCCAGCTCCAGGGCCATCCGCTGCACGCGCAGGATCACCTCGACGAGGGCGTCCAGATCGGCCGGGGGGCGGCCCCGCACACCGTCCAGCAGGGCTCTCCCGCGCAGTTCGGCCAGCATGTCGCGGGCCTGGTCCTCGCCGAACGGCGGTACGCGCACGGCGGCGTCGTGCAGGACCTCCACCAGGACCCCGCCGAGACCCACCGTCACCGTCGGGCCGAACAGGTCGTCGTGGGTCACCCCGACCACCATCTCCACGCCCCGCTCGACCATCTGGCACACCAGGACGCCGTCCAGCGCGACCCCCTCGTAGCGCGCGATGTCGGTGAGCTCGCGGTAGGCGTCCCTGACCTGGCTGGCCGAGGTCAGGCCGACCTTCACCAGGCCCAGCTCGGTCTTGTGGGCGATCTGCGCGCCGGACGCCTTCATCACCACCGGGTAGCCGACCAGCCCCGCCGCCCGCACCGAAGCCGCGGCGCTGGTCACCAGCTGCTCGCGCGGGACCCGGATGCCGTACGCCCGCAGCAGTTGCTTCGCCGCGTGCTCGCTCAGCTGCTGTCCAGGTCGCATCAGCAGCTGCGCCTTGCGGAAGGACGGGGACTGGGCGCGCGGGGCCTCGTCGAAGGGGGAGCGGTAGCCGCTCACGAAACGGTGGTGCGCGAGGTGGGCGCGGACGGCCGAGACGCAGTTGGCGAGAGTGCGGAAGGTCGCCACCCGGGAGGAGCCCAGCAGGACGTCGCGGTAGGCCGGTTCGGTGCCCACCGGCGAGCCCCAGACCACGCACACCAGCTTGTCCGTCCGTTCCGCCGCGTCCACCAGGTCCTGGACCAGGCGGTCGCTCAGCGGGGGGAACGGGCCCGTGATCGGACAGATCAGGACGCCGACGGCCGGGTCGTCGAGGATCGCGTCGATGATCTTCCGGCCGCGTTCGTCGCCCACCGGGTGGCCGCCGTTGTCGATCGGGTTGGCCACGTTCAGATACGCGGGGATCCACTCGTGCAGCTCGGCCTGCTTGGCCGCCGACAGGGTCGGCAGGGTGAGGCCCGCCGCCGTCGCCAGGTCGGCCGCGTGGGCGCCGGTGCCGCCCGAGATCGAGTACACGACGACCCCGTCGGCCAGCGGCGGCCGGGCGCGGGCCAGCAGGGTCGCGGTGTCCTGGAGTTCGTCGAGGCCGTCCACCCGGATCACGCCGTACTGGCGCATCGCCGCGTCGACGACCTCGTCCGCGCCGGTCAGCTTGCCGGTGTGGGAGGCGGCGGTGCGGGCGCCGGTCTCGGTGCGGCCGACCTTGACCGCGACGACCGGCACCCCGCGCCGGGCGGCCCGGTCGGCGGCGAGCAGGAAGGACCGGCCGTCCTTCAGCCCCTCCACGTAGCAGGCGATCGCGCCGACCTCGGGCCGCTCGGCGAAGTAGGAGAGGAAGTCGGCCGTCTCCAGGTCGGCCTCGTTGCCGGTCGGCGCCCAGTGGGAGAGGCGGACGCCGAGTTCCTGCAGGGCGAAGACCGGGCGGCCCTGGTGGCCGGACTGGGTGATCAGCGCGATCGACGGGCCGTCGAGGTCGTCGCGGAACCGCTCGAAGGCGTTGAGGTTGGTGTTGGGGCCGAGCAGGCGGATGCCCGAGCGGGTCACCGCCTCCGCGAGACGGGCCTGCGCGGCCGCGCCCTCCTCGCCCGTCTCCGCGAAACCCGAGGCGAAGACCACGGCGAAGCGCACCTTCGTCTCGGCGAGCTGCTCGATGACGGGCAGCGGGTCGGCGACCAGCAGGACGGCCAGGTCGACCTGTTCGGGCAGGTCGGCCACGGACGGCGAGCAGGGCAGGCCGAAGACGCTCGCGCGGGTGGGGTGCACGGGATGCAGCCGCGCCCCCACCCGCTCGGCCCAGCCCACCAGTTGCCGGGTGACACCGGTGTTCGGGCGTCCTTCGGTGTCCGAGGCGCCGATGACCGCGACCGACTCCGGCCGGAAGAAGCGGTCCAGGTCGGGGACGGCCCGGTAGAGCGGACGGCCGCCGACGTCGAGGTCGTCCGCCTCGGCCGGCCGGCCGTGGACGGCGGGCCCGGGATGCTCGCCGCACGCGATGACCCGGGCCCGGCGGGAGTCGGTGGTGAGGGTGCCGTGGGTTGATCCAAGCATCGGTCCGCCCGCTCCTGTGTGACTGCCATGGGTGACCGTCAAGTAACTGACGCTCTGTCAGGTTACATACCTGACGGAGCGTCAGGAATGGTCGTGCACACAGAAAGGAGCGGGCGGGGCGCGGACGCGGGCGGCGGCTACAGCGCCGCCAGCACCTCCTTCGCCACCCGCTCGCCCGACCGCACGGCGCCGTCCATGAAGCCCATCCAGTGGACGGAGGTCTCCGTCCCGGCCCAGTGGATCCCGCCGACCGGCTCGCGCAGGGCCGGGCCGTACTGCGTCAGGACACCCGGGGCGGCGATCGAGACGGGGCCGCCGCGGGTGTAGGCCTCGTTGTTCCAGCGTTGCAGGACGAAGGAGGTGGGGGAGGCGGCTTTCTCGCCGAAGTACGTGACGTAGTCCTTCAGCACGGCCGCCCTGACCTCCACCTCGCTCGCCGCGTCCAGCTTCCGGGCCTCGTCGGCCTCGATGAAGCCCATCAGCGCGCCGTACGAGGCGTCGGGCGGGGAGTTGTCGAAGGTGGAGCTGATCACTCCGGTGTCGCTGACGACCTGGCCGTTGAGGCCGTCGGCCCGCCAGAAGGGGGTGTCGTAGACCGCGATCGCCTTGCCGACCGAGGCCATCGGCAGGCGCTGGGTGAGCTGGTCGCGGGCGGCGGGCAGCAGCGGGTCGTACCGGATGCGGGCGGCCAGCGGCGGGGGCACGGCGACGACGACCCGCCGGGCGGTGACGGTGATGCCGTCGGCGGTGACGACGTACGTGCCGCCGGACCGGGCGATGCTGCGCACCGGGGCGTTCGGCACCACCCGGTCGCCCAGGGTGGCGGCGAGCTTGATCGGCACCAGCTGGGAGCCGCCCACGAAGCGCAGTTCCTGGGCGCCGTTCGCGGTCTCGGTGAGGCGCTCCAGGGTGCCGGGGGTCGAGGCGTTGCCGGCGGCCGCGATGTAGAACAGGACGAAGAGGAGCGAGAGTTCGCGGGGCTCGGCCGAGAAGACCGAGGTGCAGGCCACGTCGAGGAGGAACTTCGCCGACGGGACCACCGCGTGGGCGTTCAGCCAGCTCTCGAAGGTCTGCTTGTCCCACTCGGCGGCCTTGGCGGCGGTCCAGGGCGCGTCGACCGGCACCTGCTTGGCCATGTCGTCCAGCGAGGCCTGCACGATCGCGGCGTTGGCGAGGCCGGCGGCATCGACGGGCGGGACCGAGCCGAGGAGGCCGTCGGTGGCGTACGGGGTCTTCTTGCCGTCCTTGTAGAGGAGGTTCTTGCCGGTGTTGTAGGTGGCGAAGGTGGCCACGCCCAGCGAGTCGGCGAGCGCCTTGATGCGGTCCTGGGTGGGACCGATGAACTCGCCGCCGCCCTCGGTGACGCCCCCGTCGGGCAGGGGCAGGTTGACGACCCGGCCGCCCACCCGGTCGCGGGCCTCCAGGACGGCGACCGTCCGGCCGGCGGCCACCAGGTCGCGGGCCGCGGTCAGGCCGGCGAGTCCGGCGCCGACGATCGCGACGTCCACGTCCCGGACGGCGGCCGCGGCGGCCGGGCCGGCGGCGGTCGCGGTCAGGGCCGTGGCGCCGGCGGCCACGGCGGCGGAGCGGCCGAGCAGGGAACGGCGGGACATGCCGGGGGAGTGCTGTCTTTCACGTGCCACGTGCGTCCTCCGTCGAGCTTCGGGAGTGAGCGGGGTGGAGCCAGAAAGATGAACAGGGCTCACATTCTGGCTCCGTGGGAGGGCACGGGACAACGTTCTCGTCACATCCGGCACAGGTGTAACGGACAGCGACATGCGGGGAGTTGGTGGCGGGAGGCGGCGGCCGCCGCCCGCCCGGGCGGGCTACCCGAGGTGGCGGCGCACGGCCTTCGCGATCTTCTCCGCGTCGATCGCGAGCTCGCGGAGCGTGCCGCTGATGGGGGTGGTGAAGCCGGTGAAGTACAGGCCGGGGGTGTCCTTCGGGGCGCGGGCGCCGTGGCCGACGGGTCTGCCCCGGTCGTCGAGCACGCCGAGGTGGCCGACCAGGCCCTCCAGGGCGCGGCGGTACCCGGTGGCGGCGACGATCGCGTCCGGCGTGATCCGGGAGCCGTCGGCGAGGATGACCGCGCCGTCCTCCGCGAAGCCGGTCACGGCGGCCGTGATCTCCACCCGGCCCTTGCGCACGGCGTCGATCAGGCCGACGTCCTGCACGGGGATGGCGCCCTCCTTGACGCGGGAGTAGAGGCCGCTGGCGGGGCGGGGCAGACCGTGCGCCGACAGGTCCGGCACGCTGAGCCTCGCCATCGGCCGCGCGAGCCGGTCCACGAGTCGGACCGGCAGCCGCCGTACGAGCACGGCCGTGTACTGCGCGGCCCAGCCGGCCGTCGAACGCCGCACGATGTGCGGGGCGGTGCGCACGGACAGCCGCACCCGGGCCGCACCGCTCTCCACCAGGTCGACGGCGATCTCGGCGCCGGTGTTGCCGACGCCGACGACCAGGACGTCCCGGCCGGCGTACTCCTTGCCGCTGCGGTACCCGGCGGCGTGCGTCAGCTCGCCCGGGAACGCCTCGCGGCCGGGCCAGTCCGGCAGGTGCGGGGTGTGGTTGTAGCCGGTGGCGACGACCACCGCGGAGCCGACGAGCTCGCGTCCGCCGGTGGCGTGCAGCAGCCAGCCGGCGCCGTCCGGGGTGCGCTCGACGCGGGAGACCTCGACGCCGGTGACCGTCTCCAGTTCGTGGACCTCGGCGTACTTCTCGAGGTAGCGCACCATGTCGTCGCGTGCCACCCAGCGCCCGAACCGGCGGGGCATCGCGAGCCCCGGAAGGGCCGAAAGACGCCGGGTGGTGTGCAGATGCAGCCGGTCGTAATGGCGCCGCCAGGACGCGCCCACCCCGTCGGCCTTCTCCACCACGACGGCCCGTATGCCCCGGGCACGCAGCGCGTACGCGGTGGCGAGGCCGCCCGGGCCGCCGCCGATGACGTAGACGGGGCGGTCGGCCGGGTTCGCGGTGGTGACCGCCTGGGGGGTCGGGCGAGGTGCGGAGTCTTCCATGAGCGCGAGCGTAATCACGCGAACGGTTGATGGGTCTCGGTCAAGACCGGAATTGGTTGCGGATCGATCACGCGTGGGGGAAGTGCGGGTAGGACCGGTGACGTACGCCACTCGGTTGTGCGCGCCGGGACGGATCAGCGGGAGAACGGTGGGAGATCGGCGGGGGAGCGGTGGCGGGGAGACGCGTGGGAAAGGTGCGACGCCTGGCCCAGGTGCGCTCGGGCCAGGCGTCGCGGACGGCGTCGGTGACCATGACGGGAAACGGACGCCGCCGCGTCCAGATGCCTCCCGGAGGGGCCGGGCGGCATGCGGAACCGCTACTTCCCGGTCTTGGCCCCGGCCTTCGCCTTGTGGCCCGTCACCTTCGCGATCCACGTGATGAAGTCGCCCGGGTCGGTGTTGGCCCCGTGGCCCTCGTCCCAGTAGTAGAGGTGGTTCACGTCGTCGCCGAGGCCGTGCGCGGCGGCCGCGAGGTTGGCGGAGACCGTCAGCGAGGTGTCGGAGTCCTTGGTGCCGAGACGGATCCACCAGTGCCTGCTGCGGCTCTCGTTGGGCTGGTCGGCCAGGAAGTGCATCGGGTTCATCAGCCGCAGCGCCTCGGGGATGTCGCTGTCGAGGCGCTTGGCGGTGAGCCCGGTGGTGTCGTTCTTCAGGCCGTACGCCGTGAAGTGCCGGGAGACGACCGTGCCCTTGCCGAACTCGTTGTTCTCGCCCGCCGACAGGTCGAAGGCATCGAAGGCCGGGGCGTTCTTCTTGCGGGCGCCGACGTGGGTGAGGAAGTCCGCCCAGGTGAAGGTGGCCCTGCCGTCCTTCCAGGTGATGAAGGTGTGGGCGGCCAGGTACGTCTCACGGGCGGTGTCGGACAGGGCCGCGAGGTAGGCGGTGGCCGACGGCTCCAGGTACTGCTCGACCAGGTAGGCGTCGTAGTTGCGGGCGTTCAGCGTGCCGAAGCCGTTCAGGCCCTTGAGCTTCAGCCCGGCCTGGTACTCGGCGAACTGCGACCGGAGCGCCTTCGACACCGTCTGGTCCACCTGCTTGCCGGTGCTGAGCGCGTTGGCGCCCCAGTTCCACTCGTAGGAGCCGTCGGCGTGCTCCAGGTCGGTGATCGGGCACCAGGCGCCGGTCGCGAAGATCGCGTCGGAGGCGTCGGCCGCGCCGAGCTCCGCGAGGTACGCGTCGTAGAGCGGGCTGTCGCCGGACGCGCCGAGCAGCGAGGACAGCGCGCCGCCCGCGCTGGTGCCGGCGGACACGATCCGGTCGGTGTCGCCGGGGATGACGCCCTTGTTGGCCCGCACGTACCGCACGGCGGCCTTGAGGTCGACGATCGCGGCGGGGGCCACGCCGTAGTACTCGCCGGCGGAGTTCTTGAGCGTACGGCCGCGGGCCCCGGGCTCGACGACGACGTAGCCCGCGGCCAGGGCCAGCAGCTGGTTGGAGGACAGGGCCCCGCCGGTGGCGTTGGTGTTGCCGTTGGCGCCGGGGGCCGAAGCACCGGCACTGGCACTGGCACTGGCGCTGGCACCGGCCGAGGGTGCTCCGGCGGGCGCGCCGCCGCCCATGCCGCCCGCGCCGATCCCGGTGGCGTCCGCCACGGAGGACGGCATGTAGCCGCCGACGGAGTTCGCGAACAGGATCGGCGCGTCGCTCGCGTCGACCGCCGTACCGTCGATCTCGACCGGGACGCTGACGTTCAGCGACTGATAGGTGGCGTCCACCGGCTTGGCGACGTAGGTGATCGCCTTCCAGAAGTGGTATGTCACGGAGTGCTCGTCGCCCGCGGTGTCCGTGACGGTCGTCGTGAGCTTCGTGTATGCGTCCGGGTCGAAGGCGAGCGGGCCGGCGGCCGAGGAGGGGGACGCCGACGTGCCGCCGGAGGCCTGCGCGCTCAGGGCGATGCCGCCCACTGCCGCGACGCCCGCGGTCGCGCCGAGCCCCAGGACGACCGACCTGCGCTTGACTGCCCTGTGCTTCACGATGCTGCCTCTCCATGAACCGGGTGGTGACGGTGTGCTCTCCGGGCTTGCGATGGCGAACGTAATTTGCATCCGACAAAATCGTCAACAATCTTGCGGGCATTCACGGCCGACGCACAGTTTCATGGCGGGAGCACAGGGATCTCTCATGAGGCCGACGCGGAGCGTCCCCCGGGATCGGCGTGGCGCGGCTTCCCGGACCGGCGCGGCTTCCCGGACCGGCGCGGCGCGGCCTTCCCTGATCCTGATGCCTGACGTACCGTCAGATCCATGGAGATGGGCAACCGTTTCGACGTCCCCGAGGCCGACGCCTTCACGCGCGTGTACTGGGACGCCGCCGCCGAGGGCCAGCTGCTGATCCGGCGCTGCGGGGCCTGCGCGCGGGCCCACCACTACCCCCGGGAGTTCTGCCCGTACTGCTGGAGCGAGGACGTGACCTGGGAGGAGGCGAGCGGTCTGGCCGGCCTCTACACCTGGTCCGTCGTCCACCGCAACGACCTGCCGCCCTTCGGGGGGCGGACGCCGTACGTCGCGGCGGTGGTGGATCTGGCGGAGGGGCCGCGGATGTCCACGGAGGTCGTGGGGGAGGCCGGGGGCGGGTCGCCGTCGGGGCTGCGGGCGGGGCTGGAGCTGGTGGTCGCGTTCCGGGAGGGGGTGCCGGTGTTCCGGCCCGCGCCCTGAAAGACCGGCGGTGTTCAATGGCCGGATGACCGACATACGCGAGCCGTACCCCGCCTTCCTCGCCTCCGGTCCCCACGGCCACGGCCTGATCCTGCGGTCCTGGGACCCGGAGTCCGCCACCGATGTGAACGCCTGGCTGCGCGGGTACGCCGACCCGGAGTTCGTGCGCTGGAACACCCCGCTGCGCAAGGTCACCGACGTCGCCGAGGCCCGCGCGTCCCTGGAGGCCAGAAGGGCGGACGCGGCCGCCGGACGGGCCATGGCCTTCTGTGTCACGGACGCGGCCGACGGCACGGTCCTCGGGCAGGTCGGCGTCAACATGATCGACCGCGTACTGAGCTTCGCCCGGGTCGGCTACTGGATCCTTCCGGAGGCGCGGGGCCGGCACGTCGCCACCCGCTCCCTGCTGCTCGCGGCCCGGTGGGCGTTCACCGAGGTCGGTCTGCACCGGCTGGAGCTGGGCCACGCCCTCGGCCACGACGCCTCCTGCCGGATCGCCGAACGCTGCGGCTTCCCGTGCGAGGGGGTCCTGCGCGGCGCGATGTGGGAGGCGGAGCGCCGGGACGCCTTCCGGGACGTCCACCTGCACGCGCGACTGGCCACGGACCCGGAGCCGGAGTGGCCCCCCGCCCCGGACCGGTCCTGACGGGTCTCGTCACGGCCACAGTTGTTCTCTGGCCCAGGACTGTCCCGACCGGCGGTACCGCAGCCGGGCGTGACGGCGGGCGTCGTCCCCCTGGAAGAACTCGACCTCGTCCGGGCGCAGCCGGTACAGGGTCCAGGTCTCGGACCTGGCCGTCGGGTTCGCGCGGGCGTGCTCCCAGGCCGCCTGCGACGCGCGCGCCAGCTCCTCCGCCGAGGCCAGGACCTCGCTCTGCCGTCCGGTCAGCGCGGCGGCCAGGGCGCCGGTCGAGCGGGCGTGCAGGTCGGCCTGGGCCTCCTCGGAGGGAGCGGAGACGACCGGGCCGCGCACCCGGATCTGACGGCCCAGCACCGGCCAGTAGAAGGTGAGGGCCGCGTGCGGACGGGCGGCGAGCTGGCGGCCCTTGCGGCTGGTGATGTGTGTCGCGAAGGCCCAGCCGTCCGCGTCGACGCCGTGCAGCATCACGATCCGGGCGTCCGGCAGGCCGTCCTCGCCGACGGTGGCGAGGGTCATCGTGTGCGGCTCCCGCTCGCCCGCAGCCACCGCCTCGGCGAACCAGTCCGTGAAGAGCGGCAGCGGCTCGGCGGGGGCTTCCTCCGGGGCGAACGGCGGCAGCGCGGTCACCTCCGGGTCCCACACCCGCAGCGACCTCAGCAGTTCGTGAAGATCCTTGGCCATACCGCGAGGGTAAGCGGTCAGTGCCGCGCGAACTGGACCCGCGTCGACTGCACCACGTCCGCCCGGACGGCGATCCCCTCGATCGTCAGCCGCTCCCCGTAGATGTCGGTGAGCCGGAGCGCGCCGCCGCAGCCGGCGCCCTGCTCGGAGAGGAAGTAGTTGTAGTCGGTGCGCGCCAGACGGGTCCAGCCGGCGCTCGTGCGGACCTCGAGCCGGGCCAGCGGGTTGCGGTGGCCGATCGCCTGGATGCCGCACCAGTACCGGGTCGAACCGGTCTTGTAGCGGATCGAGATCGAGTCGGACGTGCTGGGGCTCAGCAGGCTCCACGTGATCGGGATCCGGCCCGTCGAGAGGGGCGCCAGCTCGGCGAAGGCCTGCCTGCTGAGGTCGAGTTGTCCTGCCTCGCAGGGCGCCGGGCACTCGTTGGTGATCCGGACCGTGATCGACGCTCCGTTCCCGGCCCGGACGAGGACGTACGCGCCGCACGCCTTGGACGTCTCGTAGTCGGCGGTGTTCATCGCCGCCGTCATGACGTCCGAGGTCGGGCCGTAGGAGCAGGCGCCGTCGCCGTTCCCGACGTCGTAGGAGGTGGCGACGCCCCGGTAGGCGGTCCCGGGCGCGATCCGCCCCGCCGCGGGCGCGGCGCCGGACGCGGTCCGCGCGGCGGGCGCGGCCGAGCGCCCGCCGGTCGCGCCGGTCGCGGTGGCGGTGGGTCCGGCGGTCCGGCCGGCCGTCGGGCTCGGGGACGCCGTGGACGGCGACGGCGACGGTGACGGTGACCCGCTCGTCCCGGTGGCCGTCGGTGAAGCGCTCACCGCGGCCCCGGCGGCGGGCTCGACCGCGCGGGCCCCGCCGTCGGCCCCGGTCCCGGCCCCGCCGTCCGGACGGAAGGCCACGACCAGGGACACGACGAGCGCGACGGCCGCCACGGCGACCACCGTGACGACGGGAACGCGGCGGGCGCGTCTCTCGGGGCGGGGCCTGCGGTGCGAGGAGGATGCCACGGGTGAATCCTTACGCGGTTCGGTGGAGCACGTCCTGGAAAGTCTTCGTCCCGTCAGTCGCCACCGGTCCCGCAAAGGTTGCCGCGCCCGGCGGAGTTCCGTGCCGGGGGTTGCCGGGCCGGGCCTCGGCCCTTCGCGCGGGCCCTTCGTGCGGGCCTTTCGTGCGGACCTTTTCGTGCGGGCCCTTCGTGCGGGCCTTTCGCGAGGGCCTTCGCGCGGGTGGTCGGCGGTGCGGCGGGGGCGCGGTCCCTCCCGGCGCAGGCACAGGCGCAGGCCCGTCCGGGACAGGTGTCCCGTCGGGGAACAGCCCGGTCCCGGCCCGGGACCACCGTCCGGCTCCCGGCGCAGGCCCGGTCCCGGCCGGGGACAGGCCCGGTCCCGGCCGGGGACAGGCCCGGTCCCGGCCGGGGACAGGCTCGGTCCCGGCCGGGGATCCTCAGTCCCGTCCCAGGACCACCGTCCCCGACGAGCAGAACCAGCCGCCGGTCCCGGAGGCGACGCCCAGCCGGGGAAGGCCGCCGTCCGCCGTCCGTACCTGCCGCTCCCCGCCCTCGCCCCGTAGCTGCCGTACCGCCTCCACCAGCAGGAACAGCCCCCGCATACCCGGATGCTGGGCCGAGAGACCGCCCCCGTCCGTGTTCACCGGCAGGGCTCCGGAGAGGGTCAGCCGCCCCTTCTCGACGAACGCGCCGCCCTCGCCCTTCGCGCAGAAGCCCAGGTCCTCGAGGGTCACCAGCGTCATGTAGGTGAACGCGTCGTAGATCTCGGCGAAGTCCATCTCCTCCGGACGCAGCCCCGCCCGTTCGAAGGCCAGCCGGCCGCTCACCGCCGCCGGGGAGACCGTGAAGTCGTCCCACTGGGACATCGAGGCGTGCGAGACGTGCTCCCCCGTGCCGAGGACCCACACCGGGTCCGTGCGGCAGTCCCGCACGTACTCCTCGGCCGCCAGGAGCACCGCCGCGCCGCCGTCGGAGCGCAGACAGCAGTGCAGTTTCGTGAAGGGGTCGGCGATCATCGGGCCGGACAGCACGTCGTCCACCGTCACCGGGTCGCGGAACATCGCGTCGGGGTTCAGCGCCGCGTTCGCCCTCGCCTGGACGGCCACCTCCGCCAACTGCTCGATGGTCGTGCCGTACTGGAGCATGTGGCGGCGGGCGGCCATCGCGTACTTGGCGATCAGGGTGTGGCCGTAGGGCACCTCGAACTGGAGCGGACCCCGGCCGCCGAAGGCGAAGGTGCCGGTGCGGCGGCCCGCCTTCACGTCCGCGCGGGCCGTCGAGCCGTACACCAGCAGGACCGCGTTCGCGTGCCCCGCGGCGATCGCGTCGGCCGCGTGCGCCGCCATGACCTCCCAGGTAGCCCCGCCGACGGAGGTGGAGTCGACCCAGGTGGGACGCAGGCCCAGACAGTCCGCCACTTCGACGGGGGCCAGGGTGCCGAGCCCGGCGGAGGCGAAGCCGTCCACCAGCGACCGGTCGAGTCCCGCGTCCGCCAGCGCCCGCCGGGCCGCCTGGGCGTGCAGGGCGTAGGGGGTGGCGTCGTCCACGCGGCCGCAGTCGGAGAGGGCGACGCCGACCACGGCTGTTCTCCGGGTACCGGATGCCATGGATCTGACGGTACATCAGATAACGCCCGCACCGACAGGTGCCGCCTCTCTGGGCATTCCGGCCCCCCCGCCCTAATATGACGCCCCGTCAGATCCCTAGGAGAGGGGTGGCCATGGACCCCGGCTTCACCGCCGAACAGGACGGGATCCGCCGCACGTTGCGCGACCTGCTGCACAAACGCTGCGGTCCCGGGGAGCTGCGGGCCGCCCTGGACACGCCACGCGGCCACGATCCCGCCCTCTGGGCCGCCCTCGCCGAGCAGCTCGGACTGCCCGGCCTCGCGCTCCCCGAGGCGTACGGCGGTGTCGGCTGCCCGGTCACCGACCTCGCCCTCGCCGCCGAGGAGACCGGCCGGGCGCTCGCGCCCTCCCCGCTCCTCGCCACCTCCGTCCTCGCCGCGCCGCTGATCCTCGCCCTCGGCACCGACGCCCAGCGCGCCGACCTGTTGCCCCGGATCTCCGGCGGAACCCTGACCGCCGCCCTCGCCGTGCCCGCGCCCGCCCTGGCCGCCGCCCTCGACCTGACCGGCCCCCAGGACGGCGACTGGGCCGGGGGCGGCCGGGCGGGCGGGATCCAGGCCCGCCGGGCCGAGGGCGTCTGGCGGCTGTACGGGGAGGCCGCGCAGGTGCTCGACGGGCACAGCGCGGGGGCGCTGGTGGTCGCCGCGCACACCGGGGGGTTCGTGCGGTCGCGCACCCTGCTGTTCGTCGTGGCCGGGGACGCCGCCGGGCTCGTCCGCACCCGGCAGACGGCCCTGGACGCGACCCGCCCGCAGGCCCGGGTGCAACTTCGGGACGTACGGGCCGAGTTGCTCGGCGTCGAGCAGGCGTCCACGGGGGAGGCCCTGGCTCGCGCCGGTGACTTCGCGGCCGCCTTCCTCGCCTGCGAGGCCGTCGGCGCCGCCGACCGCGCACTGGAACGGACCGTCGACCACCTCGGCCGGCGGGAGCAGTTCGGGCGCGTGATCGGCTCATTCCAGGCGGTCCAGCACCGGCTCGCCGACGTGTACGTGCAGATCCAGGCGGCCAGGTCCGCCGCGTACTACGCCGCCTGGGCGGCGGCCGGTCACGGCGCCGAGGGCGGCCCGGACGGCCCGGAGAGTGGGAGCGGCGCGGGCGGGCGAGGGGGCTGCGCCGGCCCGGGCGGGGCCGGTCGTCGTGGTGAGCGGGTCGGTGGGCTCGCCCTGGCCCAGGCGCTGGAAGCGCTGCGCCGGGCGGCCGCCGAGGGGATTCAGCTGCACGGCGGCATCGGCTTCACCTGGGAGCACGAGGCGCACCTGTTCTTCAAGCGGGCCGCCGGCGACGAGCTGCTGTTCGGGCCCGTGCACCGGCTGCGGGCGCACGCGGCCGAGGGGGCGCGGCTCTTCGAGCGCACGGAGGTGCCGGTGTGATCGGCGTCCGGGCGGTGCAGAAGGTCTCCTCGACGCGGGCTTTCGCGAAGGTGGCTCCGCATGTCATCCCCGCGCTCGACCGGGCGGTCCACCGCCTCACCCGGGGGAAGGTGCTGCTCAGCGCCCAGATGCTGCCCGGCGTGATCCTGACGTCCACCGGGGCGCGGAGCGGACTGCCGCGGCGTGCGCCGCTCGCCTGCATGCCCGAGGAGGGCGGCGGGAGCTGGATCCTGATCGGCTCCAACTTCGGCCGCGCCGGGCACCCCGCCTGGACCGGCAACCTCCTGGCCCACCCGGACGCCGAGATCAGCTGGAAGGGCACGGACCTCCCGGTGACGGCCGTGCTGCTGACGGGGGAGGAGCGGGCGGCCGTCTGGACGGCGCTGCTGGCGTTCTGGCCGCCGTACGCGACGTACCAGGCACGGGTGGACCGGGAGATCCGGCTGTTCCGGCTCACCCCGAGGGCGTGAGGGCGGAGGGCACGGAAGACGCGCAGAGCACGGGGAACGGGGAGAGCACGGAGAAGGGAGAGAACACAGGGATCACGGAGAACACAGGGACCACGGAGAACACAGGGACCACGGAGAACACAGGGATCACGGAGAACTCAAGGACCACGGGGAACCTGCAGGGCACGGGGAACGCCGGAGAGCACGGAGAGCACGGAGAGAACGGGACCGGCGGGGCCCGAAGGGCCTAGAGCGCGTGCTGGAACAGCAGGAAGGCGCCGATGCCCAGCATCGCCGCCCCGGACGTGCGGGTCACCGCCCGTGCCGCCGCCGGGCGGGCGCCCAGCAGCCTGCGGGCCAGGACGCCCACCGTCAGATAGACGGCGGCGCAGCACGCCATGTGCAGCAGCCCGAGCGCGGTCGTCCGGGCGGCCACCGGCAGTCGCCCGTCCCCCGTCGTGAGGAACTGCGGCAGGACCGAGAGGTAGAGCAGCAGGCCCTTGGGGTTGAGGCCGCTGATCGTGGCCCCGCGCAGGAACACCCGGGCGCCGCCCGTCGCGATCTCCGCACCCGCGCCCGGCGTCCCCGGCCGCCGCAGCACGGCCCACCCGAGCCACACCAGGTACGCCGCGCCCGCCACGGTGAGCCCGGTGAGCAGCGTCGGCGACCCCGCGACCAGCACCGCGAGGCCCGCCGCGGCCAGCACCGTGTGCAGCGCGTACCCGCTCACCAGGCCGCCCACGGCCGCGCCCACCGAGCGGCCGCGCAGCCCGGCGGAGATCACGTACGCCCAGTCGGCGCCCGGCACGCACACCAGCAGCAGGTCGACGGCGAGGAAAGAAATCAGCGTTCCCGAGTCCATACCGGGGACATTAGGCGCGATGCGGCCGAAAGTGTTCCCGAAGTTTTCGCACATGCAGGGTGAATGAGGGAAGATCTGCCCCATGGACGACGTGGACCGGAAGATTCTTGCCGAGCTTCAGCAGGACGGGCGGCTGACCGTGACCGAGCTGGCCGCGCGGGTGCGGCTGAGCGTCTCGCCCTGCCACCGGCGGCTGCGGGAGCTGGAACGGTCCGGGGCGATCAGCGGCTACCGGGCGGTGGTGGAGCCGACCGCCCTCGGGCTGACCTTCGAGGCGCTGGTCTTCGTCTCGATGCGGCAGGAGGACCGGGACACGGTCGCCGAGTTCGAGCGGGCGGTGGGCGAGGTGGAACACGTGCTGGAGGCGCAGCGCCTGTTCGGGGAGCCCGACTATCTGCTGCGGGTGGCCACCGCCGACCTCGCGGCCTTCCAGCGGCTGTACGACGAGCGGCTCGCCACCCTGCCGGGGGTGCAGCGGCTGACGTCGACGCTGGTGATGAAACACGTGGTGAGGGACCGGGCGCTGCCCGCCTGAGGCCGACAGCGCGGCAGGCGGCAGCCCACCGGAGTGGGCTGCCGCCTGACAGACAGGACGTGACCGTGGATCGAGTGGGGGCCGGGCTACTTCGTCGGCTTCTTGCCGGTGATGCCCAGATGCACCAACAGGGCGAGATTCGGCTTGAGTTCAGCCTGCTTGACGCCCCACGTCTGGAAGCCCTTCTGGTGCGAGGCGACCGCCGCGAGCATCGCGACGAGCGCCCCGGCGACCGCGCCCGGGTTCACTTCCTTGTCGACCTTGCCCTTGGACTGCAGCTCGGCGACCGCGTCCGAAAGGGAGTTGTTCACCGAATTGAGGATCTTCATGCGGAGTTTGTAGAAGCGCTTGTCCCCCTCCGCCGCGCCGAGATCGACGACCCGGAGGATCGCGTCGTTCTTCCGCCAGAACTCCAGGAAGCCGTCGACGAGTTCCTGCGCCGTCTGCCAGCCCGCCTTGCCGACCCAGGACCGTCCCTCGACGAGGCCGGTCAACTCGGCTCCCTCGGCGGCCATTTGCTCGGCGATCTCCAGTACGGCGCCTTCGACGTCCGGGAAGTACTGGTAGAAGGTCGCGGGTGAAGTGCCTGCCTTCCGGGCGACGTCGATGACCTTGACGTCGCGGTACGGAGAGGAGCTGAGCATCTCGCTGAGGCAGTCCAGCAGCTTCTGCCGCGTCGCCTGCCCGCGCCGACCGGCCACGCGGCCGTCGACGGTACGCACTTGTCCTGTCATGCCGTCAGCTTACCGAGGGGTGATCGGAGCGCTATTCGGCCGACTGCAAATGGGGTGCGAGGGGGTGCGGAGGCGGGTGTGCCTGGTCTGCGGCTTGCGTGCGACGCCGTTAGTTTGGCTGCATGGCCGAAAACAGGGCATCGGTGTACGCAGAGGGCGTCCCCTGCTGGGTGGACGCGCAGCTCCCCGATGTGGACGCGGGCAAGCGGTTCTACGGTGAGCTCTTCGGGTGGGGATTCGAGGAGGCGTACGGCTCCTCGGTGTGGGCCCGGCTGGAGGGGGAGCCGGTGGCGGCGCTCGCCCACAAGACGGACGGCCGGATGCCCACCGTCTGGACGGTGTACTTCGCGACCCCGGACGCGCAGAAGACCGCCCGCCGCATCCAGCACGCCGGCGGGCAGGTCATCATGGCGCCGCTGCCGGTCGGCGGGGCGGGCGTCTCCGTGCTCGCCGCCGATCCCGAGGGCGCCGTCTTCGGTCTGTGGCAGGCGGAGGGCCACCCCGGCTTCGGGGTCAGGCACCGGCCCGGCGCCTTCGCCTGGGCGCAGCTCTACGCCCGGGACACCGAGGCCGCCAACTCCTTCTACGGGCATCTCTTCCACGAGGCACTGTTCGGCCCGGGCGCCGAACCCGACTTCGGGCGGGCGCCGGTCGGCGATGTCTTCCCGGAGGTCATGCCGCCGCATTTCCTCGTCCACTTCGGCGTGGAGGACTGCGAGGCGACGCTCGGCGCGGTGACGCGGCTCGGGGGGCGGGTGCAGGCGGGTCCGTTCACCGCCTCGTACGGAATCGTGGCGGTCGTCACGGACAATCAAGGGGCGTCGTTCGCGCTGCTCCAGCGCTGACAGGCGTCGTATGCGTGCGGTATGCGCGTATATGAAATGAGACACCCCGATTGCCCCCGGGTTCGCAACCGGCCGTCCGGCCAGGAAGAATCAGGGTGCGTGCCGCCATGGCGGTGCGGTGGTGAGACGCTGCACGGGGCCGTGTACACAAGTGGGTGACGCGGTTCGTACGGGGAGGTGGCAGGCAAGTGGTGGATCAGCTGACGCAGCACGATCCGCGGCGGATCGGGCCGTTCGAGGTGCTGGGACGGCTGGGGGCCGGCGGCATGGGGCTGGTCTACCTGGCCCGCTCGGCCTCGGGCCGGCGCGTGGCGATCAAGACGGTCCGGACCGAGCTCGCCGAGGACCAGCTGTTCCGGGTGCGCTTCACCCGCGAGGTCGAGGCGGCCCGGGCGGTCTCCGGCTTCTACACGGCCGCCGTCGTCGACGCCGATCCCCGTGCCGCCGTGCCCTGGCTGGCCACCGCCTACGTGCCCGCGCCCTCCCTCGAGGAAATAGTGAACGACTGCGGGCCGATGCCGGCCCAGGCGGTGCGCTGGCTGGCGGCGGGCGTCGCCGAGGCGCTCCAGTCGATCCACGGCGCGGGACTGGTCCACCGTGACCTCAAGCCGTCCAACGTGCTCGTCGTCGAGGACGGGCCCCGGGTGATCGACTTCGGCATCGCGTCCGGCGTCTCGAACACCCGTCTGACCATGACGAACGTGGCGGTCGGCACCCCCGCCTACATGTCCCCCGAGCAGGCGAAGGACTCGCGCAGCGTGACCGGCGCGAGCGACGTCTTCTCGCTCGGCTCGATGCTCGTCTTCGCCGCCACCGGACACCCGCCGTTCCACGGCGCCAACCCGGTCGAGACGGTCTTCATGCTGCTGCGCGAGGGACCGGACCTGGAGGGGCTGCCGGACGAGCTGCGCCCGCTCATCGAGTCCTGTATGCAGATGGAGGCCACGGCCCGGCCCAACCCGGCCGACCTCCAGGCCCAGCTGGCTCCCCACCTCTTCGGCTCAGGATCCGACGACAGCGGTACGGCGTCGGCGTGGCTGCCCGAGAAGGCGGTCGCCCTCATCGAGACGCGCCGCGGCGGCCGTGCGGCGAAACCGGCGCCCCCGAGCCCGCGCAGCGGCGGCGGAGGCGGAGGCGGCGTGGGCATGGCCCGGCCCGCCGTGCCGCCGGTGCCGCCCCCGCCGCCCCACGCGCCCGTGGTCCTCTCCCGGCCGGCGCCCGCGCCCGTGGCCGTCGGCGCCCCCGACACCGGTCCGGTCCGGCTGGCGGGCGCCGCCGTGCCGATCGGGCCGGGGCCGCGCGTCGCCGACGTCCGGGCCACGGCCGCCGTGAAGGCGCCGGTGGCCGAGCCGGGCCTGGTCGCCAGCTGGTCCCGGCCGCGCCCCGGCGTCAACGGCGCCGACACGACCGTGCCGGGCCCGCAGAGCGCACCCTCGGAGACCCCGGCGGGCTGGCGGCCCTGGCGTTTTCGCATGTCGAACGATGTGTGGGGCACGCCGTCCGTCGCCGGGGACCTCGTCTACGTGACCTCCTTCGAGGTGCACGCGCTGGATGTGGCCACCGGCCGCCGTCGCTTCAAGACGCGGGACGTGGCCTGGTCGATGGCGGTCGCCGACGGCAGGGTGCACGCCTCCGACGGCCCCACCCTGTTCGCCCTCGACGCCCGTGAGGGCGGCGACCTGTGGCGGCTGTCGACGGACGCCTGGGTGTACGCGCTCAAGGCCGACCGCGGCACCGTCGTGACCGGCACGCGCGGCGGCGGCGTCCAGGCCTGGGAGGCCTCGTCCGGCCACAAGCTCTGGGAGATCACCGGCTGCCAGACCGACTTCGAGTCCCCGGAGGCCGGCCCGGTCCTGCACGAGGGCACGGTCTTCGTCTGGCAGGACGCCCGGCTCCGAGCCCTGGACGCCCGCACCGGCGAGGAACGCTGGTCGTACCCCATCGGCGACACGGCCTCCTGCGGCGGCGTCCCGGTCCGGGTCACGCCCGCCCCCGACGGCTATGTGTACCTGGCCGCGGGCACCCGCGTCCTCGCGGTCGACGTCGCGAGCGGCATGGTGCGCTGGCACTTCGAGGCCCCGGCGGTCTTCCTGTCGCCGCCGACCTTCGTGCCCGGCCCGGCGGTGACCGGCGGCGGCGTCTACCTCGCCGACTACCTCGGCACCGTGTACGCCCTCGACGCCACCGACGGGCGCGACCGCTGGCGCATCGCCACCGAGGCCCGGTCGTCCGTCGATCCGGTGCTGGTGGCGGCGGGCCATGTGCACGTCGGCAGCGGCAAGGGGCTCTACACCCTGGACGCCGTCACCGGCACGCCCAAGTGGCGCTTCCAGGCGGGCGGCGACATCGTGGGCGCCCCGGCGGTCGCGGAGGGCCGTATCCACTTCGGCTCCACGGACCACCTGCTGTACACGCTGAAGGCCGACGACGGCCGGCTGCGCTGGAAGCTGGCGACCGGCGGCGAGATCACCGGCTCCCCGGTGGTGCGCGACGGCGTGGTGTACGCGTCCAGCAAGGACCGCTGCGTGTACGCGCTGGACGCGGAGAAGGGCACGGGCACGGCCCGCACGGCCTGAGCCGTCCGTTCCCCGCCGGGAGGACGGCCGCCGTACCGGGACGGCCGTCGAGCGGGGTGCACGGAAGGGATCCGGACGGCGGCCGCCACCGCCGACGCTACGCCGGGGACCGGCCGGTCGCCATGCAGTGACATGGTCGTGACAGGCGTTGCCTAGGCTGCCGGTATGGATCGACGGGGGCGGAAACTCAGGTTCGCAGCGGTCGCCGTGTGCGTGGTGCTGGCGCTGACCGGATTCTCGACGAGCAAGGGCCACGGCAGGAGCCACGGCGGCGGGGGCGGCGGGTGCAGCAGCTCCGACCAGAACCACGACAGCTCGTCGTCGACGTCGGGTGCGACGTCCAGCGGCTCGTCCGGCAGCACGTACTACGACGACGATGACACGGACGACACCTACGGCGACGGCGGCTCCTCGAGCACGTCCACGGCGCAGCAGGACGCCACGGTGGAACTGGTCGACTGCGCGACGCCGAGCGAGGCGTACGCGACGGTCGAGGTCACCAACCCGAACGCGGCCGGCGGCTACTTCACCGTCACGGTCGACTTCCTCGACGCCGGTTCCCGGCGGGTGGAACTGCGGAGCGCCGAGGAGTACGTCGCCGCGAACGACACGGCGACGGTCCAGGTCGACCTGTCCGCCCCCGGCGTCGCGGCCGAGGTCGACCACTGCGACCCGGAGCCGTACGCGCCGGCCCGCTGACCGGCCGCCTCGCTCGACGGTCCGGCGCCTCCCCGCGGCGCTCCGACGCCGGCGGCCCGGGCCGCCGTGACGGGCGGGTCGCGGCTTGCCCGCAGGCCGTGCCGCGCCCGGGGGCGGGACGCCGCCGGTTCACTCGGGGCCCGCGGCCTGTCTCCTGGACCACGCGGTGGCGTCGGCTCCGTACCGGGCCAGGAGCCGTGCGAACTGGATCCGCTCCTCCGGCGACCAGGCGGCGGTGATCTCCAGGAACGCCTTTCGCTGCTCGGCGGCGAAGCGGTCGCGTACGGCCTCGCCGTGTTCGGTGAGTTCGAGCACCGTACGGCGTCCGTCGGACTGGGAGGCGGCCCGGCGCAGCAGTCCGTCCTCGATGCAGGCGGCCACGGTCCGGCTGGCCACCGGCTGGGCGACACCCATCTCGGCGGCGAGGCTGCCGACGGTCGTCTCGCCCGGCGCGTCGGCGATCACGTTGAGCACGAGATTGCGGGAGAGGTCCTTCCTCGATGCCGGTGCCCGTCGGCGCAGCCGTGACAGCGCCGGGCCGATCTGGTCCAACGCCGTGTCGTCGGAGGGTTCGGGGAAGGACACGCGGCTCATGGGACCGAGTCTAGGGCCGGTGCCCGCACGTGCATACCATCAGGCATTTGCATGCCGTCAGGTAACTGCATAGCATTAGGTATGTAAATCCTGGACGAGTGAGAAACCGAGGCGGACCGCTATGACCCTCACCGCGATCACCGGCGCGCAGATCTTCGACGGAGAGAAGGCGACAGGTGTGCAGACCGTGGTCGTCGAGGGCGGAAGGATCGCGCGCGTCGGTGGCGACGCCCCCCGCGGCAGCGAGATCGTCGACGGCGCCGGTGCCACCCTCCTGCCGGGACTGATCGACGCCCATGTCCACTCCGCCCCGGGTTCCCTGGCGCTCGCCCTGCGGTTCGGGGTGACGACCGAACTGGAGATGCAGGGGATGAACACCCGGGAGAACCGGGGTCTCATCACCGACGACGACACCCAGGCCGACGTGCGCTCCTCCGGCTTCGCCATCACACCGCCCGGTGGTCACCCGAGCGAGCTGATGCCCGAAGGGTTCCGGCCGAAGTGGGATCTCCCCCCGGTGATGCCCCTGATGCCGTTCTCCACCACCCCCGAGGAAGCGGCCCGCTTCGTGCCCCAGCTCCTCGCCCGGGGATCCGACTTCATCAAGTTCATGATCGACGACGGCAGCGTGGAGGGGCACCCCGGACTGCCCTCGCTCGACCGGGCCACCGTGAACGCCGGTGTGGCCGAGGCCAAGAAGTACGGCGCGCTGACCGTGGCCCACGCGCTCACCGTGGAAGCCACCTTGATGGCGGCCGAAGCCGGGATCGACGGCCTCACCCACGTGTTCATGGACCAGCCGCACACCGACGAGATCATCGGCGTCATCAAGGACGCGGGCATGTTCGTCATTCCCTGCATCACGCTCAACGCCTCGATGATGGGGATCACCGGCAGCGCACTCGCCGACGACCCCCGGGTCGCGGCGCGCCTCGACAGCGAGTGGGACCGGACCTTGCGCTCCAGCTACAACCGCTACCCGCAGGGCAGGCTCGACGACGTGTACGACACCGTGCGCGCTCTCGACGCCGCCGGTGTCGACGTGCTGGCCGGTTCCGACGTCTCCATGCCCGAGACGTTCTTCGGCGGCCTGGCGCACGGCGCGAGCCTCCACCACGAACTGCAGTACCTCGTGGCCGCAGGCCTCACCCCCGCGCGGGCCCTGCGCGCGGCCACCGCGACCACGGCCCGCCGCTTCCGCCTCGCCGACCGGGGCCGCATCGCCGAGGGCCTCCGCGCCGATCTGCTGCTGGTCGACGGCGACCCGACGAACACCATCGGCGACACCCTCAACACCCGCGCCGTCTGGCGCCGCGGCACCCGCCTGGCGGCCTGACGGCCGTGCCGTCCCGTGCGGCAGGCGGCGGGCCGCCGTGGGCCGTGCACGGCGGACCCGGCGGGCGTGAGGGACGGCCGTGCCCGGACTCCGGCCCGGTCAGCGGGTTCGCGGGCGGGCGGTCGTCCGTCCCGTGAACAGGCGTGCCTGTTCCTCGGTCGGCAGGTTCCCCAGCGAGATGAGATGCGGCGCCTGGGCGAAGGCCATCGCGCGGGCCGCCTCCTTCGCCGACCACAGCGCCCGCACGGTGCCCTGCACCCCGGCGGGGGGATACCCGGCGACGACGGCGGCGCAGGCGACGGCGGCGGCCGACGCCCCGCCGGCGTCGGTGAGTTCGGACACCAGCCCGACGTCGAAGGCGCGCCGGGCGGAGATCCGTTCCGCCGTCCCCATGAGCATCATCCGCGCGACCTCTCCGTACGGCATCCGCTGGGCCAGGAGCACCGACTCGTACGCGCTGACCATCCCGTAGGTGGTGTGCGGGTCGAAGAAGGCGGCGTCGGCGCCCGCGACGATGAACTCGCACTCCCCGAGCAGGTAGAAGGCGCCTCCGCAGGCCATCCCCTCCACGGCGGCGACGACCGGCTTCCACAGGTCGTTCGCCTTCGGGCCGACGGTGAGCAGCGGATCGTCCTGCATGTACGGGGAGCCGGGCTGCGGCACGACGGCGTCCCGGTCGAGGCCGGTGCAGAACGCCCGCCGCCCGGCCCCGGTGAGGACGACGGCCCGCACCGCGTCGTCGAACCGCAACTCCTGCCAGATGTGCCGCAGTTCGTGGACGGTGTCGAGGTCGAGGGCGTTCAGCCGGGCCGGCCGGTCGAGGGTGACGACGGCGACCCCGGTGTCCTTGTCGACGTCCAGCCGGACGCTCACGGCCGCTCCAGGATCCACTGCGGAAGCCCGGCGCCGTCGAAGACGACCTGTACCCGGGCGCCGATGCGGACCCGGTCGGGGGAGACCGAGTCGATCGGCGCCCCCGGTCCGCTCACCAGGTTGCCGACCATCCGGATGCGGGGCGCCTCGGCCAGCTCGACGAGGATCACGTTGTAGGGGGCGAGGGCCGCGTAGTCGGGCAGCAGGGGCGGATGCGGGACGACGTAGGACCAGATCCGGCCGCGCCCCGACGTCAGCCGCCACTCGCTCGCGAAGGACCGGCAGTGCGGGCAGCAGGGGCGGGGCGGGAACCGGGGTTCGCCGCAGTCGGCGCAGGCCTGGACGCGGAGTTCGCCCTGGGCGGCGTAGCGCCAGAACGGGGCGCCGTCGGCGTCGGTGACGGGGGTGAGCATCGCGGGATCAACTCCTCGGGGCGGTCAGTTCCTGAGCAGCAGGGCGGAGGTGGGGACGCCCTCGCCGGCGGTGACGAGGCAGGTCGCGGCGCCGGGCACCTGGGCGGTGCTGGTCCCGCGCAGCTGTTTGACGCCCTCGTTGATGAGGTTGAAACCGTGGACGTAGGCCTCGCTGAGCCCGCCCCCGCCGGTGTTGAGGGGCAGCCGTCCGCCGGTCTCCAGGGCCCCTCCCTCGGTGAACGCCCCGCCCTCTCCCCGGCCGCAGAACCCGTACCCCTCCAGGGAGAGCGGGACCAGGGGCGTGAAGGCGTCGTAGATCTGCGCGACGTCGACGTCGGACGGGGTGAGGTCGGCGTGCTTCCACAGGTGCCGGGCGGCCGCCCAGGCGGGGCCGGTGAGGGGGTCGTCGTTCCAGTAGTTGACCATGCCGTGGTGCTGGGCGGGCAGGCCCTGGGCGGCGGAGTGGACGTACACGGGTGCGCGGCGACAGTCCGCGGCCCGCTCGCTGCTCACGACCACGCACGCCAACGCCCCGTCCGTCTCCAGGCAGTTGTCGTACAGGCACAGGGGCTCGCTGATCCACCGGGACGACATGTACATCTCGCGGGTGAGCGGCCGTTCGTACATCACGGCGGCCGGGTTCTGGTTGGCGCGGTTGCGGCAGGCGAGGGCGACGTTGAAGAGGTGGTCGCGGGTGGCGCCGTACTCGTGCAGATAGCGGCGGGCGAGCATGGCTATCTCGTCGGCGGGCCGCAGCAGCCCGAAGGGCCGGGTCCACTGGGCGGGGGTGGGGAGCTGGACGGCCGTATCGGTCCACGGACGCGGCCCGGAGCCCCTCTTCCGCGACCGCCAGGCGACGCCCACCGTGGCCTGCCCGGCGGCGATGGCCGCGGCGAGGTGGGCGACGGTGGCGCAGGAACCGCCGCCGCCGAAGCCGGTCTTGCTGAAGAAGGTCAGGTCCCCGAATCCGACGGCCTTCGCCAGCTCGACCTCGTCCGTCTCCTCCATGGTGTAGGAGGCGAGGGCGTCGACCTCGCCGGGGGCGATCCCGGCGTCGTCGAGGGCGGCGAGCACGGCCCGGCAGGCGAGGGTCCGTTCGTCCTCCGGGAGGTGCTTGGCGAAGGGCGTCTGCCCGATGCCGACGATGGCCGTGGCGTCCTTGATTCCGGTCAGTCCGGGCATGCTGCACCCACCTCCGCACGGCGACAGTGCTGCTGACAGTCCGTCAGGTTACCGCTAATCTGACGGACAGTCAGCTAGTGGTCGGGTGGGGAGGCTGGTCATGCGCGGTGACATCGAGTGGGGGACGATCCCCGGCCTGGTCCGCTGGTCCGCCGAGCGGTACGCGACGACCGAGGCCGTGGTGGAGGGCCGCACCCGGATCTCGTACGCCGAGCTCGGCGCCCGCGTCGAACGCGCGGCGGCGGCCTGTCTGGCGAGCGGGGTGCGCGCGGGCGACCGCGTCGCCGTCTGGGCCCCGAACTCCCTGGACTGGATGGTGGCGGCGCTCGGGGCGGTGAGCGCGGGAGCGGTGCTCGTGCCCCTGAACACCCGCTTCAAGGGCGCGGAGGCGGCGGACGTGCTGCGCCGCAGCGGAACGCGTCTGCTGTTCGTGACGGGCGCCTTCCTCGGGACCTCGTACGTGGCGTCGCTGCGGCGGGCGGCGGCACACGGCCCCGGCGGCGGCCCGCTGCCCGGGCTGCCCGCGCTCGAACAGGTGGTGGTCCTCTCGGACGACGCCCCGGCGGACTTCCGGACCTGGAAGGACTTCCTGGCGGGCGGCGAGGGCGTCGGGACGGCGGAGGTCCGCGCGCGAGCGGACCGGGTGACCGGGGAGCGGCCCTCGGACATCGTCTTCACCTCGGGCACCACGGGCCGCCCCAAGGGCGCGGTGATCACCCACGCGCAGACCCTGCGGGCGTACGGGATCTGGACCGATCTGGCGGGACTGCGGCAGGACGACCGCTACCTGATCGTGAACCCCTTCTTCCACACCTTCGGCTACAAGGCGGGCGTGATCGCCTGTCTGATGCGGGGCGCGACGATGATCCCCCAGCCGGTGTTCAACGTGGACACGGTCCTCGCGAACGTGGCGGCGGAACGGGTGTCGGTGCTCCCCGGGCCGCCGACCCTGCACCAGTCGCTCCTGGACCACGCGTCCCGGGACAAGCACGACCTGTCGGCGCTGCGGCTGGTCGTCACGGGCGCGGCCGTGGTGCCGCTGCGGCTCGTCGAACGCCTGCGGGGCGAACTGGGCGTGGAGACCGTCCTGACGGCGTACGGCCTCTCGGAGGCGAGCGGCGTCGTCACGATGTGCCGCCGCGGGGACGACCCCACGGTCATCGCCTCGACGTCGGGCCGCGCGATCCCCGGCACCGAGGTGCGGGTGGACGCGTCACCGGGCGAACCCGGGGAGGTCCTGGTCCGGGGCTTCAACGTGATGCGCGGCTACTACGAGGACGAGACGGCGACGGCGGAGGCCCTGACGGAGGACGGCTGGCTGCGCACGGGTGACGTGGGCGTCCTGGACGCCTCCGGAAACCTGCGGATCACCGACCGCCTCAAGGACATGTTCATCGTCGGCGGCTTCAACGCCTACCCGGCGGAGATAGAGCAGCGCCTCGGCCTGCACCCGGACGTCGCCGACGTGGCCGTGATCGGCGTCCCGGATCCCCGGCTGGGCGAGGTGGGCAAGGCCTACGTGGTCCGGCGGCCGGGCGCGGTCTCCACGGCCGACGACCTGATCGCCTGGGCCCGGCGGGAGATGGCCAACTACAAGGTGCCGCGAGCGGTGGAGTTCGTGACCGCCCTGCCCCGCAACGCGAGCGGCAAGGTGGTGAAGGGGGAGCTGCGCTCCGGTTGACCGCGCGGCCCCCGGGCGCGCGGCGGCCGCGGCGGCTCCCCTCCGCGCCGCCGCGGCCGATCCCCGTCGACGTGGCGACGGGTGGTGCCTACTTGCCGCCCAGGTCCAGGGCGGGCGGGGCCGGAGCGTGGTTCTCCAGCGTGACGATCTTCTCCTCGGCGGCCGGCGCGGTCGTCTCGGTGTCCGGCGTGGCGGGCTTGGACAGGGCCGGCAGGATCGGCGCGTGGTTCTCCAGCGTGGTGATGTCCGCGGTGGCGTCCGTCGACTGCTTCTCGGTGCTGCTCATGTTCTGCTCCCCCTGGGAGTGTTCAAGTGAGTGAGGCGCCTCTGTCCGGCGATTCCCCCGAGTATCGCCGGACAGCGACATGTGCCGGAGCCCACCCCCCAGCGGGCTCGTCCGGTCCGTCCGCCCCCGAAGCGACGGACCGTGGAGCAGATCCTGCCAGGCGGTCATAAACGTTCGATGAACGCCACCGACGGGCATGTCACGACGCGTCCAGGGGTGCCAGCAGTCGGCGGACCTCGGCCGCCTCGGGCGCTCCCGACCGCTCCAGCAGGGCCAGGGCCTCCTGCCAGCAGGCTCGCGCCCGGTCCGACTGGCCGAGTGCGCGCAGGCTCCGGCCCAGCGCGTTCAGCACGCTGCCCCGGATGAGGTCACCGCCGATGAAGCCGATCGCCAGCGCCTGTTCGGCGTGCTGCGCGGCCTGCGCCGGACGGCGGTCGGCCAGGTGCAGCTGGGCGATGCGGAAGTGCGTGGTGCCCTCCCACAGGCGCTGCCGGTTGCTGCCGAACATCTCCAGCGCGTCGGAGAGCTGCACCAGGCCCTCGGAGAGCCGGCCGGCGCTGATCAGCGCGACCCCGAGCGCGTAACGGCCGTTGGCCAGCCGCAGGGTGAGTCCCAGTTGCTGGTAGATGTCCACGCCCTGCTGGGCCAGGGTGACCGCGTCGGCCGGGCGGTTCATCCGCTCGTAGAGCCGCGAGAGGTTGCACAGCGCGTTGGCCTCGCCCGGCCGGTTGCCGTCCGCCCGGTAGCCGTCCCTGGCGGTGGTGAGGAACTCCTCGGCCTCCTCGTAGCGGCCCTGGCCGAGGGCGATGATCCCCCGGTCCGTCGCCGCCCAGCTGACCGGCGTCGCGTCGTGCGCCGCCGTGGCGAGCTCGATCGCGCGCCGGGCCTCCTCGTCCGCCTCGGAGTAACGCCCGGCGGCCAGATGGACGTTGGACAGCGCCGTACGGGCGCGGCTCTCCGCTCGGACGTCGGCGGCCTCCTGCGCGGCGTCCCGCAGGGCCGAGGCCGCCCACTCGTACTGCTTCGCGTTCGCGCCCGACTCCGCCAGGTCCTTGGCGGCCCACAGGAGGTCGACGGCCCGGCGCAGCCCGCTGCCCGACTGCTGCTGCCGTGCGCACGCCAGCAGGCACTGCGCCTCGGCGAAGAGCCAGTCGAGGGCCTGGGTCCGCTCGTCGAAGGAGAGCCCCCGGTACGAGGTGGGCTCCAGGTGGACGACCGTGCGGTCCCCGGGCCGTTCGATCGCGTAGACGCCGGCCGCCGTCGCCAGATAGAAGTCCAGCAACCGCGACAGCGCCGCGTCGCGTTCGCCGGGCGGCTCGTCGCGGTCGGCGCAGGCACGCGCGTAGAGCCGTACCAGGTCGTGGAACCGGTAGCGGCCGGGCGCCGCCGATTCCAGCAGGGACGTGTCCACCAGGGACTCCAGCAGGTCCTCGGTGTCCTCCACCGGCAGGTCCAGGACCGCCGCGGCCGCCGCCAGGGAGGTGTCCGGGCCGTCCGCGAGGCCGAGCAGCCGGAACGCGCGCGCCTGGGCGGGCTCCAGGGCGCCGTAGCCGAGTTCGAAGGTCGCCTTCACCGCCAGGTCGCCCGCCTGGAGCTCGTCGAGCCGGCGCCGTTCGTCCGCCAGTTTGGCGGCGAGGACCGACACCGTCCAGGTGCGGCGGGCGGCCAGCCGGGAGGCCGCGATGCGGATCGCCAGCGGCAGGAAGCCGCACGCCGCCACCACGTCCAGCGCGGCCTTGCGCTCCGCCGCCACCCGCTCCTCGCCGACGATCCGGGTGAAGAGGGCGAGGGCCTCCTCGGGGGACATCACGTCCAGGTCGACGAGATGCGCTCCCGCCAGGTCCACCATCCGCACCCGCGACGTGACCAGTGCCGCGCAGCCCTCCGTGCCCGGCAGCAGGGGGCGTATCTGGGCCGCGTCCTTCGCGTTGTCCAGCAGCACCAGCACCCGGCGGCCGTCCAGCACCGAGCGGTACAGCGCCGCCCGCTCCTCCAGGGAGTCCGGGATCGCCGAGTCCGCCGTGCCCAGGGCCCGCAGGAACGACCCGAGGACCGTCTCCGGCTCCGCCGACCGCGGTCCCGCGCCCTGGAGATCGACGTACAGCTGCCCGTCGGGGAAGGCCGGACGGGCCCGGTGGGCCACGTGCACGGCGAGGGTCGTCTTGCCCACGCCCCCGATGCCCGCGAGCGCGGACACCGCCATCACCCGGCCGCCCCCGTCCGCGCCGTCACCGGCGCGCGCGAGCACCTCGCTCAGTTCCCGCACGAAGGCGGAGCGGCCCGTGAAGTCGGGCACGGTGGCCGGGAGCTGCGCGGGCCGGACCCGGACCACCGCCGGTTCCGCGACCGGCGCCGACGGCTCCGCGAGCTCCGGGTCGGCCTGGAGGATGCGGTGCTGCAACTGCCGCAGCCCGGCGCGCGGATCCACCCCCAGTTCCTCCGCCAGCAGCCGCCGGGTGTCCGCGTACACCGCGAGCGCCTCCGCCTGCCGGCCGCTGCGGTACAGCGCCAGCATCAGCAGTTCGCGCAGCCGCTCGCGCAGCGGGTACGCCGCGGTGAGCGCGGTCAGTTCGGAGACGGCCTCGGCGTGGCAGCCCTGCTCCAGGTCCATGTCCAGCCGGGACTCCAGCAGCCCCAGCCGCCATTCCTCCAGCCGGACGCGCTGGGCCTCCGCGTACGGCCCGGGGACGCCCGCCAGCGCCTCCCCGTCCCACAGCCCCAGCGTCCGGTTCAGCACCTCGCGGGCGTGGGACAGGTCGCCCGCGCTGCGGGCCTTCTCCGCCTCCGCCGCCCAGTCCTGCGCCACCGCCAGGTCCAGCGCGCCCTCGGCCAGACCGCGCACCGCGTAGCCGCCCGACTCGCTCACCAGGACGCCCGGGTCGAGCACCTTGCGCAGCCGGGAGGCGTAGGTCCGCACCGCCGCCAGCGCCTGCGACGGGGACTCCTCGCCCCACAGCGCGTCGATCAGCTCGGCGGCCGTCGCCGTACGGCCCTCGCGCAGCAACAGGGCGGCCAGCAGCGCGCGTTGCTGCGGTGAACCGGTGGCCAGCGGCTCGTCGCCGCGGCGTGCGCGCACCGGTCCGAGCACGTCGAAGCGCAGCGTCGCCGGCTCCTCGGGAGAGCCGGGCCGTCTCTGCTCCGGCACACGCGGTTCGCGGTGTCCTACCCGGTCGTCCATCAGGGCTCCCCTTAGGCATCCGAATCAAGGACCTGTCCGGCCGGTCACACCGCGGGCGCGGGGTCCGGCACGCACGTCCGCGGCGTTGTCGTCGGCCGCCGACGCTCCGCGTCGACGCCCTCCTCCGCCGTGCGACCGCGCGCACCGGGCCCCACTCGCCGGCGCTGCTTCGGCGCCGTCACTCTCCCGTGAGGTGATCGGCCGGACAGGTCCTAGGCCAGTTTGCCCTGTCCATGCCGGAACCGTCAGCTTCCCCGGGGGGTGCGCGGGAGTCCACACGTCCCACACATCCGATGCGCACACATCCCCACAGAGCCGATCGAGTCCGGCCCGCACCCGATAGCTGACGATCCGTCAGATCGGCGCTACCGTGCCCCCATGGAGAACGCACTGGAGACCGCGAAGACCGAGAAGGCCACGGAGAACCTCCCGCTGATCATCTCCGTCGACGACCACACCGTGGAGCCGAGCACCGTCTGGCAGGACCGCCTCCCGAAGAAGCACCTCGACACCGGACCCCGCGTCGTCCGGGCCCCGCTGAAGGAGATGACCTTCCTCGGCGGCCGCTTCAAGCCCGTCATGGGCGAGCCCGGCGACGACGGCCCGATCGGCGACTGGTGGGTCTACGAGGACCTGCACCGTCCCCTCACCCGCCTGGACACCGCCGTCGGCTACAGCCGGGACGAGATCAAGCTGGAGGTCATCACCTACGAGCAGATGCGCCCGGGGTCCTACGACGTCCCGTCCCGCCTCGCCGACATGGACGTCAACCACGTCCAGTCCGCCGTCTGCTTCCCCACCTTCCCCCGCTTCTGCGGCCAGACCTTCACCGAGGCCGCCGACCACGACCTGGGCCTGCTGTGCGTGCGCGCCTACAACGACTGGATGGTGGAGGAGTGGTGCGGCCCGCAGGCGCGGGGCCGGCTGATCCCGCTCACCCTGATCCCGCTCTGGGACGCCGAACTGGCCGCGGCGGAGGTCCGGCGCAACGCCGCCCGCGGGGTCCGCGCGGTCGCCTTCTCCGAGATACCCCCGCACCTCGGGCTGCCCTCCGTCCACACCGACGACTGGGACCCCTTCCTCGCCGCCTGCGACGAGACCGGCACGGTCGTGGCCATGCACATCGGCTCCAGCAGCCGGATGCCCTCCACCTCCGCCGACGCGCCGCCCGCCGTCGGCTCCACCATCACCTTCGCCAACTGCTGCTTCTCGATGGTCGACTGGCTGATGAGCGGCAAGTTCGAGCGCTTCCCGAACCTGAAGGTGATGTACGCGGAGGGCCAGATCGGCTGGATCCCCTACATCCTGGAGCGCGCCGACGTGGTGTGGGAGGAGAACCGGGGCTGGGGCGGTGTCGCGGACAAGGTCCACCGTCCCCCGTCCGAGCTGTTCGCCGACCACGTCTACGGCTGCTTCTTCGACGACGCCTTCGGCCTGCGCAACCTCGACTCCGTCGGCGTCGGCAACGTCCTCTACGAGACCGACTACCCGCACTCCGACTCCACCTGGCCTAAGTCGCGCGAGGTCGGCGAGGCGCAGATGGGCCACCTCGCGCCGGACGTGGTGGAGCGGATCGTGCGCGGCAACGCGATCGAGCTGCTGGGGCTGACCCCGGACGGTCTCTGGAGCCCGCGGTGAGCCTCGACTACGGCATCCAGCTCCCGGTCCAGTCCCAGTCCACGCTCTACGCCGAACCCTGGGAGGCGGACGGGGGCCCCGCCGACCTCGTGGAGGCCGCCCGGGCCGCCGACCGGGCCGGCTTCGCCTATGTCGCCGTCTGCGACCACGTGGCGATCCCGCACCGGCTGGCCGAGGCCATGAGCACGGTCTGGTACGACCCCGTCGCCACCCTCGCCCACCTGGCGGCGGTGACCGAACGCGTCCGGCTGCTCGCGCACGTCGCCGTCGTCGGCCTGCGCCACCCGCTGGCCACCGCCAAGCAGTACGCGACCCTCGACCACCTCAGCGGCGGCCGGCTGATCCTCGGCGTCGGAGCCGGTCACGTACGGGAGGAGTTCGAGGCGCTGGGGGCGGACTTCGAGCGGCGGGGCGCCGTCCTCGACGAGACGATCGACGCGCTGCGCGCCGCGCTCGGACCCGACGAGTTCCCCACGCACCACGGCAAGACGTACGACTTCGAGGGGCTCGGGCAGCGGCCCCGGCCGGCCCAGGCGCGGGTGCCGCTCTGGGTCGGCGGCTCCTCCCCGGCCGCCGTCCGCAGGGCCGCCCTCAAGGGCGACGGCTGGCTGCCCCAGGGCGACCCGAGGGACCGGCTGCCCGCGCAGATCGAGACGCTGCGGCGGCTCCGGGGGGACGGCCCGCCGCTCACCGTCGGCGCCATCACCGAGCCGCTCTACGTCGGCGCTCCCCGCTGGGAGGTGGGCCGCCGCACCCTCACCGGGCCGCCGGAGGCCCTCGCCGAGTCGCTGCGGGCCTACGGGGCGATGGGCGTCCACCAGATCCAGGTGCGCTTCCGCTGCCGCGGCCGTACCGAACTCACCGACCAGATCGCCCGGTTCGGCGCCGAGGTGGGACCGCTGCTCGACGGCCCCTCCTCGTGAGGCGCGCCCGCGCGCGAGGACCGTCCTCTCCCGGCGCATGCATCTGACGGTTCGTCAGATACGGCGCTACGATGCTGAGCTCCACCGATGCGAAGGGAGCCGGCATGGGCAAGCTCGACGGACGGGTGGTCCTCGTCACCGGATCGGCGCGCGGCCAGGGCGAGCAGGAGGCACGGCTGTTCCGCGAGGAGGGCGCCGAGGTCGTCGTCGCCGACGTGCTCGACGAGCAGGGGCGGGCGCTCGCCGAGGAGATCGGCGCCCTGTACGTCCACCTCGACGTGGGGGTGGAGGAGGAGTGGGCCGCGGCGGTGCGGGAGGCCAAGCGGGCGTACGGCCGTCTCGACGGACTCGTCAACAACGCCGGCATCCTGCGCTTCAACGCGCTCGTCGACACCCCCCTCGACGAGTTCATGCAGGTCGTGCGGGTCAACCAGGTCGGCTGCTTCCTGGGCATCCGCACCGCCGCGCCGGAGCTGTCCGACGGCGGCACCATCGTCAACACCGCCTCCTACACCGGGCTCACCGGCATGGCGGCCGTGGGCGCCTACGCGGCGACCAAGCACGCCGTGCTCGGCCTCACCCGGGTCGCCGCCCTGGAGCTGGCGCCCCGCCGCATCCGGGTCAACGCGGTCTGTCCCGGGGCCGTGGACACCGCCATGTCCAACCCGTCCCGGCTGGAGCCGGGCGCCGACCCCGAGGAGACGACCCGGGCCCTCGACTCCCTCTACCGCAAGCTCGTCCCCCTGGGCCGGATCGGCCGCGCGGACGAGGTGGCCCGGCTCGCCCTCTTCCTCACCTCGGAGGACTCGTCGTACATCACCGGGCAGCCCTTCGTGATCGACGGGGGATGGCTGGCGGGCGTTTCGGTCATCTGACTGTTCGTCAGGTATTGACCATACGGGAGCCCGGTGCCACAGTCGGCGGCATCCGCTGAATCTGACGAACCGTCAGTTAACCGCGATCCAGGAACCGGGACGGTGAACCTCCGTGGAATTCGGGCTCTTTGTACAGGGGTACGTGGGCAAGCGCGCCGAGACCGATCCGCTCGCCGAGCACAAGGCGCTGATGGAGGAGACCGAGTACGTCATCCAGGCGGACAGGTCCGGCTTCAAGTACGCCTGGGCGTCCGAGCACCACTTCCTGGAGGAGTACTCGCACCTCTCCGCCAACGACGTCTTCCTCGGCTACCTCGCCCACGCGACCGACCGCATCCACCTCGGGTCGGGCATCTTCAACCCGCTCGCCCAGGTCAACCATCCGGTGAAGGTCGCCGAGAAGGTCGCCATGCTCGACCATCTCACCGGCAACCGCTTCGAGTTCGGCAGCGGACGCGGCGCCGGCTCGCACGAGATCCTCGGCTTTCTCCCCGGCATCACCGACATGAACCACACGAAGGAGATCTGGGAGGAGACCATCGCCGAGTTCCCGAAGATGTGGCTCCAGGACGAGTACGTCGGCTTCCAGGGCAAGCACTGGCAGCTGCCGCCGCGCAAGATCCTGCCCAAGCCCTACGGGAAGTCGCACCCGGCGATGTGGTACGCGGCCGGATCGCCGCCCTCGTACGCCATGGCCGCCCGCAAAGGCCTCGGGGTGCTCGGCTTCAGCATCCAGAAGGTGTCCGACATGGAGTGGGTGCTGGAGCAGTACAAGACGGCGGTGGTGAACGCCGAGCCGATCGGCGACTTCGTCAACGACAACGTGATGGTGACGACGACGGCGATCTGCGCGCCGACGCACGACGAGGCGATCCGGATCGCCGTCGAGGGCGGACTGCACTACCTGCCCTCGCTGGTGTTCCGCTACCACGACACCTTCCCCCGGCCCGAGGGCTTCCCGGTCTGGCCGGAGACGCTGCCCGAGTACAACGCCGAGTTCGTCGAACTCCTCGTCGAGGAGGAACTGTTGATCTGCGGCGACCCCGACGAGGTGCTGCGGCAGTGCAAGCGGTGGGAGCAGGCGGGCGCGGACCAGCTGTCCTTCGGGCTGCCGGTGGGGGTGCCGAAGGAGGAGACGCTCCAGACCATCCGGCTGATCGGCGAGCAGGTCATTCCGAAGATCGACACGGATCCCGTCCATCGCACGACGCGGTTCCGGCAAGGGGCGTAGTCGCTGTCGCGGACCTGCGGGCGCCTGGTCGTCCCGGGGTGCGGGTCGCCGGGCGGCCGCGGGTCCGTCGTGGCCGGTCGCGCAGTTCCCCGCGCCCCCGGCCGGGAAGGCCCGACGCATTTCGAGGAGTCACCATGCTTGATCACGTCATCAAGGGCGCGACCGTCGTCGACGGGACGGGTGTGCCCGGGTTCGTCGGCGACGTCGGGATCCGGGACGGGCGGATCGCCGTCGTCGGCCGGGTCACCGAAGAGGCGCGGACCGGCGAGGACGCGCACGGGCTCGTCCTCGCCCCCGGGTTCGTCGATCCGCACACGCACTACGACGCCCAGCTGTTCTGGGACCCGTACGCCACCCCGTCGCTGAACCACGGGGTGACCACGGTCGCGGCGGGGAACTGCGGGTTCACGCTCGCGCCGCTGAACCCGGAGCGTCCCGAGGACGCCGACTACACCCGTCGGATGATGTCCAAGGTGGAGGGCATGTCCCTGGTCGCGCTGGAGGAGGGGGCGCCCTGGAGCTGGCACGGCTTCGGGGAGTACCTGGACGCGCTGGAGGGACGGATCGCCGTCAACGCCGGGTTCATGGTGGGGCACTGCGCGCTGCGCCGGTACGTGATGGGCCCGGACGCGGTCGGCGGGCAGCCGACCGCGGAGCAGCTGGCCGACATCGTCCGGCTGCTGCACGAGGCCATGGACGCGGGCGCGTGGGGATTCTCGACCACGCAGTCCTCGACCCACTCCGACGGGGACGGACAGCCGGTCGCCTCCCGGCACGCCCGGCCGGAGGAACTGCTCGCGCTGTCCCGGGCCGTCGGCGAGCACGAGGGCACCCAGATCGAGGCCATCGTGGCGGGCTGCCTCGACCAGTTCAGCGACGCCGAGATCGATCTGTTCGCGGAGATGAGCGCGGCCGCCGGGCGGCCCCTGAACTGGAACGTCCTCACCATCGACGCGGCCGTCCCGGAACGCGTGCCCCGGCAGCTCATGGCGAGCGAACGCGCGCGGAAGGCCGGCGGCCGGGTCGTCGCGCTGACCATGCCGATCCTCACGCCGATGAACATGTCCCTGGGCACGTTCTGCGCGCTGAACCTCATCCCCGGGTGGGGACCGGTCCTCGGACTGCCGGTGCCGGAGCGGATCGAGCGGCTGCGGGACCCGGAGGTGCGGGCGGAGCTGCTGCGGCGCGCGGGCTCCAAGGAGGCAGGGGTCTTCCGGCGGCTGACGAACTTCGGGCGCTACGTCATCGGCGACACCTACAGCGCGGCGAACGAGGGGCTCACCGGCCGGGTCGTGCGCGACATCGCCGCCGAACGCGGCCTCGACCCCTTCGCCTGTCTGGTCGAGATCTGCGCCGCCGACGACCTGCGCACGGTCCTGTGGCCCATGCCGACGGACAACGACCCCGACTCCTGGGCGCTGCGGGCGGACACCTGGAACCACGAGGACGTCCTGCTCGGCGGCTCCGACGCGGGCGCGCACCTGGACCGGATGTGCGGGGCGCCGTACACCACGCGCTTCCTCGGCGACTGCCTGCGCGGCCGGAGGCTGACCGGCCTGGAGCAGGCGGTGAAGATGCTGACGGACGATCCGGCGCGGCTGTTCGGCCTCCGGGAGAGGGGCCGGATCCAGCAGGGCTGGCATGCGGACCTGGTCCTGTTCGACCCGGAGCGGATCGACGCCGGCAAGGCCACCCTGGTGCACGACCTGCCGGGCGACAGCCCGCGGCTCGACTCGAAGGCGATCGGCGTGCGGGCGGTCTGGGTCAACGGCGTCGCGGCCATCCGGGACGACGTGGTGACGGGCGCCGTCCCGGGCCGGGTGCTGCGCTCGGGGCGGGACACCAGGACGGTGAGCACCAGGTGACCGACGGGACCGGCCGTGCCGACGCGGGCGACGGCGGTGGGCAGAGGCTGTTCGTCGGCGGCGCCTGGGTGGAGCCGGGCGACGGGCACTACGAGGTCCTCGACCCGGCGACCGAGGCGGTCGTCGGCCTGGCCCCGGAGGCCTCCCGGGAGCAGGTGCGCGCGGCCTGCGCGGCGGCCCGCGAGGCCTTCGGGCCGTGGTCGCGCACCCCGCCCGAGGAAAGGGCGGCGGTCCTCGGCCGGGCGGCCGACATCATGCGCGCCCGGCTGCTGCCGTACGCCGAGCTGGCCCAGGCCGAGACCGGCGCCACGACCGGCACCGCGCGCGGGATGCAGGTCGGGGTCGCGGTGGCCCGCTTCCGGCGCTACGCGCGCGTGGAGCCCGCCGAGTGGCCGATCGCGCCCCAGGTCAACGAGGCCGGTCCGATGGGGAGGGCGGGCGTGATGGGCGCGATCGCCGTACGGCAGCCGGTCGGGGTCGTCACCTGCGTCACCTCCTACAACAACCCCTGGGCGAACCCGGCCGGCAAGGTCGCCCCCGCTCTCGCCATGGGCAACACGGTGGTCGTGAAACCGGCCCCGCAGGACCCCCTGTCCGTCTACCGGATGGCGGAGGCGCTGGAGGCGGCGGGCGTGCCGCGCGGGGTGGTGAACGTCGTCTCCGGGCGCGCCGTCGGGATCGGCGAGACGGCGGTGTCGTCGCCGGACGTCGACATGGTGAGCTTCACCGGCTCGACGGCCGTCGGGCAGCGCATCGCCGAGGTGTGCGGCCGGGACATGCGGCGCCAGCTGATGGAGCTGGGCGGGAAGGGCGCGGCGGTCGTGTTCGACGACGCGGACCTCGCCTCGGCGGTGGCCGGCATCGGCACCACGTTCTCCTTCTACAGCGGCCAGATCTGCACCGCCCCGACACGGGTGCTGGCCCAGCGCGGGGTCTACGACCGGCTGGTGGAGCGACTCGCCGCCTACGCGGGCCGGCTCGCCGTGGGCGATCCCCGGGACCCGGACACGGTGGTCGGCCCGGTGATCTCGGCCGCCCACCGGGACCGGGTGGAGTCGTACGTCGAACTCGGCCGCAAGGAAGGGGCGGTGGTCGTCGCCGGTGGCGAACGCCCGCCGCTGGACAGGGGCTTCTTCGTCGCCCCTACCCTTCTCGCCGACTGCACGAACGACATGCGGGTGGCCCGGGAGGAGATCTTCGGCCCGGTGGTCACCGTCGTCCCCTTCGACGAGGAGGAGGAGGGCGTCGCCCTGGCCAACGACAGCGACTACGGCCTGATCGACTACGTCTGGTCGGCGGACGTGGCCCGGGCCTTCCGGGTCGCCCGGCGGCTCCGGGCGGGCGGCGTCGGGGTCAACACGGTGGGCCGCAACATGGAGGCGCCGTTCGGGGGCTTCAAGAAGAGCGGCGTCGGGCGGGACGTCGGTTCCTACGCGCTGCACGCGTACAGCGAGGTGCAGGCGATCGTGTGGCCCGGGTGAGAACGTCCGCAGGGGCGGGGCCGCTTGCCCTTCGAGCCCCGCGGGCCGGCCTCGGCGTGCAGAGCGCGGGGCGCCGGAGAGCCGAGTTCCGCCGACGGGCCCGCCCCGTCCAGGTCTCCACGGTGGACGGCAGCGCCGTGACCGCCGCCGTCAGCTCGCCCGAACGGCCCGCGGACGATCCCGGGCGGCCGCCGTGCGTACGGCTCCTCCCGCCCGGCCGAGGGCCCGCGCGCGTCAGTCGTCCAGGTCCACCCGGACGGTGAGCAGGCCCGTCCCCAGGGCCCGGACGGCCGCGCTGTTGCCCCGGGGCAGCGTGCGCAGACGGGCCACCGGGTCGTCGTCGGGCAGCAGCCGGGCGGTGCCCGAGTGCCACCGCCCGCCCAGCCGCACCCGCACCCGCGGATCGGCCTTGATGTTGCGGACGTACTGCGACCGCTCGCCGAACTCCGAGACCAGCCAGAAGACATCGCCGACCCGGCGGCCGCCCAGCGGGGTGCGCCGGGGCAGACCGGAGACGCGTCCGGTGGTCTCCAGAAGCGTGTGGAACGGCAGGCGGCGCATGAGGGGGTTGGCGACGTACCGCTGGAAGGCGGTGGTCGCGCGGAAACGGAGGTCGCTGGAACGGGCCATGATCCGTGGGACTCCTTCGCGCCCGGGTTTGTTGCTTCAATGGTCCCCGACGCCGTCGGCGTGACGAGAGCGGGTGGCTGCACATGCGCGTGGTGACCTGGAACCTGTGGTGGCGCTTCGGCCCCTGGCGGGAACGCCAGAAGGCCATCCTGGCCGTACTGCGCGAGCTGGACCCCGACGTGGTCGGCCTCCAGGAGGTCTGGGCGGCCGGCGCCGAGAACCTCGCCGTGTGGCTGGCCGACGAACTCGGCCTGCACTGCGCCTGGGCTCCGTCACCGGCCCCCGAACGCTGGCGCAAGCGGATCGAGGACCCCGACGCCGGATCGGTCGACATCGGCAACGCGGTGCTGAGCCGCTGGCCGGTGGTGGAACGGGAGACGCTGCTGCTGCCCGCGCCCCCCGACCTGGCGGACGGCCGTGCGGCCCTCTACGCCCGCGTGGCCGCCCCCTCCTTCGACATCCCCTTCTTCACCACCCACCTCACCTCGGCCGGACACGCCTCGGCGGTGCGCCGCGCGCAGGTCACCGCCCTCGCGGAACTCGTCGCCCGGCACCGCCACGGCACGCCCTTCCCGCCCGTCGTCACCGGCGACTTCAACGCCTGGCCGGACTCCGACGAGGTGCGCCTCTTCGGCGGGACGAGGACCGCTCCGGCCGTCCCCGGACAGGTCCTGCTCGACGCCTGGGACTACGCCGACCCGACCGCCCCCGCCGCCACCTGGAGCCCGGAGAACCCGTACGCGGCCCGTGTGCTGGAACCCGCCGTCCGCATCGACTACATCCACGTGGGCCCGCCCGGCCCGGTCGGCGAGGGCCACGTCCGGCACGTCCGGCGGGCGGGCCACGGCCCCGTGGACGGGGTCTGGCCCTCGGACCACGCGGCGGTGGTCGCGGACCTGGCGGAGGAGGAGACGGTGCTCGTCTAGGCCGTCCGGCCCGCCGGGCCCGTGCCGAACGCCCGGGAGACGGAGAGGCTGTCCTCGTACACGTGGTGCCGGGTGACCAGACCGTCCTCGACCGTGAGGTGCAGCGCGAACCGGGCGCGATAGGCCCGCCCGGTGGAGCGGGCGGTCTGCCGGATCTCGCCGAGCACGACCGCGTCGTCACCGTCGACCAGGACGCGTTCGATCTCCGTGGCCGCCTCCCCGGGCACATGGTGCTCGGCCAGCTCGCGGTAGTGGGCGGCGGCCTCGGCGCGGGTGGCGCGGCGCCGGATCCACGGGGTGGCGCTCCGCGCCCGGCCGTGCTCGGCCTCCGGCCAGTCCAGCTTCCAGTCGCTGCGCTCGGCGTACAGCTCCGCGATGCGCTCGGGGTCCCCTTCGCCGATCCGGCGCAGCAGTTCCCTCACCACGGCGCGGGCCGTCGTGGGCGTGGCTGAGGACACGGTGGATCCCTTCGGCGCGAGGCCGCGTCCCGCTGACGCGACCGGGCCGCCATCATCACCGGCGGCCGCGGTCCCGCGCGATTACCTCACGGGTAACGGCCGCCGTGACGCGAGGAGTTGAACGTCCGGCCGCTTTCCCCGGCCGGGTGCGACCGTCCTTCGGCCTGTCGCCGCAGGGTGTCCGTCCACGCGTCCCGCGTACGCCGCCGCTCCCGTGTGCAGCCGCGCGCCCGGTCTTCCGTGCGGACGGCCGGTATCCGTACATGGACGCGTCGGCGGGCGGGAAACTCCGACAGGTGACCTGATCCGCCGGGTTCCTGCCGTCGCCGTCCGTCACGTCCGCGTCCGAGAGGGAGGGTGCGCGCTGGTCCTGCACGTGGTGGTGATGGCCGCGTGGCCGGAGCGGCGGTACCTGTTCGCGGAGTACTGCCGGGCGCTCCCGCCGCATCCGGCCGAGGCCGCCCTCGACGCCGGGCAGCGCGCACGGTTCGACCGGGCCATGGCCTACCGCACGCCGCCGGAGCCGGACAGATGGCCGCTGGACACCCCGGGCGCGTTCTGACCCGATGCCGACCAGTCGGTATGGACAGGCGATCGTTCCGCAGGTAGAGATGAGAACGTCGCCCGCGACGACGCCGTCGAAAGAGCCGCACGCAGCGAAAGGCCCGCCATGCGCATCGCCGTCACGATCTTCCTCACCGACGAGACGATCACCCCCACCCGCCTCGCCCGTGAGCTGGAGCAGCGCGGGTTCGCCGGGCTCTATCTGCCCGAGCACACGCACATCCCCGTCGAGCGCACCAGCCCCTACCCGGCCGGCGGCGACCTGCCCCGCGAGTACGGCCGCACCCTCGACCCCTTCGTCGCCCTCGGCCAGGCGGCGGCGGTGACGCGGACGCTGGGCCTGGGCACCGGCATCACGCTCGTCGCCCAGCACGACCCGATCGACCTCGCCAAGCAGGTCGCCACCGTCGACCACCTGTCGGGCGGCCGCCTCACCCTCGGCCTCGGCTACGGCTGGAACGTGGAGGAGGCCGCCGACCACGGCGTCGAGTGGCGCACCCGGCGCGAGCTGGTCCGCGACCGGATGCGGCTGATGCAGGCCCTGTGGGCGGAGGAGCCGACGGCGTACGAGGGCGAGTACGGCAGCGTCCGCGCCAGCACGGCGTACCCCAAGCCCGTGCAGAAGCCGCGCGGGCCGGTCGCCGGCCCCCGCACCCTCGTCGGCGGCGCCGCGGGCCCGAAGCTGTTCGCGCACATCGCCGAGTACGCCGACGGCTGGCTGCCGATCGGCGGCCGCGGCCTCTCCGAGGCGCTCCCGGTGCTGCGCGCGGCGTGGGCGGACGCGGGCCGCGAGCCGGACGCCCTGCAGGTCGTGCCGTACGCCGTCCACCCGTCCCCGGGCAAGCTGGCGTACTACGCCGGGCTGGGCGTCGAGGAGGTCGTGGTGCAGCTGCCGCCCGTGGGGGAGGCGGAGGTGCTGCGCGCCCTGGACGAGTTCACGCCGTATCTCTAGGAGCCGTTCGCCCTTGCCGACGGCCCGAAGTCGGGCGCCCGCAGCTCTTCCCCGGCGGGTTCGTCGTCGCCCTGCCGCCAGTCCGGGTCCACGGCGCAGGGCGTGGAGGCGCCGCCGGTGAAGTACTCGCGGTCCGCGAACCACTGGAAGGACACGCGTTCGTCGCCGTCCGCGCGCGAGGCGAACAGGTCCCAGAGGTCCCCGGAGACGTTCTCCCGGTAGGTGGTGACGTCCCAGCCGGTGTCCTCGAGATGGTCGCGCAGCCGGCGCATGCCGGGGATCGCCTGCTCGGCGGTGACGTGGTCGAGCGCCCAGCTGTGGCTGACGCGGTAGGCGCCGCCGATGAACTCGTCGGTCAGCCCGCCCCGGTAGCAGTGGTCCGTGCCGATCGTGTTCTCGGTGGAGACCCCGAGCTGTTCGACGCCGGGCCTGATGGTGCGGGTGAACCCGAGGACGTCGTAGGCCTCCCGGGAGCGGTCGACGGTGCGGTCCACCCTCTCCTCGGGCGCGACGCGCGGGAAGTCCGACGCGTCCTTCGTCACCACGGCGAGCCAGCCGAGGAACGTGAGGACGAGGAGCAGCGGCACGGCGACGAGCACCGCGCAGCCGATGCCGAGGGACCGCGCGGCGGTGCGGCCGGCCGGTGCGGGTGCGGGGACGGGCGTGGGTGCGGTGGTGATCTCCTCGGGCATGGGGCGACCGTAGGCCGGCCGGGGTGCGCGGGACATCGGTACCGCCGCGCACGGGGGATGGGTACGCGTACTCAGAGTCCGGGCGACCGGCGTGCGGGCCGGGACCCCGGCTCCACCGCCCGTCCCGCCCCGGGCGGATCCCGCCACAAGCTCGGAAAACGTGATCGTATGCTCGGAGGATGACGACTTCCGCGAGCTCCGGAACCGGCCCCGGCCCGACCCCCGGCCCCACCGAGAACTCCATGCGTCGCGCTCTCAAACGGGCCCGTGACGGCGTCGCCCTGGACGTCGGCGAGGCGGCCGTGCTCCTGCAGGCGCGCGGCGAGGCGCTGGAGGACCTCGCCGCCTCCGCCGCCCGGGTGCGGGACGCCGGCCTGGAGGCGGTCGGCCGGCCCGGTGTCATCACGTACTCGAAGAGCGTCTTCGTCCCGCTGACCCGCCTCTGCCGTGACAAGTGCCACTACTGCACCTTCGTCACCGTCCCCGGCAAGCTGCGCCGGGCCGGACACGGGATGTTCATGTCGCCCGACGAGGTGCTCGACATCGCCCGGCGCGGCGCCGCCCTCGGCTGCAAGGAAGCCCTCATCACCCTCGGCGACAAGCCGGAGGACCGGTGGCCCGAGGCCAGGGAATGGCTCGACGCGCACGGCTACGACGACACCATCGCCTACGTCCGCGCCATCTCCATCCGCATCCTCGAGGAGACGGGACTGCTGCCGCACCTCAACCCCGGGGTGCTGACCTGGACCGACTTCCAGCGGCTCAAGCCCGTCGCGCCCAGCATGGGCATGATGCTGGAGACCACCGCCACCCGGCTGTGGTCCGAGCCCGGCGGCCCCCACCACGGCTCCCCGGACAAGGAGCCCGCCGTCCGGCTCCGGGTCCTGGAGGACGCCGGCCGCTCCTCCGTCCCGTTCACCTCCGGGATCCTCATCGGCATCGGCGAGACGTACGACGAGCGGGCCGAGTCGCTGTTCGCGCTCCGCAAGATCTCCCGCGCCTACCACGGCGTCCAGGAGCTCATCATCCAGAACTTCCGCGCCAAGCCGGACACCGCGATGCGCGGCATGCCGGACGCGGAACTCGACGAGCTGGTCGCGACCGTGGCCGTGGCCCGCCACATCATGGGCCCGGCCGCCTGCCTCCAGGCGCCGCCCAACCTCGTCGACAGCGAGTACGGGCGGCTGATCGGGGCCGGTGTCGACGACTGGGGCGGGGTGTCCCCGCTCACCATCGACCACGTCAACCCCGAGCGCCCCTGGCCGCAGATCGACGAACTCGCCGAGAAGTCGGCGGCGGCCGGCTTCCGCCTGCGCGAACGCCTCTGCGTCTACCCGGAGTTCGTCCGGCGCGGCGAGCCGTGGCTCGACCCGCGGCTGCTCCCGCACGTCCGCGCGCTGGCCGACCCGGAGACGGGGCTGGCCCTGCCGGACGCGGTCGTCGAGGGCCGCCCCTGGCAGGAGCCGGAGGAGGTGTTCGTGCCGTCCGGCCGCACCGACCTGCACCGCACCATCGACACCGACGGCCGGACCTCCGACCGCCGCGACGACTTCGACGAGGTGTACGGCGACTGGGGCGCGCTGCGCGAGGCGGCCGCCCCCGGCATGGCGCCGGAGCGCATCGACACCGACGTGCGCCAGGCCCTCGCGACGGCCGCCGACGACCCGACGAAGCTCACCGACGACGAGGCGCTGGCCCTGCTCCACGCGGACGGCCCGGCCCTGGACGCCCTGACCCGCATCGCGGACGACGTGCGCCGCTCGGCCGTCGGCGACGACGTCACGTACATCGTCACGCGGAACATCAACTTCACCAACGTCTGCTACACGGGCTGCCGCTTCTGCGCCTTCGCGCAGCGCCGCACCGACGCCGACGCGTACACGCTCTCCCTCGACCAGGTCGCCGACCGCGCCCAACAGGCCTGGGACCTGGGCGCGGTGGAGGTCTGCATGCAGGGCGGCATCCACCCGGACCTGCCCGGCACGGCCTACTTCGACATCGCCAGGGCGGTGAAGGAGCGGGTCCCCGGCATGCATGTGCACGCCTTCTCGCCGATGGAGGTGGTGAACGGCGCGACCCGCACGGGCCTGTCGATCCGCGAGTGGCTGACGGCGGCGAAGGAGGCCGGGCTCGACTCCATCCCCGGCACGGCGGCCGAGATCCTGGACGACGAGGTCCGCTGGGTGCTGACCAAGGGCAAGCTGCCGACGGCGACCTGGATCGAGGTCGTCACGACGGCGCACGAGGTCGGGATCCGGTCGTCCTCGACGATGATGTACGGCCATGTCGACCAGCCCCGGCACTGGCTGGGCCACCTGCGGACGCTGGCCGGGATCCAGCAGCGGACCGGCGGCTTCACGGAGTTCGTCACCCTGCCGTTCATCCACACGAACGCGCCGGTGTACCTGGCGGGCATCTCCCGCCCCGGCCCGACCATGCGGGACAACCGGGCGGTCACGGCGATGGCCCGGCTGCTGCTGCACCCGCACATCCCCAACATCCAGACCAGCTGGGTCAAACTGGGCAGCGAGGGCGCGGCCGAGATGCTCCGCTCGGGCGCGAACGACCTGGGCGGCACGCTGATGGAGGAGACGATCTCGCGGATGGCGGGCTCGTCGTACGGCTCCTACAAGTCGGTCAGGGACCTGATCGCGGTGGCGGAGGCGGCGGGCCGCCCCGCGAGGCCGCGGACGACGCTGTACGGCGAGGTGCCGCAGGAGCGGCAGCGGGCGGCGTCGGCGTCGGACGGGCATCTGCCGGATCTGCTGCCGGTGCTGGACTGAGAGGGACGGCTCGGGGTGCGACGAGGGGCCCTTCAGGGATCACTCAGGGGCCACTCAGGGGGCACTGAGGGACCGGGGAGCGGGCCCCTCGCAGTACGATGATCGGGCCCCGACCGGAGGGGTCCCGTAGCTGAGGAGATGCGTGCCCGTGCCTGCCCGACGGCTTCCCTCCTGGGTTTGGGTCACCGGCCTGACGACCGGCGCGATCGCCGCGGTCGTCTTCCTGACCGTGCGGGCCGAACAGGGCCCGCACCCCACGGCCTCGGCGGCCGGCCGCCCGAGCGCCTCGGCGTCGGCGGGACCGCAGGCCTCGGCCTCGCCGAAGCCCTCGGCCACCCCCAAGACGGCCGCGGTGCCCGGCAGTTCGGGCACCGGCCGACGGATCGTGTACTCGCTGGGGCAGCACCGGGTCTGGCTGGTCGACGCCGACGACACGGCCCGCCGCACCTTCACGGTCTGGCCCGGCACGGTGGACCCGGCCGTCGGCAGCTTCACGGTCTCGCTCCGCAAGAACGCCACCACGGGCTCCGACGGCGTGGCGATCGAGCACATCGTCTACTTCTCCGCCACGTCCGGCGTCAACATCGCCTTCTCCAACGCCGTCGACGGCTCCTCCCCGCCCCCGGCCGCCGCCGGTACGCAGACCGGCGGCATCCGGATGGCCAAGGCGGACGGGACGGCGCTGTGGGCGTTCGGCGAGACGGGGACGAAGGTCAGGGTCGTCGAGTAGGTCCCGCGCGTGCGGGGTCAGGCCCGGGCGTCGTCCCGCGCCTGCCCGGCGGGCAGCTGGTTGACGATCAGCACGACCCCGGCGAACAGGAAGGCCCGGGTCGCCGCGTCCAGCCCGTTCCAGGTGTCCGACTGCCACATCGAGAACCACTCCCCGCCGATCGCGATGAACCCGGCGCCGAACAGCAGCATCACCATGACCAGCCCGTAGGTGGACAGCGCCCGGCCGCGTATGTGGTCGCGCCGCGCCCAGAACCACGTCCCGGCGGCCAGCACCACCCCCGCGACGGTCTCCCACACGATGATCGCGACGTAGGCGGCGTCCTGCAGCCCCTTGCTCGTGATCGCCCGCCACATCACGTCGTCGTCCTTGAACGTCGTGTCCATCGCCAGCACATGACGCACGAACTGCTGGTTCGTGCCGAAGTCGGTGATGTTCCCGAAGGAGACGAGAAGCATGTAGAGCGCGACCGTCCCGGTGAGGAGGGCGGCGCCGAGCGGAAGCACGCGTGACGCGTGGGGGATACGTGTGGTGGGGGTGGTCATGCCGGTGTCCTTACCCCACCAGGTCTTCATCACCCCTCCACCGGACCGCCCGTGCACAGGGCCGGAACGCCGCACTGTTCGATTACAGTGACGGACGTCGTATGTACGCACGGTGCGGGAGGACTGGGTGGGTGCGACTGCCGGGCCAGTCTGGGGCCGTGCCGAACAGCAGGACTTCCGCAGCCGGGTGCGCGGCACGCTGCTGGGCGCGGCCGTCGGAGACGCCCTCGGGGCTCCCGTCGACGGCCTCGGGATCGAGGAGATCCGGCAGCTGCACGGGCCCGAGGGGGTCGTGGACCTGGCCCCGGCCCACGGGCGGCGCGGCGCGGTCACCCATCTCACCCAGCTGACCCTGTTCACCGTGGACGGGCTGATCCGCGCCCAGGTGCGCCGGGACACCGGCGCCTGGCATCCGCCGACCGACCTGCACCGGGCCTATCTGAGATGGGCGGCCACCCAGCGCGACTGGGGGCCCGACCTGCGCCGCAAGGACGACGGCTGGCTGGCCCGGGAGGAGTGGCTGTACGCCCGGCGTGATCCGACCCGCACGCTGCTGCTCGGGCTCGGCGACGAGGTCATGGGCACTCTGGACTCGCCCAAGAGCCCCGGCGCGGCCGGACCCGAGGTGGTGCCCCGTTCGGTGCCCTTCGGGCTGCTCGTCGGCTGGGAGCCGCACCTCGTCGCCCAACTGGCCGTCGAGTGCGCCGCCCAGACCCACGGCCACCCCACGGCGTACCTCGCGGCGGCCGCGTACGCCGTCACCGTGCACGCGCTGGCCTGCGGCGAGAGCCTCGACGGCGCGGTGCAGCGGGCGCTCGCCCTGCTGGCGGCGCGGCCGGGGCACGAGGCGGTGTCGGAGGCGTTGCAGCACGCGCTGGGCGCCGTCCGGCAGGGGCTGCCGGGGCCCGCCCGGGTGGAGGAGCTCGCGGGCGCGGGGACCGCGGAGGCGGTGCTGTCGGGCGCCGTCTACTGCGCGCTCGTCGCCGAGGACGTCCGGCACGGGCTGCGGCTCGCGGTGAACCACGGCGCGCCCTCGGGTCCGACGGCCGCGCTCGCGGGCGGCCTGCTCGGCGCCCTGCACGGCGAGACGGCCCTCCCGCCGGCCTGGCTGGCCGAGCTGGAGGGCCGTCCCACGATCCTGGAACTGGCCGACGACTTCGCCATGGAGATGACCCAGGGGCCGGCCCTGCACGGTCCCGCCGGGGCGTCGCCGGGCTGGATGGCCCGGTATCCCCGGGGGAGTTAGTCCGTCACCGCCGTGGGGACGCCGTCCTTGGGCCGCGGCGCCTGCGCGGCGGCCGAGGAGCCGCCGTCCCCGTCCGTGTTGATCCGTTCGATGATCGCCAGGCGCTCCGGGGTGTCCTCGGGCCTGATGAACCCGACGAGGACGTAGAGGACCAGCGACACGGCCAGCGGGATCGACACCTGGTACTGGAGCGGCACCCCGCCGTCGACGTTCCAGTTGATCGGGTAGTTGACCAGCCAGAAGGCCAGCAGACCCATCGACCAGCTGGTCAGCGCGGCCGTCGGGCCGGAGCGGCGGAACGGGCGCAGCAGGCCCAGCATCATCGGGATCGCCATCGGGCCCATCAGTCCGGCCACCCACTTGATGACGACCGTGATGATGTCCTTGAAGGCGGGGGAGTTGACCTGCGTGGCCGCCGCCATGGACAGACCGAGGAAGACGACGGTCGCCACCCGCGCCGCGATCAGCCCGGACCGCTGGTTCCACTCCCGCGCCCTGGCCCAGATCACCGGCGCGCAGTCCCGGGTGAAGACGGCGGCGATCGCGTTGGCGTCGGACGAGCACATGGCCATCGTGTGGGAGAAGAAGCCGACGATGACGAGCCCCAGCAGGCCGTGCGGCAGCAGCTGTTCGGTCATCAGCGCGTAGGAGTCGGAGCCGTCCGGCTTGTTCGACGTGACCAGCAGCGGCGACATCCACATCGGGAAGAACAGCACCAGCGGCCAGACCAGCCACAGCGCCGCCGACAGCCGCGCCGACCGCTCGGCCTCCTTCGGGGTGGCCGTGGCCATGTACCGCTGGGCCTGGTTGAGCATGCCGCCGTTGTACTCGAACAGCTTGATGAACAGGAACGCGAGCAGGAACACGGTCCCGTACTGGGCGACCAGGGGCTTGTCGTGGCCCTGGAGCGCCGGCTGGTCCCAGGCGTCCAGGAACCCGATGCCCTTGTCGTTCAGCTTCAGCACGACGGCGACGAACATCGCGACGCCGGCCAGCAACTGGATGACGAACTGGCCGAGTTCGGTCAGCGCGTCCGCCCAGAGGCCGCCGATCGTGCAGTAGACGGCGGTGATCGCGCCGGTGATGAGGATGCCCTGGTTGAGGGAGATGCCGGTGAAGACCGACAGCAGCGTGGCGATGGCGGCCCACTTCGCGCCGACGTCCACGATCTTCAGCAGCATCCCCGACCAGGCCAGCGCCTGCTGGGTCTTGAGGTCGTAGCGGTTCTTCAGGTACTCCAGCGGGGACGCCACGTGGAGCCGTGACCGCAGGCGGTTGATGCGCGGCGCGAACAGCTTCGAGCCGATGGCGATGCCGAGCGCGATGGGGAAGGACCAGGTGACGAACGAGGTGACGCCGTAGGTGTAGGCGATGCCCGCGTACCCGGTGAACATCACCGCGCTGTAGCCCGACATGTGGTGCGAGATGCCGGACAGCCACCAGGGCATCCTGCCGCCGGCGGTGAAGAAGTCGCTCACGTCGTCGACGCGCTTGTGCGACCAGACGCCGATCGCGACCATCACGCCGAAATAGCCGATGAGCACGGCCCAGTCGAGACCGTTCATGTGTGCCCTCCCAGGGTTCATCCCGGCGTTCAGCCCGGCGCTCATCGTGGGCGCTGCCGCGTGAACACGACAAGTAACCGTAAGGTCAAAGGGAGGTAAAGGAATTCTGTATAGTGGTTCGCGTTCACCTATATGAACTCAACGCATCAGCTCCCCGGCGTTGACCAGCAACGACTGTCCGGTGATCGCCCGCGCCCGGTCCGACGCCAGGAACACCGCCGCGTCCGCCACGTCCCCGTCCGTCGCCAGCTCGGGCAACGCCATCCGCTCGGTGAGCCGCTCCAGCACCTCCTCCTCCGCCACTCCTTCCGTCTGCGCGGCGAACCGGACGTACGCCTGCACCGGCGGCCCCCACATCCACCCGGGCAGCACGGTGTTGACCCGGATCCGGTGCGGCCCCCACTCCCGCGCGAGCGAGTACATGGCGCTCGTCAGCGCCCCCTTGGACGCCGCGTACGCCGCCTGCCGCACCTGGGAGGGGGCCGCCACGGCGGACTGCGTCCCGATGAACACCACCGACCCGCCCCGCACCCGCAGCCCGGCCAGGCAGGCCCGCGTCATCCGCAGCGACCCCAGCAGGTTCACGTCGATCACCGACTTCCAGGTCGTGAAGTCGGCCTCCTCGACCCCGCCGAAGAAGGAGTCCCAGGCCGCCACGTTCACCACGGCGTCGATCCCGCCGAACCGCTCCCGCGCCAGCTCCGCGAGCGCCTCGCAACTCCTCTCGTCGGTGATGTCGGTGACCCGGTACGCCGTCCGCGCCCCCTCGGGGTCGATCCCGGCCGCGCTCTTCGCCAGATTGGCCTCGGTCCGCGCCCCCAGCACGGCGTTCCCGCCCTCCCGGACGACCGCGGCGGCGACCTGGTGACCGAGTCCGGCGCCGACTCCCGAGACGACGACGGTCCTGCCGGTGAGCGATGACATGGCATCCCCCTGCCTCTGGCGCATTATCTGACGGAGCGTCAGAGTATGGGCCAGTCGCCGAGGATGGGGAAGAGCATGAGCGAGGAGACGCACAGCGAGACGTACGCCGAACTGGCCGCCGTCGGCCCCTACGGGGTGCGCCCCGGCCACGCCCTGATCACCATGGTCGAACCGCACCCCGGCCACGAGTACGCCTACAACCGCTGGTACGAGGACGACCACTACTACGCCGGCGCGATGGCGATGCCCTGGATGTACGCCGGCCGCAGGTGGGTGGCGACCCGCGACCTCCAGCTCCTGCGCGGCCCGGAGAAGTCGGCGATCGCCCAGCCGGTCACCGCCGGCTGCTACCTCTCCACCTACTGGATCACCGACGGCCGCTACGACGACCACATGAAGTGGACGGTCGCCATCAACAAGCGCCTCAACCGGGACGCCCGCGTCTACCGGGACCGCACCCACGTCTTCACCGCGTTCCAGGACCACGAGACGACCGTGTACCGGGACGGCGCCGCGGGCCCCCGCGACTTCCACGCCCTGGACCACCCGTACGCGGGCCTGGTGCTCCAGGTGATCGACGCCGACTCCGCGCAGCGGCGCGCCGGACTCCTGGAGTGGCTGCGCGCCCGACACCTCCCCGAGCGGGTCGCGGGCTCCCCGACGGCCATCGTCACCGTCTTCCGCCCCACCCCCCTCCCCGGCGACCGCATGACCTACGTCAAGCAGGTCGAGGGCGTCGACACCCGCCTGACCCTCCTGTGGTTCCTGGAGACCGACCCGAGGGACTGCTGGGACCCCCACTTCACCGGCCTGGAGGAGGCGGTGACGGAGTCCGGCCTGGGACGGGTGGAACTGCTCGCGCCGTTCGTCCCGACGATCCCGGGCACGGACACCTACGTGGCGGACCTGCGCGCCACCGGCCCGTCCGGCGGCGCCCCCTCCGCGGGAGACTGAGGGCGGGGCCCGTTCACGGCCGGACCGGGGCCCCGGAGGCGGCCGCCCCCGCGGACCCCGGCGTCACGCCACGCTCACTTCAGCTCGTCCGGGCACGGCGTGCCCCGCGGCAGCTGATAGGGCGCCGCCAGCCGGTAGACCCCCGCCCGCGGAGCGACCAGCATCGTCCACTTGTCGCCCTCCGCGTCCTCCTCCGTCTCGAAGAGGCACCCGTCGACGTTGTCGTACGTCTTCGGCTCCCCCTCGGCCCGGTCCCTGGACGCGTCCGTCTCCTGCGGCGGCTTCAGGCTCTTGCCGTCCGCGTCGACGATGCTCAGCCAGGGCGAGTACGGGATCCGGATCAGGATCCGCCCCGCCTTCTTCACGTCGATCGTCATCTCGTCCTGCTTGGCCCGCTGCACCACCGCGTCCGGCTCGGCGAGCGAGGCGGGGTCGGTGACCCTGAACAGCTGCCAGTTGGCGTCGCCCCAGATCTGCACCAGATACGGCAGCCCCCGCTGCACCAGCTCCCGCTCCCGTTCGCCGCCGTCCCCGTCCAGCGCCTCCTTCGGGACGACGACGAAGTGCACGGCCCACCGCTGGAGCCACTCGTGGTAGTTCGCCGAGTTGAGGGTGTCGTCGTAGAAGAGCGGGTTGCGCTCCATGTCGGCCTGGCGGTTCCAGCCCCGGGCGAGGTTGACGTACGGCGCGAGCGCGGACGCCTCGCGGTGCGAACGGGCCGGTACGACCTCCACCCGCCCCTTCTCCGCGCCGATCTCCTGGAGTTCGTTGACGAGCGGCGCCAGCTCGCGCGCCCAGGAGGCGGCCGGGGTGGTCCGCAGGACGTCGTCGACCGACTTGAAGCCGATCCAGCCCACGAACCCGAGGAACGCCAGGACGATCACGTACCACTTGCGGCTGCGCGGCACGGCGAACGGCAGCGCGGCCATCAGCACCACACCCGTGAACAGCATCGCGAGCCGCGTGATGTTGGACCCGATCTGCGAGCTGATCAGCCACACCAGCAGGACCCCGAGCCCGTACACCGCCGAGGTGATCCGCACCGTCTTCCAGTCGCGCGGGACGACCGCGAAGACGGCCACCGCGGACAGCAGCGGCAGGGACGCCGAGCCGAAGGACATCGGCTGGGTGCCGGAGAACGGGAACAGCCAGGCGGACAGGGCGACCACGGCCGTCGGCGCGAGCCCCAGCGCCCACGCGCCCGGCCGCCGCTTCTGGAGGAACAGCGCGGCGGCGACGAGCCCCACGAAAAGCCCCGCCACCGGTGAGCCCATGGTGGCGAGCGCGGCGAGCGGGGCGGCGCACAGCGCCTTCGCCCACCGTTTGTAGCGCCAGCGGTACGGCCAGCAGAACACGACGGCGACCGCGCCCAGCGCGAAGGTGTTGCCGAGCCCGAACGTCACCCGTCCGGAGGCCGCGTTGCACAGCAGCGCGAAGACCCCGGCCAGCGCCGGCCACAACGGGTTCTTCACCGGCCGGCAGCGCAGCAGGATCAGGGTGAGCAGCCCCGCCGAGAGCGTCCCGGCGATCATCATCGTGGTCCGGACGCCGAGCAGGGACATCAGGTACGGCGACACCATGCTGTACGACACCGGGTGCATGCCGCCGTACCAGGCGAGGTTGTACGCGGAGTCGGGGTGCCGGCCGACGAACTCGGCCCAGGCGTCCTGCGCCGCGAGGTCGCCGCCGCTGTTCGCGAACGTGAAGAACCAGACGAGGTGCAGCGCGCCGGACAGGCCCGTCATGGAGAGCACGGGATGCCGTCGCACCCACCCGCCCAGCCGGTCGAACGCCGCTCGCACCCGGGACGGCGCCGGCCCGGAGCCGGTGTCGGCCGCGCGGCCGTCCGTACGGCTGTCCGCGCGGCCGTCCGTCGGCGTGGGGTCCGGGAGGTGGTCCCGCTCGAGCTCTACCACCGCGTCACGGCCGTCACGGCCGTCACGGTCGTGGTCGCCCGACTGTGGGGCGGGCACCCTCGGTCGCGCGTCGGCGTCCGGCTCCGGACCGGTGTCGTCGGCGCGTGTCGGCTCCGCAGTGGCCACCTGAAGGCACTCCCCGTGTCCCGTCTTCTGCTCTCGGCCGCATGCCGTTCGCGTCCGCTTCACGGCTGCGTCCTTGCGACCGGCGACCTGTCCCGTTTCGTGACGCTAGCACGCACCCCGCCGGGCGGCTGCCCGGCGGGGTGACGTGAGCGTGCGAGCGGGGCCGCGGGTCAGCCGATGCGCGTCAGCTTGTCCGAGAAGCCCGGCTCGACCAGGTCCGTCTGCAGGGCGACCGGCACCTTCACGGCACTGCTGGAGCCGTCGCCGACGGTGAGCGTGCCCACCTGGGTGCCGGCCTTCGCCGCGTGCGGCACCTCGTCGGCGGTGAAGGACAGCTTCACCGTCATGCCCGCCCAGCCGACCGCCGGGACGTCCTTGGTGATGACGACGGGCGTGTGGCCGCCCAGCTTGTCGTCGACGTAGCCGACGACGTCGCCCTTCTTCAGGATCTTCGCCGAGGTGACCGCGTCCTCGGCGGCGAGCAGCGCCGTCTGGCTGACCGCGTTGACCGTCTCGAGGATCCTGGGCTTGTGCTGGCCGAGGATCGCGCCGACGAGCGTCACCGTCTGCCCGCCGACCTCCTTGCGGGAGGCGAAGAGCAGGTTGCCGCCGGCCGCGGTGGTGCTGCCGGTCTTGATGCCGATCGCGCCCATGTTGTACGGCAGGGTGTTGTAGTTGGGCCAGTTCTTGCCGGACGGGTCGTCCCAGCTGGCCGCGCTGGAGATGGAGACCAGGGCCGGCACCTTCACGAACGCGCGGCCGAGCTTCACCTGGTCCTCGGCCGTGGAGACGGTGGTCTCCTTCAGGCCCGAGGGGTCGGTGTACGTCGTGTCGGTCATCCCCAGTTCCTTGGCGGTGGCGTTCATCTTCTTCACGAACGCCGCCTCCGAGCCCGCGTCCCAGCGCGCGAGGAGACGCGCGATGTTGTTGGCGGAGGGGATCAGGACGGCCGACAGGGCCTGCTTCTCGGTGAGCTTGTCGCCGGCCTTGACGGTGTTGAGGGTCGACTCGTCGCCCGAGACGTCGTAGCCGCCCTCCTTCTCCGCCGTCGCGTCGACCTCGATCTCCGGACCTTCCTCCCCGGTCTTCATCGGGTGGTCCTTGAGGATGATGTACGCGGTCATGGTCTTGGCGACGGAGCCGATGGCCACGGGCGTCTGCTTGCCGAAGCTGCCCATCGTGCCGACGCCGTCCGCGTCGATCCAGCCCTGTCCCTCGCTCGGCCAGGGCAGCTGCGTCTTGCCGCCCTCGAAGGTGTACGAGTCCTTCGCGGTGAGGGTCAACCCGGTCGCCGGTAGCGGTCGCACGGCCTGCGCGATCGCAAACACGACGAGCAGCAGGAGGACCAGCGGCGTCCAGATCTTGAGCCGCCGTCCGAGCGTGCGCATCGGGGTCGGCGGGGGCGGCGGGGTGTTCGTCAGTTCCGCCAGCAGGTCCAGCGGCGGCTTCGGCGGGAGCGGCTGCTGGGTGGTGCGCTCGGGGCCCACCTGCGGGACCAGGGCGGTGACGTCGGCGGGCTTCAGCGGGCGGGGCTCGTCGAGCGGCTTGAGCGCGACGAACTTGCTGGTCCGCTCGGCGGGGGCCTCGGGCTCGGCCTTCGGTGCGGCCTTCGGCGCGGCCGTGTCCTCGTCGGGCTCGGGCTTGGGCTTGGTGGCGCCGCCCAGCTTCAGCATGGTGGTCGGCTGGTCGACGGCGGGCTTGGGCCGGGGCGCCTTGAAGACGGCGGTGGGCTGGTCGACGGGCGAGTCGTCGGGCTTGTCGGCGTCGGCGTCGGCTTCGGCTTCGGCGTCCTCGGCCCGGCCGGACTCGGCAGCCGCGGCGGCCTCACCGTCGGCGTCCGCCGCCCACTTGGGCGCGGCCTTGGACGCGGGCTTGGAGCCGGACGCGGATCCGGACGTGGATCCGGACTCGGGCGCGGGCTCGGCGGCGGGTTCGGCCCCGGCCTCCGGCTTCGCGTCGGCGGGCTCGTCGGCTCCCTCGGCATCGCTCGCGGAACGTTCCTCCGCCCCGGCGCCGGCGCCCCGGTCCGAGGTGCCCCGGTCCGCGGCGGTTCCGTGCGAGGAGTCCCGGTCCGCGGGGCTCTCGCCCGTCGGCGCGTCCTTCGCGGAGTCCTGCTCCGCGTCCTTCGCGGAGTCCTGCTCCGCGTCCTTCGCGGGCTCCGCCGCGGGGGTCTTGTCGTCCGCCGAGGCCACCCACTGGGCCACCGCCTCCCGCAGACGCGCGTCACTGCCCCCGGAAGCGCCCTCGGCGGCCTCGGAGGCGCTCCCGGACGTCTCGGCGCCCTCGGGGCCGTCCTCGGCCTCCTCGGAGCCGCTTCCGGCCTCCTCGGCCTCGGCGGACCCGGTCCTCGCGTCCGTACCGCCGCTCCCGGCCGCTGCGGGCTCCCCGGCGTCGGTGCCGGAGCGGGCGTCGGCGTCGGAGGATGCGTCAGCTTCGACTTCCGCCTCCGCCTCGGCCTCCGCCTCGGCCTCCGCCTCGGTCCCGGTACCGTCCTCGACCGTCCCGGCGTCCTCGGTGGAGCCGCTCGCCGTGGAGCCGCCGTCGGCCCCGGCCGCCGTGGGTTCCTCGCCGTCCTCGGCCGTCGCGGACGGCTCGGGCCGCTCGGCCTCCGCGGTCTTCAGGTCCCGTACCGAGAACACGCGCGTCGCCGTGTCCACGCCGCCCCGGGACGCCGTCGGTTCGGCCTCCCGCGCCACGGCCACCCGCGGATCGCGGACTTCGCGGGAATCGCGAGGTTCACGCGCCTCGGGAACCGTGCTCGCGCTCCCCGACGTCGGTTCTGCCGACGACTCGCGCTGCTTCGACCTGTCGGGGGACTCGCCCGCCACCGATGCCTCCTCCTGTGCCGCACGCCCACCGCGCGCTCGTGCCGAACCGTGAACCGCCCGCCCGAAACACGCCTCACGGCATGTCCGAACCATGTACCAGTGTCCTGTGTAGAGGGCTTGGCTCCTGCGGTAGACGAGAACGACATACCTACTGGTTCCACTACAAACAGGTCACGCACCCTCGACAGACCAATGTGAGAGGGGTCACCCTGTCATTCATCCACGCGGGGAGGCATGGATGGGCAGGAGCCGCAGAACAATTCCGGAAGAGCTTTTGTTGCTGGCGCTGGACCCGACCACGGGTACCACCGCACAGCCGCAGTCGCTCGACCTCGGTCTGGCCGGAGCACAGCTAGTGGAGCTGGCGCTGGCCGGACGGATAGCCCCTGACGGGGATCGTATCGCCGTGGTGTCCCCACGGCCGACTGGAGATCCGACACTGGACTGCGCGTTGGAGTTGCTGCGAAGGCGTGGCGCTCCCGTACGGGCCGTCCACTGGATCGGCGGGCCGCGTCTCGGGCTACGCCAGACCTACCTCTCGCATCTGGAGCGGTGCGGCATGGTGCATGCCGTGGCGGGACAGATGTGCGGAGTGCTGCCGACGACTCGCTACCAGGCGACGGACACCGACATCAGCCGGGAGATCAAGGCCCGGCTGGACTCCGCGATCCGCACCGGCGTACCGCCGGACCCGCGGACCGCGGCGCTCGCCGCACTGGCGCACGCGGTCGGCCTCGGCAAGCACCTGTACCCGGGCAACGAGGGACGTTCGTCCCGCTCCCGGCTGCGGGATCTGATCAGGCACGACCCGATGGGCGGCCTCGTGGCGCACGCCGTGATGGACGTCCAGAACGGCGCGGTGGCACAGCCGCGCCGCAACCAGGCGCCACCCGGCCGGCAGGCCGGACCCGGGGCCAGGCCCGCACCGGAGCCCGCCCGTGGCGTTCCGGCGCAGCCGCACCGCGGTCCCATGGCGCGTGTCGTGGCTCACTGAGCCGCAGTCCCACGACACCGCGCCGGCCGGACCGGAGCACCGCAAGACGTAAGACCCGCAGGGCCGGTTGGACCCGTTGGACCCGTTGGACCCAGGACCCGTCCGGGAGCCGCAGCGGCCGCGCGGGGTGGTGGGAGGCATCGACCCGCCACCCCGCGCGGACGCATGTCGGGGGACGGGCCCGAACTGGCGTGTACCCGCCGCGTATCCACCGTTTTCCAGCGGTAGAAAGCGCCTTGGTGGCAGTCTGCTCAACAGCAGATACGCAAAGTGTCAGGTACAGACACGCAGCCGGAGGTGCACGTCCCGTGGCGTCCAATGTCAATCCCACCGTCAGGCGACGCCGGTTGGGCCAGGAGCTGCGTCGGCTCCGTGAGCTCAAGGGCATGACGGCCGAAGAGGTGGCCGAGCGCCTGCTGGTGTCCCAGTCGAAGATCAGCCGGCTGGAGAACGGCCGGCGCAGCATCAGTCAGCGTGACGTCCGGGACCTGTGCGGGGTGTACGAGGTCGAGGACCAGCGGATGGTCGACTCGCTGATGGAGATGGCCAAGGACTCCCGCCAGCAGGGCTGGTGGCACGCCTTCGGCGATGTGCCGTACAGCGTCTACATCGGCCTGGAGACGGACGCGGCGAGTCTGCGCGTGTACGACCCGCAGGTCGTGCCCGGGCTCCTCCAGACCCGTCAGTACGCGGAGGCGCTGATCTCGGGCGCGCTGCCGGAGGCCCCGCCGGCGGACATCGAGAAGCGGATCCAGGTGCGCCTGCGCCGACAGGAACGTATTTCCACAGCCGACAACCCGTTGCGCCTGTGGGCGGTCCTGGACGAGGCGGCGCTGCGCCGCGAGGTCGGCAACCGGCAGGTGATGATCGAGCAGCTGGACTATCTGCTGGAGATGTCCCAGCTGCCGCACGTGACCGTGCAGTTGATCCCGTTCACGATGGGCGCGCACCCGGGCGTGAGCGGCCAGTACGCGATCCTCGAGTTCCCGGACGCCGCCGACTCCAGCGTGGTCTACATCGAGGGCGTCACCAGCGACCTGTACCTGGAGAAGCCGCAGGACGTGCAGAAGTACAGCGTGATGTACGAGCACTTGAGGGCGCAGGCCCTGAACGCCGATCAGACGCGGGAGTTCATCGCGAAGGTGGCGAAGGACTACGCCAGGGAGGTGGCTCCGTGAGGCGCCGAAAGGTACACCTTCGGCCGGGCCGGAGGGAAGTCCCTATGGAATATGCCATCCGGACGGGTGAATAGTCGCTCCGCATCACGATGTTGGCGAGTAGCGTCGATCACGCCATCAAGCAACAACGGTGGCGCAAACCATGCCGTGCAGACGGAGAACTGCGCACGGCGTGGTGACAGCAACTCAGCAACTGACTACCGGAGCGAACATGGCAATCCAGCAGGGCGCCGCGAACGAGTGGGTCAAGTCCTCCTACTCCCAGGGCAACGGCGCATGCGTCGAGATCAAGTCCCCCCTCCGTGCGGCCATGGCCGTCCGTGACTCCAAGGTCGCCGAGGGCCCGACCCTGGCGTTCCCCGCCGACGCGTGGAACACCTTCGTGGCATCGGTCAAGGCGTAAGGGGACGATCCCCTGAGACAGTCCCACCAGGACGACCGGCTTCACCAGCACGACCCAAGAGCCCCCTCGACCAGCTCGCCGTCCTTGCCGAGGGGGCTCGGCGCATGTCCGGCGGCGGACCCGGCGGCAGGCCCGCCGGTCCGACGGCCCGGCTAGCCCCGCCTCACCGGGAACGCCACGTCGCACACCGGGTCCTCGGCTCCCGCCGCGTCCCAGTCGGCGAAGTAGATCTCCCGGCAGGGGCCGTCGTAGTCCCAGCCCTCCCGCCTCATCCACGCCTCCACCGCCTCGTACGGGGCGAGAATCTGCGGGTGCGCCACCTGCGCCTTGGTGATCCTCGTGTACGCGAGCCGCCTGGCGGGCTCCAGTCGAGCCCCGAACTGCCGGCTCCGGCTCTGCGCGGCGGCCGCCCAGGCCCGGGCCCCCGCCTCGTCGGCGACCGGCACGCAGCACTCGACTGGCCCGTCGCTCTCCATGGACACCGCGGAGCAGTAGACGACGAACGGCGCCCCGACGGCGCCGCCGCACTCCCCGGCCGCTTCCTCCAGCCGCCCCAGCGAGGCGGGGATCCACACGGGCAGCTCGTCCGCGAGCGTGTGCCGCGTCTCGGTGACGATCACCTGCTCGGGCACGTCGACCAACCGGACCTCGAACTTCTCGTACATCTCGGAGCTCCTCCCCGACAGCCGTGCACGGAGGTAGGCGGCGAGGGTGCGCTGGGCGGCGAACCGGGCCTCGACATCGCACCAATAGGCGGCGAGCAGCTCTCCGGACTCGGCACCGTCCGATGCCTCCACCAGCTCGGCGATCCGCGCGAGCGGCATGTCCAGCTGGCGCAGCATGGCCACCAGCCGGGCACGTTCCACCTGGTCGGCCCGGTAGTAGCGGTAGCCGCTGGCCTCGTCGATGTACGCCGGGGCGAGCAGCCCCAGCCGGTCGTACAGCCGCAGCGCCTTGGCCGAGAGCCGGGCCCGCGCGGCGAACGCGCCGATCGTGAGCGGCGCGCCGTCGTCCCCGTCCACCACACGCACCCCCGTCGTCCTCCGTCACCGGGCGGCCTTCGCGCCCGGCGACGAGGAGGCTCCGCCCTGCCCCAGGGGCAAGGTCAAGCCGGACGGTCCGCCGGGTCGGGAGCGCTCAGCCCAGCTGGCTCTCGATGGCCGCGACGACCTCGGCGGACTCGGGCTCGGTCTGCGGGGAGAAGCGGGCGACGACCGACCCGTCCCGCCCGATCAGGAACTTCTCGAAGTTCCAGCGGATGTCGCCGGTGTGGCCCTCGCCGTCCGCGAACCCGACGAGCCGCTCGTACAGCGGGTGCCGGTCCGCGCCGTTGACCTCGACCTTCTCGGTCAGCGGGAAGGACACACCGTAGGTGGCCGAGCAGAACTCGGCGATCTCCTCGGCGGTGCCGGGCTCCTGCCCGAGGAACTGGTTGCAGGGCACACCGAGCACGGTGAAGCCCTGGGCGGCATACCGCTCCTGGAGCTTCTCCAGGCCCGTGTACTGCGGGGTCAGGCCGCACTTGGAGGCCACGTTCACCACGAGCACGGCCTGGCCCGCGTACTGGGAGAGCTCCGCGGAACCGCCCTTGAGGGCGTCGATCCGAACATCGAGGGGAGAGGCGCCTGCGTCAGTAGTCATGCTCCGGATGCTAGCCCCGGCCGGTGCTCCCGCCCCTTCCGGGGCCGTCCCCCGCTTCCGTTTCCCGCCGGGCGCCGGGGCCCTGCCCGGTGGCGGCCCTGGCCAGGACCTCGCCCGCGGCGGTCCGCGAATACAGCACCGACCGCCCCGCGCGCCGTCGCTCCACCAGCCCCGCGTCCCGCAGCACCCGCAGATGCCGGCCGACCGAACCGAGCCCCTGGCCGGTGAGGGCGACCAGCTGGGTGGTGCTCAGGGGGCCGGCGAGGAGCACGAGCACCGCGGCGCGGCCGGGACCCAGCAGGGCGCCCAGCGCGGCCGGAACCGCCCGGGCCCGGTCCCGTCGGTCCCCGGCGAGCGCCCCCGCGCACGGGTAGACGACGGCGTACCGTTCCCGGTCGTCCCACGACACCCACCCCGTCTTCGGGGTGACCGGCACGAACACCAGCTCGGCGCCGGAGATCTCGCGGGGCGGATACTCGTGCAGGTTGACCTGAAACCGACTCTCGCCGAGCCATCGCGTCCCCGGTCGCAGCGAGTCCAGTACGGCGGCCCAGCCACCCCGGCTGACCTGCGCGGTCCTCGCCACGACATCGGCCTCCAGGACGCGCCGCCGCCGCTCCCAGTGCGGACGGACGCCCGCCTCCCACACGTACTCCAGCAGCCCGGCCGCCCGGTCCGGCAGGTCGTCCCGGTCCAGGGCGGCGGGGAGCGGGCCGTCCAGGGACATCCGCAGCTGGGCGCGGGCCGCGACCGGGTCCGCCGCCCGCACCCGGGCCACGCCCTCCTCGAAACTCTCGCCGTCCCTCGGGGTGGGCGTGAGGAAGTCGGCGACCCAGCTCCGCCCCAGCCCGGCCCGCACCAGCAGCCCGGTCACCGGGTCCGCCGCCAGGACGGCGCGGTAGCCGGGAAGGCACTCGCGCAGCCAGTCGCGCTCGCCGGGATGCGCGCCTACGCCCGCGTGCAGCAGCTTCAGGCTCGCGAAGGTCTCGGCGAGCGGCGACAGCACGAACCGGCTGCGCGCCAGCGTGTCCGCGTTCACCTGCCACCAGCCCATGGCCCCTGCGCCCCTCACCCGTGCCCGTACGACGTGCGACGTTTCGCGGTCCGGCGAAACAATAACCACCCCTCCGCGGCCCGTCGCAGACTCCGCCCATGACCGGCCACACGTACCGACAGCTCTTCCGCACGCCCGAGTTCACTCCCCTCTTCCTCTCCGCCGCCGCCCAGACCGCCGCCGGGACGGTGAGCGGCCTCGCCCTCGGCACGCTCGTCTACCGGGCGACCGACTCCCCGCTGCTGTCGGCGGTGAGCATGTTCGGCCCGTCGCTCGCGCAGGTGCTGGGCGCGACCTTCTTCCTCTCGGGCGCCGACCGGCTGCCCCCGAGGTCGGCGCTGACCGGCCTCTCCCTCGCCTTCGCCGCCACGACCGCCGTCCTGGCCCTGCCCGGGCTGCCGGTGTGGGGCGTCTTCGCGGTCGTGGTCCTCCAGGGGCTGACCGCCTCGCTCGGCGGGGGCGTCCGGTGGGGCCTGCTCAACGAGATCCTCACCAAGGACGGCTATCTGCCGGGGCGTTCGCTCTTCAACATGCTGAGCGGACTGATGCAGATCGTCGGGTTCGCCACCGGCGGCGCTCTCGTGACCGTGTTCTCCCCGCGTCCGGTGCTGCTGCTCGCCGCGCTGCTCTACTCGACCGCGGCCGTGGTCGCCCGCCTCGGCCTGACCGTCCGCCCGCCCCGGGCCGCCGGCCGGCCCTCCGTCGCGGAGACCCGGCGCACGAACGCCGTCCTGTGGTCCTCCCGCCCCCGCCGCCTCACCTATCTGGGCCTGTGGCTCCCCAACGGACTGGTCGTCGGCTGCGAGGCGCTCTTCGTGTCCTACGACCCCGACGCGGCAGGCACGTTGTTCGCCTGCGGCGCGCTGGGCATGCTGGCCGGTGACCTCACCGTGGGCCGTCTCGTGCCGCCCGGCCTGCGCCCCCGGCTGGCCACCCCGCTCCTGCTGCTCCTGGCCACTCCCTACGCCTTCTTCGCCCTGCGCCCGGCCCTCCCGCTCGCCGCGGCCTGCGCGGCCCTCGCCTCCGTCGGCTTCGGCGCGAGCCTGGTCCAGCAGGAGCGGCTGATGGCCCTCACCCCGCCCGAACTCAGCGGGCACGCCCTCGGGTTGCACTCGGCAGGCATGCTCACCATGCAGGGCGTGAGCGCGGCGCTGGCGGGCGCGATCGCCCAACTCACCTCGCCCGCGACGGCGATGACGGTCATGGCGCTGACGTCGATCGCGGTGACCCTGGCCCTGAAGGCCGCCGCCGGCCGAGCCGACGCGGAACGCGCGGCGAACGACCTCGTCGGATGAGGGCGGGAGACGAGGGCGGGTGCGGGGACGAGAAGTCGAGGGTGCGGGGTGAGGGTGCGGGGACGAGGAGTCGAGGGGGCGCGGGTGAGCGGCGGTCGGGCTCCGGGGCACCCGTCGAGGCCGGACGTCGAGGCCGGACGTCGGGCCGGGCATCGGGGGCAGGCGTCGAGGGGGGAGGTGCCGAGGGGGGCAGGTGTCGGGGTCGTCGAGGGGCAGGCCGCCGAAGGCAGGTCAGGCGTCGGGGTCGGTGAAGACCTCGGGGACCTTGTTGTCGACGACGACGCGGGCCAGCAGCGCGGCGAGCCGGTCGCGTTCGCTCGTGTTCAGGCCCGAGGGCAGGTTCTCGAGGCGGCGGCAGGTCTCGTCGTAGAACCCGTGCGCGAGCCGGTCGCCCTCCTCGGTGAGGCCGACGCGGACGGCGCGTCCGTCCCGCGGATCCGGCTCGCGCCGGACCAGTCCGCGCTGGACCGTCCGGTCCACCAGCCCCGTCAGGCTCGACCTGGCGAGCCCGAGCATCTCGCCGAGTTCGCTCATGCCGTACGGCTGCGGCATCAGCACGCACAGCAGTTGGCCCTGTTGCGGTGTGATCCCGTGGGCGCGGCTCGACTCGGCGTACACGGCGTTCACGAGGAACGCCGACCGCACCAACGCGGCCACGACCGCCATTTGCCCACCTGCGGTTTTCCCCATGAGGGGAAAGACTAGCGGCGGGCGCCGGGACGGCTCGACCCTCCGCCGGACCGGATGTCCGGGCGGCCCGGACGGCCGTCCTCACCGTTGCCCTAGGTTGACCGGATGGGTTTTTTCGACAGACTGACCGGCACCAGACATCCCCGGCACGGACTGGTGCCGCGCTCCGCCGAGGAGGTCCGTGCCGCGCTCTTCGCGGTCAACGGCCCGGAGGTCCCGTTCCTGGTACGCGAGGCGCTGCCCGGGGAGCGTGCCGATCTGGTGGCGGAGTGGCGGGTCCGGGAGCCCTCCTGGCACGCGTACTTCGTCCGGACGCGGATGCAGCAGACGCTCAAGACCCGGATGCGGCTGGTGCCGGGGACCCACGAGGTGCGCACCGTCGACGAGTGGCGTGAGGTCACGTGGGTCGGCAATCCTCCCCGGCTCGCCCTGGCGCGGGAGTTCGGCCGCGGTCAGGTGAACACGGTCTCCCGCCAGTGGGCGGTCGAACGCGGTCCCGACGGCCGCCGGCGCCTGCGGGAGACGTACCGCTTCGACTCGGCGCAGATGAAGGATCCACTGCGGGCGGCGGTGCTGGCGGCGGGCTGGGTCTGGCGCGGGGTCACGTTCGGCAGGCTGTGAGCGCAGCCGGGGAGCGGTGAGCGGGACACGGGGAGGGCGTGAGGGGGAGGGGCCGAGGGGCGTCAGGCGTGACCGGCGTGTCCGGCGTGGGCAACCGCGTGCCCCTTGCCCCGGCCGATCATCCACTTGTTCACCGGCGTGGTGATCAGGAAGGCGACGGCGAAGCCGCCCAGCAGGGCCGCCCAGAACAGCCCGTCCGACAGCTGGGCGTCCATCGCGCCGGGGGTGAAGGCGATGATGGCGTTGTCGACCAGTTCCATCACGGCGATCGACACGGTGTCGGCGGCCAGCGCCACCTTGACCGCGGCCCTGAGCCCCAGGCCGGCCCGGCGTACCGCGAGCAGGGTGAGGGAGTAGCCGAAAAGGAACGCGAGAACGATCGCGACGACCATGGTCGGCACATTGCCCCAGCCGAGGGCGGTGCCGATGACCATCCCGAGGATCTCGCCGAGGGCGCACCCCGTGAGGCAGTGCAGGGTCGCCTTCACCGCCATCGCCCAGGAGGCGCCGCCGTGCCCCGCCGCGGGGGAGGCGTGATCGTGATGCGGTTCGCTGTGCTGAGTGTGATGCAGGTCGTGGTCCATGTCTCCTGTATACCCCCTGGGGGTATCGTGAGCAAGGGGTCGACCGGGCGGCGCGGGCCGGCCGGGGCGGGCGGCGTCTATACGATGTCGGACCGGGAAACGGACGGCGGCGGAGAGGAGACGGGGCGTGACGGATCACCGGCATCGTCCCCGGCGGCGGGGACAGGGCGAGCTGGAGGCGCTGGTCCTGTCGGCGCTGCGGGAAGCGGACGGTCCCGCCACCGCGGGCTGGGTGCAGGAACGCCTGGGCGGCGGTCTCGCCTATACGACGGTGATCACGATCCTCACCCGACTGCTCGCCAAGGGCGCGGTCACCCGTGAGCGCGGCGGGCGGTCGTTCGCCTGGCTGCCCGCGTCGGACGAGGCGGGGCTCGCCGCCCACCGCATGCGCAGGGTGCTGGACGCCGAGCGGGACCGCGAGGCCGTGCTGGCGAGCTTCGTCACCGGCCTCGGCCCCGATGACGAACGGCTGCTGCGCGAACTCCTCGGACAGCCCCGTGACGAGACCGGAGCGGCGGAAGCGGCGGCAGTGGCAGGGGTGTCAGAGGAGGCAGAGGAGGCAGAGGCGGGAACGGACCCGGACACGGGCCCCGGAGGGCACCCGGCCAGGGGCCCGGACCCGCACCCCGCCAGGGGCCCGGGCCCGCACCCCGCCAGGGGCCCGGGCCCCGAGGCAGACCCCGACGCGGGGAGAGGCTGAGGTCTCATGGGGGTCTTCGTCTTTCTGCCGCTGGTGCTGCCGCTCACCGCGTGGCCGGTCGCGCGGCTCGCCGAACAGCATCTGCACCCGCGCACCGCGACCCGGCTGCTGACCGGCGTGGCCGCGGTGATGGCCGTGTGCAGCACCGTGTGCCTGGGACTCCTCATGGTCGTCGGCACCGCCCAGCTCCCCGGCAACCCGCTGCCCGACGGCTGGTCGGACCCCGAGGTGCGCCGGGCCGTCCCCTGCGACGAGATCGCCGGCCGGGCCGCCATCCCAGCGCTGTGCGCGGTGGCCCTGCTCTGCGGCCGGACGCTGCTGCGGCACCACCGGGTGCGCCGTCGCGCCCACGGGGCGCTCGCCGGGCTGCCGGGCACGGAGGTCGTGGTCCTGCCCGACGGGACGCCGTACGCGTACGCGCTGCCCGGCGGCCGCCGCGACCGGATCGTCGTGACCACCGCCCTGCTCGACCGCCTCGGACCGGCCGAGCGGCGGGCCCTGTTCGCCCATGAGCGGGCCCACCTCGCGGCCCGTCACCACCGGCACCTGCTCGCCGTCCGGCTGGCCGCGCGGGCCAACCCCTTCCTGTGGCCGCTCGGCACGGCCGTGGCGTACACGGCGGAGCGCTGGGCGGACGAGGACGCGGCCCAGGCCGTCGGCAGCCGCCGCACGGTGGCCCGGGCGATCGGCACGGCGGCCCTGATGTCCGGGAGCGCGCCCCTGCCGGGTCTCGCCGGCTTCGCCGCGCCGGGGCCGGTGCCGCGCAGGGTGAGGGCCCTGCTCGGCCCCGCCCCGGCGGTGCGGCGCTGGCCGCCGGTGTTCACCACCGTCGGTCTCGCGGTCTGGGGCGCGGCGGCGGGCACGGCCGTGTCGGCGATGTCGTCGGCGAACTCCGCCGTCACGATGCTTGTCATCCTGCGTGCCGCGACGCCCCTGTGACGGGTGCCCTGTGACGGGTGCCCTGTGACGGGTGACCCCATGAGCCCGAGCCCTGGTGGCCGTGCGGCCCGGTGACCTGGCGACCCGGTGATCCACGGCCGTGTCGGGAGGTTTGGCCGGCCGAAAGGCGGTAAGCAGGGCCCGGGTAATGGTGTCGGAGCTCCCCCCGGCGGTTCCTTCGGGTCGGGAGCACGGTCGTGTGAGAGGTGTTCTGGTCTGTCCGGGTCGCGCCAGGAAGGCATCGGGCAGGCCACACTGCCCGCGAGCGGCACAGCGCCGACAGGGACCGGGCCGACGGAGACCGGGCCGGGCCCGGCCGGGGCGACACCGGCCCGGGCGCCCCGGATCGAGGCGGCCCAGAACCGGGCGGCACCAGCCGAGCCCGCCCAGTCCGAGGCGGCCCGGACCCGGGCCGCACGACCCGCGTCCGCACAGACCGCATCCGCACAGGTCGAGGCGTCCCGGATCGAGGCGGCACCGGCCGAGCCTGCTCAGCCCGAGGTGCCCCGGTCCGAGGCCGCACGAGCCGAGTCAGCACGGCCCGAGCCAGCACGGACCGAGCCCGCGCAGGCGGAGCCCGCACAGCCCGAGGTGCCCCGGTCCGAGGCCGCACGAGCCGAGTCAGCGCAGACCAGGCCCGCGCAGGCCGAGCCCGTACAGCCCGAGACCGCGCAGGCCGAGACCGCGCACGAACGGTCGGTGCGGGAGGCGGCGGGGCGGGGCGGGGCCGGGAAGCGGCGGGACGCCTTCTTCGACAACGCCAAGTACCTGGCGATCCTGCTGGTCGCCGTGGGGCACGCCTGGGAACCGCTGCGCGAGGGCAGCCGCACGGTCACCGCGTTCTACACGCTCGTGTACGCCTTCCACATGCCGGCGTTCGTCGTCATCTCCGGCCACTTCTCCCGCGGCTTCGACGGCAGCCCGCGGCGCGTCAAGCGCCTGGTCACCGGCGTCGCCGTGCCGTACGTCGTCTTCGAGGTGGCGTACACCCTCGTCACCAGGTGGACCGACGACGCCCCGGGCCGCGACATCAGCCTTCTGGACCCCCTCTACCTGACCTGGTTCCTGGCCGCCCTGTTCGTCTGGCGGCTGACCGCGCCGGTCTGGCGCCTCGTACGCCGGCCGCTGCCGCTCGCGCTGGCCGTCGCGATGCTCGCCACCCTCTCGCCCGCCATCGGCAAGGACCTCGACCTCCAGCGCGTCCTCCAGTTCCTGCCCTACTTCGTGCTGGGCCTGATGCTGAAGCCGGAGCACTTCCGGCTGGTGCGCCGCCGCGCGGTACGCGTCCTGGCGGTGCCGGTCTTCGCGGCCGCCCTGGCCGTGGCGTACTGCACGGCCCCGCGCGGCGTCTATCCCTGGTTCTTCCACAACGACAGCGCCGTGCAGCTGGGCGCGCCCTCCTGGTACGGCCCCGTGATGACCCTGGCCACCTTCGGCTGCTCCCTCGTCCTGGTGGCCTGCTTCCTGGCCTGGGTGCCCGGACGCCGCACCTGGTTCACCGCCCTGGGCGCGGCCACGCTCTACGGCTATCTCCTGCACGGCTTCGTCAAGCAGGCCGCCGGCCCCGCCCACTGGTACGACCACCCCTGGGTCCACCAGCCGCTCGGCGCCCTCGCCGTCACCCTCGTCGCCGCCCTGACCGTCACCCTGCTGTGCACGTCACCCGTCCGGCGGGTCTTCCGGTGCGTGGTGGAGCCGAAGGCGGAGTGGGCGTTCAGGGGCGCCGGCGAGGGCGGACGCGCGACGGCGTAGGGACGCTCACTCGGTGCGCAGGGCGGTCGCCGTCCTCGTCCTGGCGGCCCAGCCGGCCGGCAGCAGGGCGCCCGCCACCGCGATGACCAGCCCGCCCAGGGCGAGCAGGGCCAGCCCGGACGCGTCGTAGACGGCGATGTGCGCGGCCGGCAGGGTCATGCCGACGGCGTCGCCCATGAGCGGCGTGACGTAGTGGTGCAGGGCCACGCCGACGGGGACCGCCACCGCTCCCGCCACCAGTCCGATCCCGGCGACCGACGTGACGACCATGGTCACGGTCTGACGCGGGGCCATGCCCAGGGCCTTGAGGACGCCGAGGTCATGCACCCGGTCCCGGGTGTCGAGGACGACCGTGTTGAGCACGCCCAGCCCGGCGACCACGACGAGCAGCAGGGTGAGCGTCCCGATCAGCGCGTCCATGGCGGCGATCACGCTCGACTCGTCGCCGGCGTCGACCAGAGCCACGGCGCCGAGCGGCTCGAGCCTGTCGTCGAGAGCGGTCAGGTAGCTCGCCAGATCCGTGCCCGGCGCCGTCTCCACGGTGTACCGGCCCGGGACCGCGTCCAGTCCGAGCGCGCTCAGGGTCGACACCGGGGTGAGGAGTTCCATGCCCTGGCCCTCGGTGAAGAACGCCTCGCCGACGATCCGTACCCGGACGTGCCGGCCCTGCTCCGTCAGGGTCACCGTGTCGCCGACCCGGATCCCGGCGGCCTTCAGGAACCGGGTGGTGACCACGGCCTGGCCCGGCCCGTCCAGCCAGTCGCCCGAGACCATCGGGGGTCCGGCCCAGGAGGCGTCGCCCTGGTACGCCATCACGGTGGTCGCCCCGGTGATGCCGGACGCGCTCACCTCCGCCTGGGTCGTGCCGTAGAAGCGGCTGGTCCCCGGCTGCGCGCGGAGCGCGGCGGCGACCTGGGCCGGGTCGGCCTTCGGCTCCTCGGGCCCGCCGCCCACGTGGACCGCCTGCGCGCCGGGGGGTCCCTCGCCGCCGCCCGTCCCGACGACCACCGACCCGCCCGAGTTGAGCATGCGGCCCGACTGGATCGCCCCGAGCGTGAGGGCGAGCCCCACCCCGAAGGTGACGGCGGCCGCGCCGAAGACCACCGCGGCGGCCATCGTCGCCGACCGCGCCGGCCGGGCGAAGGGGCCCGCCAGCCCGAGGCCGACCGCCCGCGGCACCGCGAGCCGTCCCGTGAGCCGCCGCGCCATGCGCCCGCGACCGGTGCCGGGCGGGCGTCCGGCGGCGATCGCCTCCACGGTGCGCAGCCGTCCGGCGCGCAGCGCGGGCGCCAGAGCGGCGCAGGCGACCAGGCAGAGGGCCGCGGCGGGCACGGCCACGTCGATCCACAGGGGGATCGACTCCGACGGGCCGTCGAAGGCCTCCCCGACCTCGGCGAGCACGGGCAGGGCCAGCAGATTGCCCACCACCAGCCCCAGGACGCAGCCGACCGCCGCGGGGATCAGCGCCTGCCCGACGTAGGCCCGCACGACCTGCGCAGGGGTGAAACCGAGGGCCTTGAGGACGCCGATGCGGCGGGTCGCGGCGCCCACCGCGCCGCTCACGACGATGCCGATGACCAGCACCGACAGCAGCAGCCCCAGGACGCCGAACGCGGCGAGGAACGGCACGAACGCCATCGCGTTGGCGGTCTCCTCCTGCTTGACCGTCAGAGAGGACTGCGACCCGGTCAGCGCGCCCGCCGGCGCCGCCGCGGCGATCGCGGCCCGGCCGGCCGCGACCTGTGCGTCCGTCCCGGCGTGAGCGAGGCGGTAGAACATCTCGTACTCGGGGGCGCCGCCCGGCGCGGCCAGCTCCGCGGCCCGCGCGGGGGTCACCCAGGCGTCCGCGGTGCCGGTCACCGAACGGGCGACCCCGACCACCGTCAGCGTGGGGCTGCCCGGCGCGTCGGGGAACGTCAGCCGCGCGCCCGGTTCGACGGGCAGCAGGTCCTTGGTGACCACGATCTGGCCGGGGCCGGTGAGCCAGGCGCCGGCGACGAGGTCGATCCGGTCGACATCGCCCCCGGCGTCCGCCCGCCCGGCGACGGTCAGCGGCGGCAGGTCGACGCCCTCCGGGATGATGTCCGAGGACGAGGCGGTACGCGCGCGCACCGCGACGGTCCGGAAGGGCCCGGCCGCCGCGGTCACGCCCTGCGCGCGGGCGGTCGCCGTGAGCTCGGCGGCCGTAGCCTTCGCGCCGTCGAACCGCGCGGTCAGATGGGCGCCCCGCTGCTGCGCGAAGGCATGGTTGAAGGGCGCCTGGGACGCGACGAGCAGCCCGGCGGCGAGCACCGACGCGGTGACGGCCATGAGCGTCGTCATGATCATCACGGCGGTCTGCAGCCGCCGCCGTCCGACCCCGGCCCGCACCACCCGCCCGAGGGCGTTCATCGGGACACCGCCGCCGCGCCCCTGGCGTTCCTGGTGTCCCGGACGACCCGGCCGTCGACCAGCTCGACGGTCCGGGTCGCGCAGGACGCGGCGAGGCTCAGATCATGGGTGACCAGGACGATCGTCTGCCCCGACGCGTTGAGTTCGGCGAGCAGCTCCCGCACGTCCGCGCCGGAGGCCGTGTCCAGCGCGCCGGTGGGCTCGTCGGCCAGCAGCAGGGCGGGCCGGTTCATCAGGGCCCGGGCGACCGCGACGCGCTGCCGCTCCCCGCCGGACAGCCGGCCGGGGTAGGCGTCCGCGTGCCGGTCGATGCGCAGGTCGGTCAGCAGACCGCGGGCCCGCGCGCGGGCCTGCGCCCGGGGCATCCCCGCCAGCTGGGCGGGCAGCAGCACGTTGTCGGTGACCGTCAGGTCGTCCAGCAGGTTGAAGAACTGGAAGACCATGCCGACCGTGGTGCGCCGGTACCGCGCCGACCCGGCCTCGCTCAGCTCGTCCACCCGCCGCCCGTCCACGGTGACGCTGCCCGCGCTCGGCCGGTCGAGTCCCGCGATCAGGTTGAGCAGCGTGGACTTGCCGCTGCCGGACGGCCCGAGGACGGCGAGCGCCTCTCCGGCGGCCACGCTCAGCGTCACGTCGGCGAGGGCCGGCGTCCCCTCCCCGTACGTCCTGCTCACAGCCCGAATGTCGATGACGGGCGCGGTCGCTGCCACGATGCCTCCAGGGTCGGCGGTCCACGGTTCGGTCCGAAGCTAGGGGCGGACCCCGGACCCCCGCGTCGCCTGGGACGGCGAGACCCCCTGACCCCCCGGGATGACCCGCCGGACATGTCATCCCTGCGATGTACGCACCCGATGTACGGCGCGCGTGCCGTCCTCCGCAGCGGGACGGATGTGGGCCGTGCGCGCGGATTGCCACACTGTGCGCATGGGCGGGGCGGCGGTGCGGGCGGAGATCGTGGAGCGGTGGCGGACGGGGGCAGCGGCCCTGCGGCGGCGCAGTCCGCTGCCCCGCCCGTCGCGCTGGATGTGGGCGGCCGACGCGATCCTCGCCTTCGTCCTCGCCGCCTGCACGGTGGGCGCCGCCTACCGGCGGGGCGACGGCGTCGGGCCGGTTGCGCCGGCGTTCGTGCCGGCGCCGCCACGGCTGCCCGTGCCGCCCGGTGTCCCGCACGTCGGGCCGTTGCCGGACGGCGGCGTGGGCGTGACGCAGCTCGCCGGATCCGTCGAGCCCTGGCTGCTGCTGCTGGCCGCCCTCACCGCGCTGCCCCTGGTCGTGCGCCGCCGGTTCCCGCTGTCCGCGTTCTGGGCGGTGATCGTCGCGACCCTGCTCTTCAACGAGCGCCTCAGCGACGGCGACCCGACCCTGTACACGTTCCTGTCCTGCGTGGTCGCCGCCTACAGCGCGGCCGTGTACAGCCCGTACCGGGCGCGGGCGCTCGCGGGCCTGGTGGTCGGCGCCGCCCTGGTCGCCGCACTGCGGGACGAGAACTTCCCGTCGTTCGCCCCCGGTCTGGTGCCGTTCCTCGCGCTGCTCGCGGTGGGACTGGGAGCCAACGCGGTCCACATCTGGAAGCAGCGGCTGACCGCCCTGGAGGAGGAGCACGAGGCCGCCACCCGGCTGGCCGTCGACCGCGAGCGTTCCCGGATCGCGCGCGAACTGCACGATGTCGTGACCCACAATGTGAGCGTGATGGTGATCCAGGCGGGCGCGGCCCGCAAGGTGATGGACACCGCGCCCGACCGCGCCCGCGAGGCGCTGCTGGCCGTCGAGGCGGGCGGGCGCACGGCGATGGCCGAACTGCGGCACGTCATGGGCCTGCTCACCATGGCCGGCGACGGGGTGGAGCGCGCCGCGGACGCGCACGGCGGCGGGAACGCCGACGACCCGGACGCCGGGGCCGGACTGGCGCCGCAGCCGGGCCTCGCCCAGGTGCCCGCGCTCACCGACCGGGTGCGCGAGACCGGGGTGCCCGTCGAGCTGACCGTCACCGGCACCCCGGTCCCGCTCGCCCCCGGCGCCGACCTGGCCGCGTACCGCGTGGTGCAGGAGGCGCTGACCAACACGGTCCGGCACGCCGTCGGAAGCCGGGTGCGGATCGCCATCGAGCACGTTCCCGGCGCGGTGCGCATCGAGGTGTCCGACACCGGCGGCACGTCCGCGGCGCCGGACGGGCTCGGCGGCGGCCGCGGCCTGATCGGCCTGCGCGAACGCCTCGCCGTCTACGGAGCCACCCTCCGCGCGGGCGAACGCCCCACCGGCGGTTTCGAGGTCCGCGCCGTCATCCCGGTGCAGGAGCTCGCGTGACGGAGCAGCCGCCGCGCGTGGTGATCGCCGACGACCAGGCGCTGGTCCGCACCGGCTTCGGCATGATCCTGGCCGCGGACGGCATCGACGTCGTCGCCGAGGCCTGCGACGGGGACCAGGCCGTCGAGGCGGTCCGGCGCACCCGGCCCGACCTGGTCCTCATGGACATCCGGATGCCCGGCACCGACGGCCTGGAGGCCACCCGGCGGATCCTCTCCGGCCCCGTGCCACCCGAGCCGCCCCGCGTCATCATGCTGACCACCTTCGACCTCGACCGTTACGTGTACGCGGCGCTCACCGCCGGGGCGAGCGGCTTCCTCCTCAAGGACGTCACGCCCGAGCACCTCGTCGCCGCCGTCCGTCTCGCCCGCACCGGCGACGCGCTGCTCGCCCCCGCGATCACCCGGCGCCTGGTCGAACGCTTCGTCGCCCGTGAGCCGGTGGCCTCCGCCGCCCTGCACCGCGACCTGACGGTCCTCACCCCCCGCGAACTCGAGGTCCTGCGCTCCCTCGGCACCGGCCTGAGCAACGCCGAGCTCGCCGCGCGGTTCCGTCTGAGCGAGGCCACCGTGAAGACCCACGTGGCCCGGATCCTCGCCAAGCTCCGGCTGCGGGACCGCGCCCAGGCCGTCGTCGTGGCCTACGAGACCGGCCTGATCACCCCGGGAGCGGACACCCCGGCCCGGGACCTCTGACGCTCTGCGGCCCGTACCTGCGGCCTGTATCTGCGGTCCGCCGCGAGGCCTTCCACGGGCTCCGCCGCGCCCGGCCTCCGGCCGATCGGGTGATCTGCCTCACAGGCTGTCACAGGGAACGGCGAAGCGGTGTCTTGAGGCCGAGCACCGAACATGGAGGAGACGACATGGCCGAGAACACCGATGTTGTCGTGATCGGCGGCGGATACGCCGGCGTCATGGCCGCCAACCGCCTGACGCAGCGCGACGACGTGACCGTGACGCTGATCAACCCCCGCCGCACCTTCGTCGAGCGGATCCGGCTGCACCAGCTGGTGGGCGGCTCCGACGACGCGGTCGTCGACTACGCGAAGGTCCTGGCCGCCCGCGTCCGGCTCACGGTCGACACCGTGACCCGGATCGACGCGGCCGGACGTGCCGTGGAGCTGGCCTCCGGCGGCACGGTCGCCTACGACTACCTCGTCTACGCGGTGGGCAGCGGCAGCGCCGACCCGCAGGTGCCCGGCGCGGCGGAACACGCCTACCCGCTCGCCGACCTGGAGCAGGCCGAGCGGCTGCGGCCGGTCCTCGCCGCCGCGCCCGCGTCGGCCGCCGTGTCGGTGGTCGGCGCCGGCCCGGCCGGCATCGAGACCGCGGCCGAACTGGCCGAGGCGGGCCGCGCGGTGACCCTGGTCTGCGGCGGCGTGCTGGGCCCGTATCTGCACCCGCGCGGCCGCCGCGCGGTCGCCGGGCGGCTGGCCCGGCTCGGGGTGACCGTGATCGACGGCCCCGGCACCCGGGTGACGGAGGTGACCCGTGAGGCCGTGCGGCTCGCCGACGGACGCGAGCTGCCGAGCGAGGTGACCGTCTGGACCGCCGGTTTCGGCGTGCCGGACCTGGCCGCGCGCAGCGGACTGAGCACCGACGCCCTCGGCCGCCTGCGCACGGACGAGACCCTCACCAGCGTGGACGACCCGCGCATCGTCGCGGCCGGGGACGCCGCGGCGCCGTCGGACCTGCCCTTCCGGCAGGGCTGCCAGTCCGCCGTGCAACTCGGCCCGCAGGCCACCGAGACGGTGCTCAGCCGCATCGCCGGCGAACCGCCCGTGCCCGTCGAGGTGGGGTTCGCCGGCCAGTGCCTGAGCCTCGGGCGGCGCGCCGGCGTCTTCCAGTTCTCCCGCAGGAACGACAAGGCGGTCGGCGTCCACCTCGGCGGCCGGCTGGGCGCGAAGGTCAAGGAGCTGGTGTGCAGGAGCACCGTCCGGCAACTGGCGTACGAGGCGCGCAAGCCCGGCGCGCGCACCTGGTGGGCCAAGGACGCCGAACGCCGGCACCTGCTCAGCGCGACGCGCGACGAGGCCCCCGGTACCGCGGGCCGGGAGCCCGACATCGCGGGCCGGTCCGCCTAGCGGAGGAGAGCACGGCCGCACGGGGAGAATGGATCCCGGTGTGGACACACACGCCCCCAGCCCGTCGACCACCAGGGCCGACCGTGAGGAAGAGGGAAGGACCGCATCATGGACGCCGCCGCCGCTGATCCGGCGACCGACACGTTCGTCGCCCACCGCAACCTCCTCTTCACGGTCGCGTACGAGATGCTCGGCTCGGCGGCGGACGCCGAGGACGTCCTCCAGGAGACCTGGCTGCGCTGGATCGACGTCGACCTGGAACAGGTGCGCGACCGGCGGGCCTACCTCGTCCGCATCACGACCCGTCAGGCGCTCAACCGGCTGCGCACCCTGACGCGCCGCAAGGAGGCGTACGTCGGCCCCTGGCTGCCCGAGCCGCTGCTCACCGCCTCGGACGTGGCCCAGGACGCCGAACTCGCCGAGAGCGTGTCGATGGCGCTGATGCTCGTCCTGGAGACCCTGTCGCCGACGGAGCGCGCCGTCTTCGTGCTGCGCGAGGCCTTCGACGTCGGCTACGACGAGATCGCGGCCGCGGTCGACAAGAGCCCCGCGGCCGTCCGCCAGATCGCGCACCGCGCGCGTAAGCACGTCGACGCCCGCCGTCCTCGCGAGGCGGTCTCCCCGCGCGAGACCCGGGCGGCGCTGGAGTCGTTCCGGCACGCGCTCGCCACCGGGGACCTCCAGGGACTCCTCGACGTGCTCGCGCCCGACGTCGTCCTGCTGAGCGACGGCGGCGGGATCCGGCAGGCCGCGCGACGGCCCGTCGTCGGCGCCGACAAGGTGGCCCGCTTCGTCCTGGGCGGCACGGGCAGGCTCAAGGTCGCCGTCACCGGCCACCCGACCCTGGTCAACGGCAACCCGGCACTCCTCGTCCGGGTCGGCGGCGAGGACGACGGCGTCATGGCGATCCGCGTCGAGGACGCCCGCATCACCGCCGTCTACTACATCCGCAACCCCGAGAAGCTGACCCGGGTCTCCCACGAGACCCCCCTCACGCGGCGCTGACCACCCCGGCGGCGCACCCCGCCCCGCCCCCCGGGGCCCCCGCTCCGGCCGATTTTCATGGCGTATTCACAGCAACGGCCGACGCGCTCCCCGACAGCGCCCCGCCCGGTCAGAGCGGCGCGCTGACCAGCGGAAACGCGAACGCCCGACGGGGCGGCGAGGCGTCGCGGCCGAGACGCGACCGGCGATAGAAAGCGATGTCCACCACTTTCCGGAAGCGTTGCTGTTCGTAGCGTTGACACCCCGCGCACCCCCTCTTATTGTCACGCCACCATTCCGACCACGTGACGATATTTCGAACGGCTGAAAGGCAAGTGCCCTGCGCGCCACCGAAATCAGTACAGACGTGGCAGGCGCGCCCCGGCGCGACCCGGCACCTGTACAGGTGCGCCCTGGTGACGCCGGCACCGGAGCCGACGAGACCTGCTTACGGGGCCGTCCCGTCGCACCGGCCGACGATCCACCGGACACCGAGGCGCCCGAGCGCCCGCCCGAGCGACGCGCCGGGCGATCCGATCGTCAGTCAGTTCAGCGTGACCCTCCGCCTGTTCACCGTCCATGAACAGGTGCGCCAGGCCCCCGACGGCCTCGCGACCGCCCGCTGATCCCGTGGATCGCGGAGCGGACCCGCGCCGCGGGGCGTACCGCTCCACCGGAACTCCGGTCGGTACAGCGCGCCCCCAACCCACCCGCACGGCGCCCCCCTGAGGCGCCGGGACCCGAACCCCGCACCGAGACCCGCGCGAGCGCGTCCCACCCCGGGTCCCCCGTCCCCGCTCGAAGGCCGCCCGGCCCGCCCGCCGGTTCCCCGCGGCCTTCCGACAACCCCCCATCCTCTCAACGACGAGAAGAACGAGGAACGATCACCATGCGCAACCGAAGAGCCGCCCTCGCCGCCACCGCCGGAGCCGTCTCTCTCGCCCTCACGCTGTCGGCCTGCGGTCAGGACACCGGGGGCAGTTCCGAGGGCGGCTCCGAGAGCGGCACCATCGGCATCGCCATGCCCACCCAGGCGTCCGAGCGCTGGCTCACCGACGGCAAGAGCGTCGTCGACGACCTGAAGGCCGACGGCTACGACACCAAGCTGGTGTACGGCGAGGACGACCCGAAGACGCAGGTCGCTCAGATCGCGTCCCTGATCAAGCAGGGCGTCGACGCGCTCATCATCGCCGCCATCGACAACAAGTCGCTGAACGGCGTGCTCCAGAAGGCCGCCGACGCGGAGATCCCGGTGATCTCCTACGACCGGCTCATCCTCGGCACCGAGCACGTCGACTACTACGTCTCCTTCGACAACGAGCAGGTAGGCCGGTTCCAGGCCCGCTACATCATCGACAAGCTCGGCCTGGAGGACGGCGCGGGCCCCTTCAACGTCGAGCTGTTCGCCGGATCCCCCGACGACAACAACACCAAGTACTTCTTCGACGGCGCCATGCACCTCCTCCAGCCGTACCTGGACACCAAGCAGTTGGTGGTCCGGTCCGGCCAGACCGCCCTCAAGGAGGTCACCACCCTGCGCTGGGACGGACCCACCGCGAAGAAGCGCATGGACGACATCCTCGCCGACTCCTACGGAAGCAGGAAGGTCGACGCGGTCCTGTCCCCGTACGACGGCATCTCCATCGGCGTCCTGGACGCGCTGAAGGCGGACGGCTACGGCTCCGGCAACAAGCCCCTGCCGATCGTCACCGGGCAGGACGCCGAACTCGCCTCGGTGAAGTCGATCATCGCCGGCGAGCAGTCGCAGACCGTCTACAAGGACCTCCGTCAACTGGCCTCTGTCGCGGCCGAGATGGCCAACGACATACTCAACGACAAGACGCCGAAAGTGAACAACAGAAGGGCCTACGACAACGGGGTCAAGGCCGTGCCCGCCTACTTGCTGCAGCCGACGACCGTCGACAAGAGCAACTACGAGTACGTCCTGGTCGCGGGCGGCTACTACACCGAGGCCGAACTCAAGTAGCCCACGGCCCGGTTCCGACCGCGCCGGGCCACGACCGACGACGACCACGCCGACCAGGTTCGCCGCGGTCGTCGTCGGTCGCCCTCGACGGTCCGCGGCCGTCGTCGGTCACCGCGGTCGCCTCCACCCGTCAGGGTGACCGCCGCTCGTCGCGGTCACCGCCCCGCTCGTCGCGACGGCCCGTGTGCACGGGACTAGATCCACGTCTCGAACCACATCCGCGCCCGCCAGTCGCCGACCGGGATCGTCCGGCCGGTGTACACGGGCCAGAGGTAGACGAAGTTCCAGGCGATGAGCAGCACGAGCCCGCCCGCGGCGACCGCGCCCAGCGTCCGGCGTCTGTCGTCCGCCCCCGGCGGACCCAGGAGCGCGCCCAGCGTCATCGCCACGGCCAGGCACAGGTACGGCACGAAGACGACCGCGTAGAAGGAGAAGACCGTACGGTCCTGGTACAGGAACCAGGGCAGGTAGCCGGCCGCCACCGCGCACAGGACGGCGCCGGCCCGCCAGTCGCGGCGCAGCGCCCACCGGAAGAGCAGATACACGAGCGCGCAGCACGCCGACCACCACAGCAGCGGCGTGCCGAGCGCGAGGACCGCCTGCGAGCACTCGGTCGCGGCGTGACAGCCGTCCTGCCCGGCCTTCGGCGACCGGTAGTCGAACAGCACCGGGCGGCCGAGGACCAGCCAGCTCCAGGGATTCGACTCGTACCGGTGCCAGGAGTGCAGCCCCACGTTGAACCGGTAGACGCCGTACTCGTAGTGCCACAGGCTGCGCAGCGGGGCCGGTATCCACGACCAGGCGCCGCCGCGGCCGTCCGCCCAGTGCCGCCCGTAACCGCCGTCGGACCTGAACCAGCCGGTCCACGTCAGCAGGTAGGTCACGACGGCGACCGGCACCAGCGACAGCACGGACCAGCCGAGATCCCTGCGCAGCACCGCCCGGTAGGGCCGCTCCGCCCCGGCCACGCGGCGCGAGCCGACGTCCCACAGCAGGGTGAGCACCACGAAGAAGGCGAGGAAGTACAGGCCGTTCCACTTGGTCGAAGCCGCCAGCCCCAGGAAGACACCGGCCGCGAGCCGCCACGGACGCGGTCCCGTCCCGGCCCGGCCCGCGGTGACCCGGTCCGGGCGCGCGCGGCCGTCCGCGTCCACCGGGAGCGCCGCCGCCAGCCGGGCCCGCGACCGGTCCCGGTCGAGCAGCAGACAGCCGAACGCCGCCAGCACGAAGAACATGACCACGAGGTCCAGCAGCGCCGACCGGCTCATCACCACGTGCAGACCGTCCAGCGCCATCAGCGCGCCGGCCAGGCAGCCCAGCGCCGTCGACCGGAACAGCCGCCGTCCGACGCGGCACAGCATCAGCACCGACAGCGTGCCCAGGAGCGCGGTCATGAAGCGCCAGCCGAACGGGGTGAGGCCGAACATCCACTCACCGAGGGCGATCACCCACTTGCCCGTCGGCGGATGGGCGACGAACGCCCCCGTGTCGGAGAGCGGGATCACCTGGGGGTCGGCGAGGATCTGCGGGTCGGTGATCTTGCGGTCCGGCCAGGTGCCCTCGTAACCGAGCCGCAGCAGCGCCCAGGCGTCCTTGGCGTAGTAGGTCTCGTCGAAGACGAGCCCCCGCGGCTGCCCGAGACGCCGGAACCGGATCACTCCGGCCAGCAGCGCGACGAGCACCGGCCCCAGCCAGTCCATGATTCTCGCGGCGCGGTACGCCCCGTCCGGACCGAGGCGTATGAGCTCCCCCCAGCGGGTCGACGGTCCCGGAAAGGGCGGAACCAGACGCTCCCGGACGCCGGTCCCGGGGCGCCCGGCGTAACCGAACAGGCGCAGCCGCCCCTGCCAGTCGCCGTGCGCCGTCACCGGACGGCCGTCGTCGAGAACGGGGGAGCGCCGCACGCTGCTACTCGTCACCGGACGACCCTAATCGCCGACCGGCCCGAACACCCCCGCGCTGCCGCCTCCTTGGGCCTTTTCCCGCTGGAAATCGCGGAGGGGCACGACGACGCACGGTCCCGGACGGCAATCACCGGGGGAAAGGGATTCACCGGCCGGATGAGGATTCACCGGCTGTAAGGGGAACCATCGGCCGGAAAGGGAACCACCGGCCGGAAAGGGAATCACGGGCCGGAAAGGGAATCACGGGACGCAAAGGCGATCACGAGGTGTCGAAGACGACGATGCTGCGACGGCGAACGAGAATCCCGCACATCCCCACCCGGAGGATCCGCACGACCCCAGCCGCTCATGACGTCATGACGTCATGAGCGGACTTGTACAGGGAACTCATGGGTAGCCCATAGAGACCCCTGCCGGAGGTTCCAGCGCTGAACCGGTCGGGGTAGCCCGCGCGGAGAGCGAATGGATACCCATACCAGCGGCTAAGCAGCACCTTTCCTGCTTTTGTCGGGTGGGTCGGGAACCGGATGAACTGCCCTTCTATGGACGTCGGATTCCGGGCGGCGGAGAGAAGTCCGACGGTGGCGAACCGATTGTCGGGGCACCCGGATATCCACGGCTTCTCTGAAAGGAACGAGCATGGCAACTCCCCTGACCGCGACCAGGGTTCTCGCCGCCCTGAGAGCGGAAGGCGTCACTGTCGTCGAAGTCGGCAGCTGGCGCACCCACAACAGGGCAGGGCACGGCGCGTGGGGCCCGGTGGCGGGCGTGGTCGTCCACCACACCGTGACCTCCGGTACGGCCGCCTCCGTGGCCATCTGCCGCGACGGCTACTCCGGCCTCCCCGGCCCCCTCTGCCACGGCGTCATCGACAAGCGGGGCGTCGTGCACCTCGTCGGCTGGGGCCGCGCCAACCACGCCGGCAGCGGCGACGGCGACGTCCTGAAGGCCGTCGTCGCCGAGAAGGCCCTGCCCGCGCCGAACGAGAACGACACGGACGGCAACGCCCGCTTCTACGGCTTCGAGTGCATCAACCTCGGCGACGGCAAGGACCCCTGGCCGGCGGCCCAACTCGACGCCATGGTCCGCGCGTCGGCGGCCCTGTGCCGGGCGCACGGCTGGTCGGCCGCCTCCGTGATCGGCCACAAGGAGTGGACGAACACCAAGACGGACCCGCGCGGCTTCTCCATGGCCGACTTCCGCGCCCGGGTCGCGGCCCGGCTGCGCCAGGCCCCCGGCGCCGACGCATCGACCCCCACCCCGACCGACCCGAGCCAGGAGGACACCGTGCCCAACCCCTCGATGCTGAACGAATCCAACGTCACCGATGTCGAGCTGCCCTCCGGCGAGTGGGTCGGCCTGGCGTTCACGGACCCGGTCGTCCACTCCGGGCCGCGCCTGCACAACACCCTCGTGCACGTCTCGCTCGACGAGAAGGCGCCCGACGAAGCGCTGGTCGAGGGCCGCTTCTACCTGACGGACACGTCCGGCAAGCACCCGTCCGCCTACCAGACCGTCACCCGCTACGGCGGAGGCGGCCACCAGTTCGCCCTGTCCGGCACCGTCCCGGCCGGGAAGCACCTGCGGTTCCAGCTGCGCGTGAAGACGGCCGACGCCCGCCCCGTCACGCTCCTCCACCGCACCGCGACCGGCCCGTACTGGCCCGTCTGACCCGCCCACCCCACCCCCGTGACCGAGAGGAGCACCATGAGCGCCCCCCGCACCATGAGAGCCCCCAGCACTATGAGAGCCCCCGCCCGGCCCACCCGGTCCGCCCCGCCCACCCGGACACAGCCAGGAAAGGATGCCTCCACGCGGACCGATGCCCAGAGCCACGCCCAAGCCCAGGTCCAGGGTCGGGCGCTGGTCCAGGCCCAGGTCCAGGGTCGGGCTCAAGGTCGGGCTCAATGTCGGGCCCAGGTTCCGCGGGAGTTACGCACCTCCGCTCCTGCGAACGGCAGGCGCTGAGATACCGGTCGACGCGCCCCGCCCCGGTGCCCCCGGTGCCGGGGCGGTCCATGGCGCGCCACGCCGTCGGGAGCGGTCCAAGGTGTCCCGACGAGGTCGGGGCGGCCGCTACGCGCCGGGAGCCCGGTAACGGACCTGCCCGGCGGTGCGCAGGGCCTCGACGGTCTCGTCGACGGTCAGGAGGACAGTCGTCTCGAACGAGCTGAGCGCCCCACCCCCGCTGATCGCCAGCGCGACCGCGGCCATGGACACGTTGTCCGGGGCCTCCCACAGGTTGTAGCCGTCGTGCGTGCCGAAGGCGTACCAGAATCCGTGGAGCCTCCCGCCGACGGACTCGATGTACGTCCGAGCGGCCTGCGCGCGATCCTCCGGGTTGCCGATCAGCCGCGCCCAGGTCTCCGGCGTGTAGCTGAACCTCGACAGATAGAGCGGCATCATGTCTCCCTTTCGTCCGGGAAAGGGATGCCCCACGAGGCGGGACGTGCTCACAGGACGCCCCGTGTGTCCCCCGAACGCCACACCGACGACCGGCCCGGCGGCGTGCGGCGGTCGGACGGTCCCCACAACCCTGACAGCGACCCGGCGGCTCTGATCTGCACGTCGCACAGCGCGGCAACCACCGTGCGGGCCCTCGCGCAGCCATCCTCGTCGTGCCGACGGCGGGGCGGTACAGCCGGATGGATCGCTCCTGGGGCGTGTTCGAGATTCTTCGGAGTCCGGCGGTCCGCGGATGTCGAGAACGGGCCACCGGCTCCGTCCCAGGGACGGCAGCGGCCACCACCGGCCGCACGAGGAAGCAAGCGGAAGCACGCGGAAGAAGGAGAAGCCAGCATGGCGATTCAGCGGATGGACAACGTCGGCATCGTCGTCGAGGACCTGGACGCCGCCGTCGCGTTCTTCGTGGAACTCGGTCTGGAGCTGGAGGGCAGGGCCGAGGTGGAGGGCCTCGTCGCCGACCAGTGCACCGGACTCGACGGCGTCCACTGCGACATCGCGATGGTCCGCACCCCGGACGGCCACAGCCGGCTCGAGCTGGCGAAGTACCGCAGCCCCGCGGCGATCAGCGCCGGCCCGCGCAACCGGCCGCACAACATCCTGGGCACGCACCGCGTCATGTTCGCCGTCGACGACCTCAGGGACACCGTTGCCCGCCTGCGCCCCCACGGCGCCGAACTCGTCGGCGATATCGCCCGGTTCGAGGACAGCTACCTGCTCTGCTACCTCCGCGGCCCGGAAGGCGTCATCGTCGGCCTGGCCGAACAACTGACCTGAGACGGAGAGCCGGAACGGAAATCCTCACCGCCCGGTAGGCGCAGCCGTCCGCGGCACGGCCTCGCCCCACCGCTTCGACCTCGGCAGGTTCGGCGGTCTCGGCGGTTTCAGCGTCCGCGTCGGCGCCCCAGCAGCCTCGCCTGCTCGGTCTTCAGGTGAGAGAACCGGTCGCGGGTGTACTCCCTCAGCTCCCGGCCAGGGAACGCTATGAGTGACAGGTGTTCTTCGTAATTGCCCTTGGCCCACTGCGCGGCGGTGATCTCGTATCCAGCGACATGAGCGCAGAGCTGGAGCAGGGCCGGGGGCATCTCCTCCTCGATCAGAAGGTCGGCCTTCGTGACCACCACGTCGCGCATCGCCTGAATGTTGGGGATGAAGACGGTAGTGGCCCATGTGCGCCACCGCGCGAGTTCCTGCTCGGTGGGCGGTATGTCATGGCGGAAGGGGTCCCGCCCGTCGGGGCGGGCGTACATCTCGGAGAAGGCGTCGTAGGCACGGCTGTTGGCTTCCATCAGTGCGAACAGCGGACCGTAGAAGTCGCTCAACTGGACGTTGACCCGCGTCAGTCGGGCCTGCCTCTGCGCCAGTCGCAGCCCGTTGAGATAGGTCGCCAGGTAGCCGATGAACGCCAGTCCGACGGTCAAGATCACTGTGGCCATGAGAGGTGATGGTAAGCCGCCCCGATCGGCTGACCTGATCGCCGGTCCCGTTCCCCTGGGCGACCTGCCTCCGCAGGCTGGACAGCGGTGCCTGCACCGGACTGTGTCAGGAGAGTGCCCCTGCCACGGCCCCTGCCACGAGCAGCAGACCGACGAGCAACTGGAGTACGAGACCTGCGCGGGACCCGAAAGAGGCCAGGTAGTACGCGCTCTCGGCGGACGAGGGTTTGCGTGCATCGAACACGACGGGAACCTCCTCGCCCTCCCACGGTGGCGGCTTGGGGGCGGTGACGAGCGCCCAGACCTCCTCGCCGTCGGCCGTCCGAAAGGAGCAGTTCAGTCTCTCCACCGCCGTACCGCCGCGGCGTATGCGCTCCTTGCAGACGGCCAGGGTCTCCACCCCGTGCTTCCTCAGCCGACGGTTGCGCAGTTGCTGGGGAATGAAGAGGAGCGATGCGATGCCGAACGGAACGGAGATGATCAGGAACGGTATGCCGTAGTTCGTGGTGCTCGCGAGCGTGGTGTACAACTGCGTTCGCCCCCCGGTAAGTCGCGTGATGCCGCAGCATACAAACTGTCGCCGGGGTACTGGCCGGTCCACTTCTGGATCGGCGAGGGCATGGCAGGGAACAAGAGCGCGGCGCTGTACCCGGGCCCGTTCCGCTCCACCTAGCGCGCCGCGCTGATCTGTCAGCACCCGGCCAGCGACCGTGACCCGGCCACCGCTGATCGGCTCGGGCCGTGATCCGCGAGGGTGAGGAAGAGCCAGTCCCCGACCGGGGAAGTGGACTCCGCGTGGACTCTAGTGGCCCGCACGCTTGCGGCACGACCCCGAGCACGACGAAGGGCCAGCCTGGGAGGAAACCCTCCTGAGCTGGCCCTTTTTCTGTGCCCCCGGCAGGATTCGAACCTGCGACACCCGCTTTAGGAGAGCGGTGCTCTATCCCCTGAGCTACGAAGGCGGGATGGCGACCCGGTGGGTCACTGGCGTCAGCGTACCGGATACGGGTTGGCGGGTGTGGGGGTCAGGTCAGGGGGACGTGGGTGAAGCGGGCGGCTGTGTGGAGGTCTGTCTCGATGTGGGAGGCGGTCGAGAGCAGGGCCGGGAGGATGTCGTGGACGCACTCCTCGGCTGTGCGGCGGGCGACGTGGGTCGCCGCGTTGAGGGCGGCGATCACCCGGCCGTCCCGGTCGTGGATCGGGACGGCGATGGCGCGCACGCCCTGTTCCGGCTCCTCTTCGGCCAGGGCGTAGGCCCCCGTCGCAGTGGGACCGGCGAGGAGCAGGCGGCCGAGGGAGCTGGAGGGGGCCGGGAGCCGGGTGCCCACGGCGATGTCGACGCTCATGACGTGGGGGGCGGTCGCCCGGGCCGTGTACTGGATCTCGTCGCCCTGTTCGGTCAGGACCGCCAGGGAGGTCGTCTCCTGGACGGCGTCCGTCAGGGCCGCCAGGTGGGGTGCCGCGATCCGGGGGAGGGACGTGCGGGAGAGGGGCGGGAAGCCGAGGGAGAGGACCTGGGGCGTGAGGGCGAACGTGCGGCGGGGGGTGGGGGAGACCAGGCCCAGGTGCTCGTGGGTGATCAGGGCGCGGCGGGCCGTCGCTCTCGCGAGGCCGGTCGCCTTCGCGACCTCCGTGAGGGTCAGCTCGGCCCTGCCCTCGTCGAAGGCCGCCAGGACGGTCAGGCCCCGGGCGAGGGACTCGATGAACTCGCGGCCCAGTTCCTGCTTCGACGCGCCCGTCCAGGTCGCCAGTCCGGCGGGGGGCGGGCCCGGCTCGGGGCGCGGTGCGCGGCGCAGGTCCTCCTCCATCGCCGTCACGGCCAGACGGAGGCGGGGGAGGAGCGTCTCGCGCAGGTCCGCGGAGGTGTGCCGGCTCGTGTGGCTGACGACGTTCGCCACGCACGCGATCCGGGCGGTGCGCGGATCCCGTACCGGGACGGAGACGGCCACCAGGCCCGGCTCGATCAACTGGTCGTCGACGGCGCAGTTCTCCTCCGCCGCCCGCGCGGTCCGCCCGACGAAGTCCTCGTCGCTCCCCGCGCCCTGCGGGGGTGGCGGCAGGGCCGGGAAGTCCTGGTTGCGCGGGTCCCTCGTCCTGCGGGCGCGCCAGGCCCGCCACTCCTCGTCCGTCCACTCCGTCGCGAACAGCTGGCCGGGCGCGGTGCGTTCGGCCGGGAGCAGGTCACCGATGCGGAAGCTCAGGGACATCGCGCGGCGACGGGTGGCCTGGTGGATGAAGCGGATGCCGTCCCGGTCGGCGACCGCCAGGGACACGGACTCGTCCAGTTCGTCGGCGAGGCGGTCCGCACGGCCGGACAGCAGCGCCGGCAGGCGTAGCGCGGCCAGGTAGGCGTTGCCGAGTTCCATGACACGGGGGGTGAGGACGGCGTCCCGGCCGTCGAGACGGACGTATCCCATGCGGGTGAGGGTCGCGGTGATGCGGTCGACCGTGGAGCGCGCGAGGCCGGTGGTCCGCTCCAGCGCGCTCAGGCTCATCGTGCCGCCCGCCTCGGTCAGCCCCCGCACCACGGTGACCCCGCGGATCAGCGGCGCGACCGCCTCCGCGGGCGCCTGCCCCGCCCCCGGGGTCGGGACCGGAGCCGGGACCGGGGCGGATGCGGTCGTCTTCGCGGACATGGCTGCTCGGTTCTCCGATACGGCTGCGGTGGTGGGGACTGAGGGGGGTGGGGGGGGCGGGGACCGGTCGGCTGACGGTGAGCGGTGGGTATCGGTCGGGGGCGTCCACGCGCGCGTGCGGGTGCGCGCGTGGTGGTACGGCGTCGCGGCAGGCCTACGGTAGCCCCGGTCGCCGAGCGAACCGTACGCACGGTACGCACCGTACGACCCGGTCCGTCTGACCGGCCGTCCGTCCCCCGTCCGCCGTTCCACCGGCGTATCTCCGGACCGCTACCCCCGGCTCACCCGTACGCGGTAGTCGCCCTTCAGGTCCGCTCCCACCACCGAGATGCGGATGTCCCTCTTGGGGTCCTCGAAGGTCTCGCCCGGTGCGAAGGGGGCGTCGGAGAGTTCCGCGTGGACGTTGGGGCTGCGGGTGCAGCCGCCGCTGTCGGTGTGGGAGTCGTAGACCGTGACCGGGCCCATGCCGGTGTCCACGTCCGCGTCGACCTTGTAGATGAGGACGCCCGGGCGGCACACCGCCTCGTCGTTGCCGCCGCGGGCGCGCAGTTCGACGGCGTAACCGGTGCGCTCGCTGAGCGGGACGAAGACCAGTTTCGGGCCGGCCGCGCGGGAGAGCGGCGTCAGCGGGTACTCCGTGGTGCCCGGCGAGGCGGCGCAGGCGATCTGGGTGGCCTCCAGCCAGCCCAGTTTCCACTTGTGCCAGCCGAGCAGGTCGTTGTTGGCGCCCCAGTCCTCGCTCATGATGTCCCAGTGGCCGACGGCGCCCCCGCCCTCCTGGGTGTAGAGGTCGGGCAGGCCGAAGACATGGCCGTTCTCGTGGGGGAGGACGCGGTAGCCGGTGCGGTCGTAGGAGCCTGAGCCGTCGTCCTGGCGGGAGTACACGAAGGAGGCGTTCGCCACGGTGACCCCGTCGGCGACCGGAGCCTCCGCGTTGCCCGCGAACGTCACCGAGAGGACCGTGTCGAGGGCGGAGGGGCCCGCGTTGGGGGTGACCAGCACGTTCAGGAGGTCGTACGCGCGGAAGTCGACCGACGGGTCGGCGGAGGCCACGATGTCCTGGACGAGTTCGCGGTAGCCGGGGTCGAAGGGCGCGCCACGCTCTATGCCGTACTCGCGGAACGGCTTGGGCATGCGCAGCCAATGGGGGATCGGGGTCTCGGCGCGGTAGTCGAGGCGGCCGTAGGACGCGGTGCGGAACCAGTCCTCGGTCTGCGGGAAGAACTCGCGGAAGCGGCTCAGCGCGCTGCCGCGGCCGGGGGCGTCGGAGAAGTCGATCATCAGGGTGAGGGCGCGGACGGTGCCGGTCGAGCGGGAGTAGCCGCCCGGAGTGGGCAGACCCTCGGACATCTGGACGGTGGGGCGGCCGTTGATCATGCAGGGGGCGAGCGCGGAGGAGCGGGCCAGGGAGACGGAACCCGCGCCGGCCGTCGTCGCGCCGGGGGCCGGAGTGAGGTGTCCGGATCCGGCCGACGTGCTGACCGCGAGCGTCAGCACGGAGACGGAGGCGAGCGCGGCGACGCGGCGCGGGCGTATCCGACGGCGGAGTGGCTCGCCTGCGCGGGCCGAGGCGGTGCGCAGGGGCTGCGGCTGCATGCAGGGGCCTTTCGCTCCAGGCAGCCACTACCGATCACCGGCTGCACCCTTTCGATCACCCTCCGACGGGGCGCACGCGGGCGCGCGCTGGAGGAGACCGATCGTGGATTACCGGCCGGTACGGCCGCGGCGGACCCGCCTGGGCGCCCGCGTCCCTGTGGTCACCCCACCGCCATCCCTTCGGCGGTCCTTCCCGTATCCCCTGGTCACGCCCACTTCCCCGCCGCCCTGACTCCGGTGGTACGGCCCTGCGGCGGGCGCCCCGGCCCCGGCCGCGAGCCGGTCATCCCGTGTGTGACTCAGGTCACATCAAGAAACTTCCGGGTTGGGGAAATAACCGGGGACGCCATCCCCGTTTAGCCATGTGTCCGAGCGAAACGGGGAGTCGATCCCCGGATCGCCACAGCCCCGGAACATCCGGCAACGTCAGAAGGAGTACGCCGTGCAGACCGCGACCGCTGCCCCCACCGTGCGCAAGGTGACCCGGCCCCGTGCCGACGCTCTGCGCAACCGGGAGCGGATCGTCACCGCCGCCCGCGAGATGTTCGTCGAGTTCGGCGCCGATGTGCCGCTGGACGAGATCGCCCGCCGGGCCGGCGTCGGCAATGCCACGGTGTACCGCAACTTCCCCGACCGCGACGCCCTGGTGCGTGAGGTCGTCTGCTCGGTGCTGGACCGCATGGTCCAGGCCGGACAGGTCGCCCTCGCCGAGAGCGACGCGTTCGGGGCGCTGGAAAGGTTCGTGCACGCGTCCGCCGAGGAGCGGCTCAGCGCACTGTGCCCGATGATCTCCAGCACCTTCGACGAGCACCACCCCGACCTCGAAGGCGCGCGGGAACGGGTCGAGCGGATCATCGAGGAGGTCATGGACCGTGCGAAGGCGGCCGGGCAGCTCAGGCCCGACGTCGGCGTGGGGGACGTGATGATCGCGGTGGCCCAGCTCAGCCGGCCCCCGGCCGGTACCGGCTGCATCAACGCCGACCGCTTCGTCCACCGCCACCTTCAGCTGTTCCTCGACGGACTGCGGGCCCCGGCCCCGTCGGTCCTGCCGGGTTCGGCCGTGACTCTGGAGGAACTCCGCCAGGCCTGAACCACCGGTTCGCGGAACCGCAGCAGCAGTCGTCACCACCCTCACCGGTGGTCGCCGGTCCCCGGTGATCCCGGTGGCCCCGGTCGCCCCACCCGCCGACGGTGCGCCGGCGACCCCCTGACCTCATCACGCCCAGCGAACAACGGCCCGTCAGTGCCGACGAGCCGCCCTTTACCTCACTTCTTTTCCGTCACGAAGTCCCGAAGCGGGTATCCCCATGTCTGAAACAACCCTGAAGGCCCCCGGTAAGACGGGTGGTCCGGACGCCAACCGCTGGAAGGCGCTGGCGTTCATCGCCCTCGCCCAGCTGATGGTCGTCCTCGACGCCACCATCGTGAACATCGCGATGCCCTCCGCCCAGCAGGACCTGGGCATCTCCGACGGCAACCGGCAGTGGATCGTCACCGCCTACGCCCTGGCCTTCGGCGGTCTGCTGCTCTTCGGCGGCCGCATAGCCGACCTGTGGGGCCGCAAGCGCGCCTTCGTCGTCGGCCTGGGCGGCTTCGCCGCCGCCTCCGCGCTCGGCGGCGCCGCAGCCAACGAGGCGATGATGTTCGGCGCCCGTGCCCTGCAGGGTGCGTTCGGCGCGCTGCTCGCGCCCGCCGCGCTCTCCCTGCTCGCCGTGATGTTCACGGACGCCAAGGAGCGCGCCAAGGCCTTCGGCATCTACGGCGCGATCGCCGGTGGTGGCGGCGCCGTGGGCCTCATCCTCGGCGGCTTCCTCACCGAGTACCTGGACTGGCGCTGGACGTTCTTCGTGAACATCCCGTTCGCGATCATCGCCGCGGCCGGCGCCTACTTCGTCATTCGTGAGCCCGAGGGCGGCCGCAACCGCTCCGCTCTCGACATCCCGGGCGTCGTCCTCTCCACCCTCGGTCTGGTCTCCCTGGTCTACGGCTTCACCCGCGCCGAGTCCGAGGGCTGGAGCGACTCGGTCACGATCGGCATGTTCGTCGCGTCCGCCGTGCTGCTGGCCGCCTTCGTGATCGTCGAGTCGAAGGTCAAGGCCCCGCTGCTGCCGCTGCGCGTGATCACCGAGCGCAACCGCGGCGGGATCTACCTCTCCCTCGGCCTCGCGATCATCTCGATGTTCGGTCTGTTCCTCTTCCTGACCTACTACCTGCAGATCGTGAAGGGCTACACGCCGGTCAAGACCGGTTTCGCCTTCCTCCCGATGATCGCGGGCATGATCACCGGCTCCACCCAGATCGGCACCCGCCTGATGACCCGGGTCGCCCCGCGTCTGCTGATGGGTCCCGGCTTCCTGGTCGCCGCCCTCGGCATGCTGCTGCTGACCCAGCTGGAGATCGACTCCTCGTACGCGGCCGTGCTGATGCCGGCGATGCTGCTGCTCGGCCTCGGCATGGGTACGGCGTTCATGCCGGCCATGTCCCTGGCCACGTACGGCATCGAGCCGCGTGACGCCGGTGTCGCCTCCGCGATGGTCAACACCTCGCAGCAGGTGGGCGGCGCGATCGGCACCGCGCTGCTGAACACGATCGCCGCGTCCGCGACGACGTCGTACATCAAGGACCACGTCGCGGGCGCCACCTCCAAGCCCCAGCAGCAGCTGGTGCAGCTGGAGGGCATGGTGCACGGCTACACCAGCGCCATCTGGTTCGCCGTCGGCATCCTGGTCGCGGCCGCCGCGATCGCCCTGACCCTCGTCAACGCCGGCAAGCCGGACATGGGCGCGGTCGCGGGCTCCGGCGCGGGGGACGCCGAGGACGCGGCGGTCCCGGTGATGGTCCACTGACCCGGCGACGGGACTAGCGGAGCCAGGGCAGGTCCGCACCCGCTTCCTCGGGCTGAAGTCCCTCGGCGACGATCTGCATGATCTCGCCGAGGGACTTCTGCTGTTCGGGGGTGAGCCGGTCGAACACCGCCTGGCGTACGACGGCGACATGACCCGGCGCGGCGCGCCTGAGCACCTCAAGGCCCTGGTCGGTCAGGACGGCGAACTGGCCGCGCTTGTCGGAGTCGCACTCCTCGCGCCGCACCCAGCCGTTCTTCTCCAGCCGCGCGACGGCGTGCGAGAGACGGGAACGGGTGATCTTCGCGTACTTGGCCAGCTCGGTCATCCGCAGGCGTCGGTGGGGGGAGTCGGCGAGCTTGACGAGGAGGCCGTAGTAGATGTGCGGCATTCCCGCTTCACGCTGGAGCTGGCGATCCATGTGATCTTCGAGGAGGGTCGTGGCGTGCACGTAGGAGCGCCAGATCAGCTGCTCCTCGGCGGTGAGCCACCGGGGCTCGTCGGCGGATGCGGGTGCCTTCGTCATGTTCTCCACTGTAGACGGCTTCTCCTTGAAATTTAAACCAATCGGGAATACGCTGACCGATGTCGACGTTTTAGATTTCAATCAAGAAGGACGAGGTACTCGGCCCCGGAACATCCGGAGCCGAGTCGCCGGAGCAGCCGGCGCCGGAACGTCCGGAACCGGGAACGCCCGACGTCAGAGGCGTCCGGAACCGGGAACGCCCCGTGTCGGAGGCGTTCGGTGCCGTAAGCGTCCGACGCCGTACGCGTCGAGGTACGCGTCGAGCCGGGCGAACCGGTAGCCGATGGTTCGCGGTCCGCCGTTCGTGATCCGTGGTCAGGGGCCGAGGTCCCGGAAGGAGCAGTCGCCATGTCCGCCGCACCTCAGGAGCGTGCCCTCCCTCGGGAGCGCATGCCCGCGCTCTACCTCAGCCACGGCGCCCCGCCCCTCGCGGACGACCCCATCTGGCCCGGCGAACTCGCCGCCTGGTCCGCCGAGCTGCCCCGCCCCAAGGCGATCCTGATGGTCTCCGCGCACTGGGAGGAGGCCCCCCTCGCCCTCGGCGCCGTCGACCCCGTTCCCCTGGTCTACGACTTCTGGGGCTTCCCCGAGCACTACTACCGGGTGACGTACGGCGCCCCCGGCGCACCCGAGCTCGCCGAGAGCGTACGGAAGCTGCTGCGCGCCCCTGGGATCCCCGTGCAGGACATCCCCGACCGCGGCCTCGACCACGGCGCCTACGTGCCGCTCGTCGAGATGTTCCCGGCCGCCGACATCCCGGTCCTCCAGATCTCCATGCCGACCCTCGACCCCGTGAAGCTGATGGAGATCGGCCGCAAGCTCGCGCCGCTGCGCGACGAGGGCGTCCTGATCGTCGGCTCGGGCTTCTTCACCCACAATCTGGCCGCGCTGCGGCACACCGGCGGGGGAGTGCCGACCTGGTCCTCGGAGTTCGACGACTGGGGCCGGAACGCGCTGGAGACCCGCGACTGGGACGGTCTCCTGGACTTCCTCCACAAGGCCCCGGCCGGCCGGTACGCCCACCCGCGCACCGAGCACTTCGCCCCGCTCTTCGTGACCATGGGCGCGGCGGAGATGTCCGGTGAGCTGGACGCGCAGAAGTCGGTGATCGACGGGTTCTGGATGGGGATGGCGAAGCGGTCCGTGCAGTTCGGCTGACGCTCGTCCGCTCTCCGCGGGGCCTGCGGGTGCGGCCGGGGTCCCCGGGTCGAGGCAGGAACCGGGGCCGGGGCCGGGGCCGAGACCGGAACCGGGGCTCCGGCCGGCCGCAGGTCTGCCGCCGGCGCGTCGGCCCGCGGGGGTGCCCCTTCCGGTCCGCGTCGGGGGTCAGAGCTCCTTCTCGTACCAGGCCACGTCCCAGTAGCGGTCGAACTTGCGGCCCACCTCGCGGTACGTGCCGATGTGCCGGAACCCGAAGCGTTCGTGCAGCCGCGCGGACGCTTCGTTCGGCTGCGCGATCCCCGCGTAGGCGCGGTGCAGGTCCTCGCCCGCCAGTGCCTCGAAGAGCGCCTTGTAGAGGAGCGTGCCGATGCCGCGCCGCCCGGCGTGCGGAGCGACGTAGACCGTCACCTCCACGGAGGTGGAGTACGCCGCCTTCGGCCGGTAGGCGCTGGACGTGGCGTAACCCAGGATTTCCTGTGAGGTCCCCCGGATGCCCTGTGAGTCCGCTTCCGTGGCAACCATCAGGCGGTGCGGCCCGTCTTCAGGGTGGGAGAGCAGCCAAGGACGTCGCTCTTCCGGAGTGAAGGCCACGGTGTCGAAGGTGATGGGCGTCTCACGTACGTAGTGGTTGTAGAGGCTCGTGAGGGCTTCGAGGTCACCCTCGACTCCTGGCCTGACCTGCACCTCTGTACGTTCCGACGACATCGCTCCTCCTCGCGTGGTCGGACAGGGTACTGCAAGATCATAAAAATCGGGGTGCGGGTTGGGAATTCTGTCCTGATTCCAGTCGTTGTTTCCATCAGATGCAGGGCACCCGAGGAGAGTCCGAGTCCGAGAGTGCCTGGTGTCTGAAGGGCCACCCGCTGAACCTCCATCGCAAGGGAGCACGCATGGCAACCCGTGCCGTCGCCCGTCGCAAGTCCGCCAACGGCGAGACGACCGACGCGGCCCGCAGTGTTCGCGCCCATGGCGGCGAGATCGCCGACCGCGACCTGGTCGGCATGTACCTCGACGAAATCGCGCGCACACCTCTGCTCGACGCCGCCAAGGAAGTCGAGTTGTCACAGATCATCGAGGCCGGTGTGTTCGCGCAGCAGGTCCTCGACGGCGACGAGGAGTCCCGTTCCGTCGCCACGCGCGAAGAGCTCGAGGCCCTGGTCGCCGAGAGCGAGCGGGCCAAGGACGTCTTCATCCGGTCCAACCTGCGCCTGGTCGTCGCGGTGGCCCGCCGCTACCCCCGCAGCGGTCTTCCGCTCCTCGACCTCATCCAGGAGGGCAACGCCGGTCTGGTCCGCGCGGTCGAGAAGTTCGACTACCGCAAGGGCTTCAAGTTCTCGACGTACGCGACCTGGTGGATCCGTCAGGCCATCACCCGCTCGATAGCGGACCAGTCGCGCACGATCCGCCTGCCCGTCCACCTGGTGGAGGAGCTCGGCCGGATCCGTCGGGTGCAGCGCGAGTTCAACCGCGAGAACGGCCGCGACCCCGAGCCGGCCGAGATCGCGACCGAGCTCGGTTCGACGCCGGAACGCGTCACGGACGTCCTGGACTGGGCCCGCGACCCGGTCTCGCTGAACATGGCGGTCGACGACCAGGGCGAGACCCAGTTCGGCGACCTGCTGGAGGACACGTCCGCGGTCTCGCCGGAGCAGTCCGTCATGACCCTGCTGCGCAGCGAGGAACTGGACGGCCTGATCGACCGTCTCGAGCCGCGCACCGCTTCCATCATCAAGATGCGGTACGGCATCGACGACGGCCGTGAGCGCACCCTGACCGAGGTCGGCAAGGAACACGGTCTGACGCGCGAACGCATCCGCCAGATCGAGAAGCACGCCCTGCTGGAACTGAAGAAGCTGGCCCGCGACACGGGCTTCGAGGCAGCGGCCTGAGACGCTGCTCCAACCTCCGTCGGCCGACCGGAGCATGACGCTTCGTCGGCCGGCGGCGGTGCCTCACGGGCCGGCCGGCCGTCCGTCCGCGATCGCCCGCCGAGGGGTCTCCGTGGCTGCCGACGGGCGTGCCCCGGCGGGGCCGTGGGTCGCGGTCCCGTACCCGCCATCACCTCGTCGGGGACGGCGTGTCGGCCGCGGAGGCGCGGCGCGTGATCCTCCGGTCGCCGTGCCTGGAATGACTCGCGTGCCTCCAGCGCGTCGAGCGGATGCAGTGCGTGAAGTGACTGAAGGGTCCGGCGGCCGAAGTCGGCGTTTTCGCCGCGCCGACGCGGTTGCCGTAGGGGAGCCGCCGTGTGGCTCGCGAGTGAACGAGCACTCGCGGCACGGCCTGGAACTGCGGCAACTCGGCTTCGGGCGCCTGGTGGTGACGGGCTCCCGCCCGCGTGCGCCGGGTGGTGGAGAGCCGCGCAAACATGGCGGAGGAACGCCGCTTCAATGAGCGGGAGCGCGGGAACAAGACCTCTGGGCACGGGAGTCCGAGACGGCGCAGGCATTCGGGCCGACCGGACCTCGCAGCCCTTCCCGAGATCTCCCCGCCCCACATGAGCCAAGTCCCGACGCACATCCCCCCGGCGCCGGGACTTTCCCCGAGCCGGGCTTCGGCGCCTCTCCCCCCAGGCGCCGGGGCCCGGCTCCACTTCGCCACCCGTGACGGTCACCGCGACTTCACCGCGGCCGTCACCGCGCTCGTCGGACTCGCGGTCCGGGCGGGGGTTGCGGGCGCACACACCCGCCGGGCATATGACAGGGGGGACGGGCACGCTGGGAAGGCGGGGCACCCCGTACCTGAACCACGGGGTGGCCCGCCCGAATGGCAGATTGTGCCACATGGGCATAGCCTGCCGACGTGATCAGCTCGACCTCCCCCTCCGCTTCGGGTTCGCTGACCGAGCGGCGCAAAGCGGCGACCCGGATGGAGATCGCCCGCGCGGCGGCAGGCCTCTTCGTCAGCCGGGGGCTGAAGGCGACCCGCGCCGAGGACATCGCCCTGGCCGCGGGCATCGCCCCGCGCACCTTCTACCGGTACTTCGCGACCAAGGAAGAGGCCGTCGCCCCGCTCTACGCGGCGGGCGCGCAGCGCTGGGCCGAGGCGGTCCGCGAGGCTCCGGCCGGACTGACCGTGCCGGAGGCCCTGGAGCACGCGGTACAACACACCCTCGTCCCCGGCCGCGGGGTGTCGGCGGCGTCCTGGGAGTGGGTCCGCACCCTGATCCGGCTGGCCGGAGCCAGCCCGGCTCTGGGCAAGGTCTGGGCGGAGGTCTGCCACACCTCGGAGGCGACGCTGGCGGAGGTGCTGGCGGAGCGGACGGCGGCGGTGTCGTCGTCCGAGACGCCGGCCTCCGGGAGCACTTCCCGGACGGACCGTTCCCCGGCCGATGCCCAATCCGCTCCCGAGACCGCTGCTGCCGACTCCGGTGCCGCCCCTGAACCCGCCCCGACGCCCGCCGCGGCTCCCGCATCGTGGCCCGCACCCACTCCTGCGGCGTCCGCCTCTGGGCCCGCACCCACTCCTGCGGCGTCCGCCTCTGGGCCCGCACCCACTCCTGCGGCGTCCGCCCCTGCGTCCACCCCGGCGGCGTCCCACTCTGTTCCCGACAACGTTGCCTCGCCCTACCAGCGGTTCACCGCGGCGGTGGCCGGGGCCGCGGTTCGGGTGGCGGTCGAAAGCTGGGCGGAGACCAACTCGCCTCCCACCGGCCGGCAGGGCCCGGCGGAGCTGGCGTTGCGCAACCTGCGGGCCCTGCACGGGTTCGCGTGGGGAGAGGGCCCGGCGGAGGAAGCCTGAACCGCGCCCTCCGCGGGCTCGGGATCGCGTTCTCCGCGGGCTCGGACGACCGCGCCCTTCCCGGCTCGCACCGCGCCCATCCCGGGCTCGCCCTTGCCGCGCTGGTCCTCCCCGGGACCGACTCCTCCTCCGCTCCTCCGCCCGCGCCCCGGTCCGCGCCCGCGTCCCCTCACGTGTCGTCCGTGCCTGCCGAGCGGCTCAAGCGTCCGCCCAACTCCCTTACGCACTGCACCAGTTCAGGCGGCCCGTGGACCGAGAACTCGCAGCCCAGCGTCGCCAGCCGCATCGCCACCCACTCCACCGGGTCGCTGGTCCTGCCCCGCAGCCGGCATCCGCCCTCGCCGCTGCCCTCGCCCCCGGTGCCCGCTGCCGCGTCGGGGATCGCGACCGGCGTTCCCAGCCAACTCGGCAGACGTGCCGTCACGGACTCCGCCGGTGCGTCGAGCGTGACGTCGAGTTCGTACTCGTAGGCCTCCGGGCGCAGTCGGATGGAGCGCCGGAGGTATTCCGCCGCGCTCCCCGTCGGCAGTTCGCGCGGTGTGAAACGGGCCCCGGTCGCGAAGGGGTCCTCGACCCGGTCCACGCGGAAGGTCCGCCAGTCCTCGCGGTCGAGGTCGTAGGCCACGAGGTACCACCGTCGGCCCGTGGACACGAGCCGGTAGGGCTCGGTCAGCCGGCGTGACTCCGTGCCGTCCTTCGCGCGATAGGCGAACCGCAGCCGTTCCTGCCCGGCCACCGTCGAGGCGATGACGGTCAGCGTCTCGGGTGCGATGCTCGCGCCGTCCCCGCTGGTCAGCGGTGTGGTGGCGGCCTGGAGCGTGGAGACGCGGTGGCGCAGCCGGGCCGGCAGCACCTGCTCCAGCTTGGCCAGGGCACGCACGGACGCCTCGTCGACGCCCTCCAGTGCGTGTCCCGCCCCCGCCCGCAGCCCGACGGCGATCGCCACCGCCTCCTCGTCGTCGAGCACCAGCGGCGGCATCGCCTTGCCCGCGACCAGCCGGTACCCGCCGTCCGAGCCGAGGGTCGCCTGCACCGGATAGCCGAGTTCCCGCAGCCGGTCGATGTCGCGTCGGACCGTGCGGCGGGAGACCCCGAGCCGGTCGGCGAGCTCGCCGCCGGGCCATTCGCGGGGCGTCTGGAGGAGGGAGAGGAGCTGGAGCAGCCGAGCCGGAGTGTCCGTCGTCATGTATCCGAGGATGCCGTAGAACTAGGACACGATCTGACCTACTACCGTCCTATCGTCACACCATGACCTCCACGGAGACTCCTCTCGAGACCTCGCCCGAGTCCTCGCCCGACCCCCGAGCGGCCCAGACGGCCGAGGTGGCCCAGGGCGCTCAGGCGGCCCGGACGGCGCAGGCGGCGCCGGGCGACAGGCGCCGCTGGTTCGCGCTCGCCATCGTGATGACCGCGGCCTTCATGGACCTCGTCGACGTCACGATCGTCAACATCGCCATCCCCTCCATACGGGAGGACGCGGGCGCCTCCTGGAGCCAGATCCAGTGGATCACCGCCGGTTACGCCCTCGCTTTCGCCGCCGGGCTCATCACCGGCGGCCGGCTCGGCGACATCCACGGCCGCAAGCGGCTGTTCCTCCTCGGCATCGGCGGCTTCACCCTCGCCTCCGCGCTGTGCGGCTTCGCCGCGAACCCGGAGATGCTGGTCGCCTCCCGCATCCTCCAGGGCGCCATGGCGGCGATGATGGTGCCGCAGGTGCTGTCGATCGTGCACGCCACCTTCCCGGCCCACGAGCGGGGCAAGGTCTTCGGGCTCTTCGGCGCGATCGTGGGGCTGGGCGCCGTCTCCGGGCCGCTGCTCGGCGCGCTGCTGACGGAGTGGAACCTGTTCGGTCTGGAATGGCGGCCGATCTTCCTCATCAACCTGCCCGTCGGCATCCTGGGCCTGATCCTCGGCAGCCGCTTCATCACGGAGTCCAAGGCGCCGAAGGCGCTGAAGCTGGACCTCGTCGGCGTCGCCCTGGTCACCCTCGGCCTGCTCATGCTGCTCTACCCGCTCACCCGCGGCCGCGAGCTGCACTGGCCGGTGTGGGGGTTCGTGTCGATGGCCGGCTCGATCGGCGTCTTCGGGGCGCTCGTCGCGTACGAGCGGCGCAAGGGCGCGCGGGACGGCTCGCCGCTGATCGAGCTCTCCCTCTTCCGGGTGCGCAGTTTCGCGGCGGGTGTCGCCGTGCAGACCGTCTTCGGAGTCGGTCTCGGCGTGTTCTTCCTGGTCTGGACGCTGTACATGCAGACCGGCCTGGGCTGGACCCCGCTGCGGGCGGGTCTGACCGGCGTCCCGTTCTCGCTCGCCGTCTCGACGGCCGCCGGGCTGTCCGTGCAGAAGCTCGTCCCGCGCTTCGGGCGCAAGGTGCTGCAGACGGGCGCCCTGACCATGGCCGTCGGCGTGCTCCTCTACATCTGGGAGTCCGAGCGGTACGGCCTCGGCATCGCCCCCTGGCAGATGGCGCTCCCGCTGGTCGTGATGGGCGTCGGCATGGGGCTGATCGTCGCCCCGCTGACCGACGCGGTGCTGTCGGACGTGCCGCGCGAGCACGCCGGTTCGGCGTCCGGGCTGATCAACACCGTCCAGCAGATGGGCAACGCGCTCGGGCTCGGTCTGGTCGCGGTCGTCTTCTTCGGCCGGATCGGCGACCGGCTGACGCCCGCCGCGGTGGGCCCCGCCTTCGTCGACGCCTTCGAGCACGCTCTGGGCTGGGTGGCCCTGGTGATGTTCGCGATCTTCCTGCTGATGTTCGCCCTGCCGAAGCGGCCGGCCCAGCACGTGGAGGGCGCCGCCGACGACGCCCCGGAGGCGGCCCCCTCCGGGGACCGGGAGCGCGAGCTCGTCGTCTGAGCCGGCGTTCCCGCGCGAGGGGCCCGTCACCTGACTGGTGGCGGGCCCCTCATGCATGTCCGTGGCGCGTGTCCGTGGTGCGTGTGCTCGGGTGCTTCGGTGGCGCGTGTCCGTGGTGCGTGTGCTCGGGGTGCGTGGTGCTTCCGTGGTGTGGTTCGTGGGGTGCGTTCTGGAACGGCCCGGGACCCGAGACGGAAGTCCGTTCATGCCCGTATTGCTTCCGAACCTGTTTACTTTCCGGAAATCCGGGCGTAGCCTCCGAAGCGAAACCACAGGTTCGGGCATAAACCTGGTAACCGCCGGAGGGAAACGGACATGTACGCACCGGAGCGGCAGCAGGAGATCCTGCGCCTCGCCCGTGACGGCGGCCGGGTGGACGTCCTGTCGCTGGCCGAGGAGTTCCAGGTCACGGCGGAGACGATCCGCCGCGATCTGAAGGCCCTCGACCGGGCCGGGCTCGTGCGCCGCGTCCACGGCGGTGCCATCCCTGCCGGACGCCTCGACTTCGAACCGGACCTCGCCGAGCGCGAAGGCACCTCCACCGACGAGAAGGACCGCATCGCCAAGGCGGCCCTCACGGAACTGCCCACCGAGGGCACGGTGATCCTCGACGCCGGCACCACCGTCGCCCGCCTGGCCGCCGCCCTCCCGCTGGAGGCCTCGCTCACCGTCGTCACGCACAGCCTGCCCATCGCGGCCCGCCTCGCGGACCACCCGGGCATGCAGCTGCACCTGATCGGGGGGCGCGTACGGCACCGCACGCGCGCCGCCGTGGACGCCTGGGCGCTGCGCGCGTACGGCGAGATCCGCGCCGACGTCCTGTTCGTCGCCGCCAACGGGTTCTCCGCCGAGCACGGACTGACCACCCCCGACCTCGCCGAGGCCGCGGTGAAGCGGGCGGCCGTCGCCGCCGCACGCCGCGTGGTGCTGCTCGCCGACTCCGCCAAGCACGGCCAGGAGCACTTCGCCCGCTTCGGCGACCTGAGCGACGTGGACCTGCTGATCACCGACAGCGGGCTGAGCCCCGACGACGCGGCCGCCATCGAGCGCGGCGGCACGGAAGTAGTACGCGCATGATCCTCACCGTCACCCCCAACCCGTCCCTGGACCGCACCTACGAGGTCCCGTCCCTCGACCGCGGCGACGTCATCCGCGCCACCGGCGAGCGGATGGACCCGGGCGGCAAGGGCGTGAACGTGTCGCGCGCCGTCGCCGCCGCCGGACGGCGCACGGTCGCCGTCCTGCCCCTGGGCGGTGCGCCGGGCGCGCTCGTCGCCGACCTGCTCGACGCGCAGGGCATCGAGGTCGCGCCCGTCCCGGTCACCGGGGCCACCCGCTCGAACATCGCGCTCGCGGAGTCGGACGGCGTCCTGACGAAGATCAACGCACCCGGGCCCGAACTGTCCCCGGAGGAGCAGGAACTGCTCCTGGAGACGGTCCGCGAGCAGTCCCGCGACGCCGACTGGATCGCCTGCTGCGGCAGCCTGCCCCGCGGGCTCGCGCCCTCCTGGTACGCCGAGGTGGTCGCACGGGCGCACGCCGGGGGAGCGCGCATCGCCCTGGACACCTCCGGGCGTGCGCTCCTGGAAGCGCTGCGGGAGCGGCCCGACGTGGTGAAGCCGAACGCAGAGGAACTCGCGGAAGCCGTCGGGCGCCCCCTGGCCACCGTGGGCGACGCGGTGAAGGCGGCCGAGGAACTCCGCGGAATGGGCGCCCGCGCCGTGCTCGCGAGCCTGGGCGCCGACGGACAACTGCTCGTGGAGGACACGGGCACCTGGTTCGCCAGCGCCCGCGTCGACGTCGTACGCAGCAACGTGGGAGCGGGCGACTCCTCCCTCGCCGGCTTTCTCGTCGCCGGCGGCAGCGGCCCGGCGGCACTCGCCTCCGCCGTCGCGCACGGAGCGGCCGCCGTCCAGCTGCCCGGGAGCGTGATGCCGACCCCGGGCGACCTGGACCCGGCGGCGGTCACGGTCACGGCGCAGGTCCCGGTCGACCGTGAACTGACGGAGCCGGTGTCATGACGACGAGCAACGCGATGCCGCTCCCGACGACGACGCCTGTGCCGTCCGCGCTGGCGACGGCACCGGTGCCGTCCGTGCTGACGACGGCGCCTGTGCCGTCCGTGCTGACGACGACGCCTGTGGTGTCCGTGTTGACGCCGGTGCCGTCCGTGCCGACGACGAGCTCGGCGTCCCGCGTGCTGACGACGGCCTCCGGCCTCCCCGCGCCGACGACGGCACCGGTCTCCCCCGCGCCGCCCGGCGCACCGCCCGGCGAGCGGCGAAGTTCGTCGTCACTCGCCCCTCGACATGGTCGGCAGGGCCGCCTGCGGCGCCCCGCCGATCAGGGGAGGCATGGTCCGAACCCGCCTGCCGCCCCGAGGAGGCGGGGTTTCCCCGGCCCCGCCTCCGCCCTGCTCACCGCCCCCCACTGCACCGCCGTGACAACCCCCGTCCCCGTCCCCACCCTCGCCCACCACCCCACGCCCCGGGCGATACGCGTGCGAAGGAGCCCGCGATGAGCGACATGATCACCGCGGACCTGGTCGATCTCGACCTGTCCGTCGAAACAAAGGAAGCGGCGGCGCGATCCCTCGCCGAGCGCATGGTCGCCCAGGGCCGGGTGACCGACCTGGAGGGATTTCTCGCCGACGTGGCCGCCCGTGAGGCCCAGATGCCCACCGGTCTCGACGGCGGCATCGGCATCCCGCACTGCCGCAGCGCCCACGTCACCGAACCGACGCTCGCCTTCGGACGCAGCTCCGCCGGCATCGACTTCGGCGCCGCCGACGGCCCCGCCGACCTGATCTTCCTGATCGCCGCCCCCGCCGGCGCGGACGACGCCCACCTGACGATCCTGTCATCGCTCGCCCGCCAGCTGATGAACGCCGAGTTCACCGACGCACTGCGCTCGGCCGGCGACGCGGCGGCCGCGGCGGCACTGATCCGCGGCGACGCGGCCCCGGACACCGAGGCCCCGGCCACCGCCCCTCCGGCCGCAGACGTCCCGGCCGCCGGAGCCGAGGGCACCACCGCAGACTCCGTGTCGGCGTCGGCGGCGGCCTCCGCCGACGCCGACACGGCCACCGCTCCGGCCACCGCTCCGGCCACCGCTCCGGTCACCGCTCCGGCCGACGGCGAGGCCACCGGCGCCGACGCCGCGCGCCCCTTCCGGATCGTCGCCGTCACCTCCTGCCCGACCGGCATCGCCCACACCTACATGGCGGCCGAGTCCCTGGAGAACGCGGGCCGCGAGGCGGGTGTCGAACTCGTCGTCGAGACGCAGGGCTCGGCCGGCTTCACCCGGCTCGACCCGGCCGTCATCGCCGCGGCGGACGGCGTGATCTTCGCCCACGACGTCCCCGTACGCGACAAGGACCGCTTCGCCGGCAAGCCCACCGTGGACGTCGGCGTGAAGGCGGGCATCAACCGGCCCGCCGCCCTCATCACCGAGGTGCGCGGGAAGGCCGCGCGCGGTGAGGTGACCGCGTCGGCCAAGGACGGGACACCGGTCGAGCGGACCGGCGAGTCCGGCGACAGCTACGGCACCAAGCTGCGCAAGTGGCTGATGACGGGCGTCAGCTACATGGTCCCGTTCGTCGCCGCCGGCGGTCTCCTGATCGCTCTCGGGTTCGCGATCGGCGGCTGGGAGATCAACAAGGCGCCCTCGGTCATGGAGCACTTCTCCTGGACCCAGGTCGACAGCTGGGGCGCCCTGCTGTTCCAGATCGGCGGGGTCGCCTTCGGCTTCCTCATCCCGGTCCTCGCCGGCTACATCGCGTACGGCATGGCGGACCGGCCCGGTCTCGTGCCCGGCTTCGTCGGCGGCATGATCGCCTCCAACATCGCCGCCGGCTTCCTCGGCGGCCTGGTCGCCGGTCTGCTGGCGGGTGGCATCGTGCTCGCGATCCAGCGGATCAAGATCCCGCCGGTGCTGCGCGGCATCATGCCGGTGGTGGTGATCCCGCTGATCTCCTCGCTGATCGTCGGCTTCCTGATGTTCGTCGTGATCGGCAAGCCCATCGCCGAGGCCCAGAAGGGCATGACGGACTGGCTGGCCGGCCTCTCCGGCACCAACGCCGTCCTGCTGGGTGTGCTGCTCGGCCTCATGATGTGCTTCGACCTCGGCGGACCCGTCAACAAGGTCGCGTACGCGTTCGCCACGGCCGGCATCGCCGTCCAGGACCCCAGTGACTCCGCGATGAAGGTCATGGCCGCCGTGATGGCGGCGGGCATGGTCCCGCCGCTGGGCATGGCGCTCGCGACCACCCTCCGCAAGAAGCTCTTCACCCCGACCGAGCGCGAGAACGGCAAGGCCGCCTGGGTCCTGGGCGCCTCCTTCATCTCCGAGGGCGCGATCCCGTTTGCCGCGGCCGACCCGCTGCGCGTCATCCCGGCCTCGATGGCGGGCGGCGCGGTCACGGGCGCCCTGTCGATGGCCTTCGGCGCCACGCTCCGCGCCCCGCACGGCGGCATCTTCGTGGTCCCGCTGATCGGCAACCCGTTCCTCTACCTGGTCGCCATCGCGGCGGGCGTGTGCGTGACGACGGCCACCGTCATCGTCCTCAAGGGGCTGCGCAAGCCGGTCCCCGGCACGGTCGAGCCCGGCACGGCGGAGGAAACCGCGGCTGCCACGGCGGCGGAGGCGAAGCAGCCGGTGGCCGCCTAGGTTCTGTCTCCTTGGTCAGCGTCGCGTCCAGATGAGGATGCCCGCGAGGTGGAGTGCGGCCTGGTAGGCGATCGCGAGCTTGTCGGTTCGTGTGGCCAGGCCGCGCCACTGCTTGAGGCGGTTGATGCACCGCTCGACGGTGTTCCGCTGCTTGTAGACCCGCTGTCGAAGCCGGGCGGACGGCCTCCGAACCGGCCTCGCCGTAGGCGGTGGCCGACTTGGTCGGACGGCTGCGGGATCACCGCACGGATGCCCCGGCGCCGCAGGTGGCTGCGGATGGCGCGTGAGGAATACGCGCGGTCGGCCAGAACGGCCAGGGGCCGGGACCGGGGCCTGCCCGGACCAGTGCGGGGCACGCGGATGCGGGACATCACCGTCTCGAACGCGGGTGCGTCGCCTGCCTGGCCTGCGGTGACGGTGAAGGCGAGAGGCCGTGCGTGGCCGTCGGCGGCCAGGTGGACCTTGGTGCTCAGCCCCCCGCGGGAGCGTCCGAGCGCGTGATCGGCGGGCTCGCCGGAACGGGCCGCCCCCTTTTGAGCGCTCCGGCAGCGTGCTGGTGGGCCCGGACGACCGTGGAGTCCACCGACACCGTCCAGTCGATGTCGTCTTCGGCGTCTGCCGCCGCCAGGACTGCGGCGAGGATCCTCTCCCAGGTGCCGTCCACGGCCCACCTGATCAGCCGCTTGTGAGCGGTCCGGAACGAGCCGAGCTCGTCGGGAAGGTCCCGCCAGGGCGAGTTGGTGCGGTACTTCCACGCGATGGCCTCAAGAGTGCGACGGTGGTCGGCCCATCGCCGCCCGCGAACCGGATCCGCCGGCATCAGCGGCTCGATCCGGTCCCACATCGCATCGGTGATCACTAATCGGACGGACATATCCGATCAACTGACCAACCCATCAAAGAGACACGCGCTAGCCCGCGCGTGCCGCGGCCCACCGCGGCCGCGGCTGCCTGCCCCGGGTGGCGGCCGCCCGCCGCAGGTCACGGCCGGTGGCGACCATCTGAGGTGATTCGTCGATCTCCGCACCGAACAGGCCCATCGCGCGGTCTGCGTGGTCTGCGAGTGATCTGGGTGGCATGCGAGATACGTCACGGTCCGGGACATAGGTCCCGGACCGTGGTGTCTACTGGGCGGTATGCCCGTGCATCTCACGTTCTCTCAGCTGGCGGTCCTGACGGTCCTCGCCGTGGCGTCCATCGCCTGGCTGATCTTCGTGACCCGCATCCTGCGGCGCAGCCGCTCGGCCGCCGAGGTCCGCACCGTGCTCCCCGCCCCGCCGGTGCTCCGCGCTCCACCCGTGCTGCCCGCCCTCCCGCATCAGCGGAAGTCCGGTCCCGGCCGGGAGGCCGTCGAACTGACCCCGGCCGAGAGGGACGCCTTCGCCGGCCTCGTACGACAACTCGGCGGGGGCCACTGACCGACAACCCGGCGGGCCGCCGACCGACGGTTCGGCTGGCCCCTGACCGACGGTTCGGTTGGCCCCTGACCGACGGCTCGCCGAGGCCGTCGAGCGGCTCAGGAAACCTGCGCCGCCCGGCGTTCCATCGCGTCCCGGGCCGCGGCCTCGGACACGTACACCTCGCACATGTGCCGCCCGTCCGGCGTCGCCGTGTGCTCGACCTCCCACAGGGAGATCTCCCGGCCGTCCCGCAGCAGGAACGCGTGCTCGTAGAGCGAGTAGCCCAGTCCGATCCTGCCCGCGCGGCAGGGGCGCCCGAAGGCCTGGGTGATCTGGTGCGCGAACGCCGACTTCAGCAGCACGGCCGTGTCCGCGTCCGGACGGTCGGGATTCTCCGCGCGGCGCAGCAGTCTGCGCGCGTGGTCCGCCGAGTCGTCCGGCACGTACACGTGCCGGGGCCCGGGGACCGGCGACAGCTGCACCAGCACCGGCAGTTCGAAGTCCGGGGTGTCCGACGGCAGTGGCAGCCGGGCCGTGGCGGCCCGCAGCTCCTCCTCGTCGACGTACACCTCGTGCTGCGGCTCGCTGCCCGGCGCGGTGTTGTGCACGAGCTCCCACAGCGTGAGCGCGCAGCCGTCGGCCAGCAGCCAGGTGTGCCGGTAGGTCTCCCGGTGCAGGCCCGCGCTGTGGTGCGCGGAGTGCAGGGAGCTGTCGTGCGCCAGTGCGCAGTCGAGCCGCCGCAGTGCTTCGTCGGGCAGCTCGAACGAGTTCAGGGCGCGACCGAGCAGTCGCGCGAGGTGCTCCTCCGGAGACTCGGGCGACTCGGCTGGTTCGTACGCTGTCGTCTCGTACGGAACGCTCAAGGTTTCTCCCGGCGTTGCTGCATGTCACCTTGTGGGTGCATACCGTAGCCCCTCGGTCGGACATCATGTCCAGGAACCGAGAAAACGTCCGCCGTGAAAACGTCGAGGCCGCGCGAAAAATTCCCGCGCGGCCCGACGGCCCCTCAGAAATCGCCGGTCAGGGGCTGTTTCCGGCGGTCAGGAGGAGCTGCCCGCCGTCCACTCGGACCAGGACAGGTTCCACCCGTTGAGTCCGTTGTCCGGGGACACCGTCTTGTCGGGGGAGTTCTTGACGATCACCACGTCGCCGATCAGCGAGTTGTCGTAGAACCACTTGGCCGGCGTGTCGCCCTGCGCGCCCTGCGCGTCCGCTAGCCCCACGCAACCGTGGCTGGTGCCGGTACGGCCGAAGGGCGGATTGCCCCTGTTGTACCAGTAGTTGCCGTGGATGAAGGTGCCGGACTGCGTCAGGCGCATCGCGTGCGGCACGTCCGGGATGTCGTACTCGCCGCCCAGGCCGACCGTCCGGCTGTTCATGCGGGTCTGCGTGAACTTCTCGGAGATCACCATCTGCCCGTTGTAGGTGGTGTGGTCCGGGCTTCCCGACGAGATCGGCACCGACTTCAGGGTCTGTCCGTCCCGCACCACCGTCATGGTCTGCGTGTCGACGTCGACCGTGGACACCTGCGACCGCCCGATGGTGAAGGTGACGGTCTTCTTCTGCACCCCGTACACGCCGTTGGCGCCCTCGACCCCGTCCAGGTCGATCTTCATCGTCACCTTGGAGCCGGCCTTCCAGTACTCCTCGGGACGGAAGTCGAGCCGCTGCGCACCGAACCAGTGGCCGGCCACCTGCTGGCCGCTGCTGGACGTGACCGTGATGTGCGACTGCACGGCCTTCGTGTCGCTGATGGCCTTGTCGAAGGTGAAGGACACCGGCATGCCGACACCGACCGTGGTGCCGTTGTCCGGCGTGTACGTCCCGATGAAGCTGTTGGCCGAAGAGACGGTGGTGAAGATGGAGTTGGCGGCGGCGGTCTTGCCGTTCGCGTCCTTCGCGGTCGCCGAGATCTGGTACTTCGTCCCGCGCTCCAGCTGCTCCTTCGGCTTCCAGGTGCTGCCGTCGGCCGACAGGGAACCCTCGACGGCCTGCCCCGACCCGGCCACCGTCATCTTGACCTCGGTGAGCCGGCCGTCGCTCACCTTCACGCCGGTCGCGTTGATCGACGCGCTCGTCGAGCCGTCCTTCGCCGAGATGACGATCTTCGCCGTGGACGTCTTGACGCCGTTCTTGCCGTCCCCGTTCCCGTCCTTGTCCTTGGCGTTGGCGCTGCCCCCGCAGGCGGTCAGGGTCAGGGCACCGACCACCAGGACGGCACAGGCTCCGACCGCGCGCCGCACTGCTATGTCCGCCGTTGTCACGGGCTGCTCCAGCTTCGTATGAGGTGAGTGATCCGCTCAGGTACGTGGAGAAGGAGGGATCCGGCGACCGGCGGGGTTCCCTCCGGTCGCCGTTGGCACCATCACGTGACGGAACCGGGACAATCACCCGTCCCGGCCCGCGGCGTCACCGTCCGCCGTACAGCTCCCCGTACGAAGGCCACGTCCCGCCCGGCCCGGACACCGACTCGGCGGCGCGCACGGCCCGCACGATCGCGCGCGTCACCACGTCCGCGCCCGCCGCGAGGAGGTCGTTCAGGGCGAGCGGACGGCCGGGGTCGAGCGGGCGCGCGCCCGTCGCCAGCGTGAAGACGGTGTCCCCGTCGTTGAGCAGATGCACCGGACGCACGGCCCGCGCGATCCCGTCGTGCGCCGTGCCCGCCAGCTTCTGGGCCTGTGCCTTCGTCAGGTCCGCGTCGGTGGCGACCACCGCGAGCGTGGTGTTGAGCAGGGGCGGCGCGTTCCTCGCCGCGATCTCGGCCAGGCGCCGGCGCGCTGCCTCGTGCACGGAGGACTCCGGATACTCCGCACGCCCCTGGAACAACTCCCCGTACAGCACGCCTGTCTCCGGATCCGTCACGGAACCCGCCGCGTTGGTCACCACCAGCGCGGCCACCGTGATCCCCGAGTCGAGGAGCATGCTCGCGCTGCCGATCCCGCCCTTCATCGGCCCGACGACGGCGCCCGTCCCCGCGCCCACGCATCCCTCCGGCACCCGGGCTCCCGGAACGCTCGCCGCGGCCGCCTCCACGGCCGCCCGGCCGGTGGCGGCGTCCGGGCGGGCCCGGAAGTCACCGCCCCGCGCCAGGTCGAAGACGCAGGCGGCGGGCACCACCGGTACGACGTGCGTCGGCTCCGGGCCCACGGGGACCCCGCGCCCCTGCTCCTCCAGCCAGGCCATCACGCCGGACGCCGCGTCGAGCCCGTAGGCGCTGCCGCCGGTCAGCACGATCGCCTCGACCCGCTGCACCACGTTCCGTGGGTCGAGGGCGTCGGTCTCCTTCGTGCCGGGACCGCCACCGCGTACGTCCACGGCGGCCACGGCACCGCCCTCCGGCGCGAGGACGACCGTGGTGCCGGTGAGCCAACCGTCGCCGTGCCGCGTGGCGTGTCCCACGCGTAGGCCGGCGACGTCCGTCAGAGCGTCAACTGTCATGGGGGCCAGTCTCGCCCGACCCGCGTCGTTCGGGACGATGCCGGGTCCCGTCACATCACCGCGCTCGACGCCCGCTCGGGGCTCTCCCGTGACTCCCGCGCGACCAGGCGCGCCGTCAGGGACGTCCCGGTCGCCACCGCCAGCGCCAGTACAAGGCCTGCTGCGAGGACCGCCCACTCGCCGAGGAACGTGCTGCAGATCACGAGCAGCGCGGCGACGGGCAGCACCAGTTGCTGGGCCAGGCCCACCTTGAAGTGGCGTGCGTGCAGGACCCAGACCGTCATCAGGTACAGCGCCGTCGGCAGGGTGACCGCGGCCGACGCGGCGAGCGTCGAGATATGGGCCGCGCCCACCGCCTGCTCCACGGCCACCTCCAGACCCGCACCGATCGCGGCGGCCGAGGCGAAGACGACGTAGTGCCCGTAGCCCCACAGGAAAGCCTGCTGGTTGGAGCGCAGATGCCCATGGATGGGCACCACGAAGTAGATCCACCAGGCGGCGAAGACGATCAGCAGTCCGCCCACCGCGATCGGCAGCAGCTCGCCCAGCGCGTCGTTCTCCTCGATGCCGGACTTCACAGCGACCGTCGCCGCGGCGATCGTCTCGCCCAGCACGATGATCGTGAACAGTCCGTAGCGCTCGGCGATGTGATGCGGATGCCAGGACGTCGGATGGTCCTTCTCCGCGTAGATCGGCACGCACATCTCCAGCGGCGCCATCACCAGGAACAGCCACGCCCTGCCGCCCTCGGGCAGGATCAGCAGCCCCAGCCAGCCGATCTGGCAGATCAGCACGCCCGCCGCGTACCGCAGCGCCATCGTCCGCTCCGCGCCCTCGGCGGACCACGCGACGCGCAGCCACTGCAAGCTCAGCGCGAACCTCATGATCGCGTAGCCCAACCAGACGGCCACGAACTCGTGGTCCTCGAACGCCCGCGAGATGCCCGCCGCCAGCACCAGAACCCCGGCGATCTGCACCAGCGTGACGATCCGGTACAGGACGTCGTCGTTGTCGTACGCCGACGCGAACCAGGTGAAGTTCATCCACGCCCACCAGATGGCGAAGAAGACCATCGCGTAGTTGAGGATTCCCTCGCCCGCGTGCGACTCGGCCACGGCGTGCACCAGTTGGATGCCCGCCTGGGCGATGGCCACGACGAAGCACAGGTCGAAGAACAGCTCGAGGGGCGAGGCGACCCGGTGTGTCTCGTCCCGGCCGCGCGCGGTCAGACTGCGCAGCGGCTTGAGGCGAGCGGGCGCCGGAGAAACGGGCGTCCTGGGGGGAGGGGGAGAGGCCGATGGGGGCGTGCTGGACGTCATGGGTACCAGCACAGCAGACAACCGGCGGAAAATCTTGTGCGGAATCCGCAGGTTCGCGTGGTGCGCGGCCGGCGGCCGGGCCCTGACCGGGGCGGGTGCCGGGGCCGTACTCTGGAGGGATGAGCACCCCCTCCGCCTCCGAGCCGCGCGACCCGAAGGCCGCGCTGATCTTCGACGACCCGCTGGACCGGCAGTCCTCGGACGACACCGACCGCGGCTGGGGCGAGCGGCCGTCCGCCGAGGGTGACAGCGCCGCCGACCTGAAGCGCTTCCTCGACGAGAAGCCGCCCCACCACGTCTGAACCCGACGGGCGGGGCCGGTACGGCAGGCCCGGGCCCCCTGGCGGAGCACCGCGCGCAGGGCCCCGTCGAGCGCCTCTACCGCTCGCTGTGCCCCGAGCCCCGCTGGGCGACCAGCAGGTCGCGGATCTCCTTGAGCACCTCCAGCTCGGTCAACTCGATGATCTCCTGCGTGCCCTCCTTGGACTTCCTGCGTGCCTCCACCTTCGCCAGGTACTTCGACATGGGCAGGACCATCAGGAAGTACACGACCGCGGCGGTGATCACGAAGGTGAGGGTCGCGCCGAGCACGGACCCCCACAGGATCCGGACGCCCGTCGCGCCGTCGCCCGTGCCGGTGCACGGGCCCTTGAGGCAGGAGCTGTAGCTGTCCAGGTTCTTGGTGCCGACCGCTCCGACGAGCGGGTTGATGATTCCCTTCACCACCGAGTTGACGATGTTCGTGAAGGCCGCGCCGATCACCACCGCGACTGCCAGATCGACGACGTTGCCACGCATCAGGAAGGCCTTGAAGCCCTGCCAGACGCTTGCCTTCTTTTCGCTCACCTCGGGGACACTCCTCGCATGTACAGGTTGTGGAACAAACAGCTCCGCAACCTACGTCAACGCCAGGCGGGTGTGTCCAATTCGGCCCCTCGGACGAGGGACTTGACGTCACCACAGGGTCACCGCCAGCCGGGCGGTCGCGCCCGCCCCCGCCAGCCGCGCGGCGGTGGACCGGGGCACCGACAGAACGATCAGTGCCCCGGCGTCCGCCGGGCCGGAAGCGGTGTCGGTGGCCGGTGGCTCCGGCACCTTCGTCACCAGAGCCCCGTGCGCGACCACATGGGCGTCGCCGCCCGGGCCGTCCGCGCCGCCGAGCGTCATCGGCTCGGCGGCGATGACATCGACCCGGTCACCGGGGCGCAGCAGCCGGACCGTGGCCGCGTCGGCGATCCGGACCGGCGCCGTCACCCTCTGCCCGGCGCGAGGGCCGTGTGCAGGGGCGTGTGGTGGCGTTTGCGCGCTGGGGTGTGAGCGTCCGCCCGCGTCGGCGCGCGCGGTGCCACGGGAAGGTCCGCGGTCCGGATCGTCGTCCCATGGGCCCGAAGCCACGAGCGCGGCCGCGGTGAGGGCGAGACCCAGGGCGAGGGCTCGCCGCCGGCTCCGTGCGAGCCGTCCCAGCCGGTACCGCCCGCCGCCGACCCGCACGGGAACGAAGGACGGCACCTCGCGGGTGGCCGGGGCGTCCGTGCCGGGCGGGCGGGCCGCGAAGGAGAGAGGGGACGGGGAGGGAGAGGCGAGCGGAGGGAGCGGCGGAAGCGGAGAGCGGGGAACGAGCGGGTCGGACACGGGATCACCACCGGCGAGGGGGAACGGGTTTGCGAAGCCACGATGAGCCTTCGCGCCGCCGCTCGCCGGAGCCTGTGGACCACCGCCGGGTTGTGGACAACTCCCTCACCCGAAGGAGGACTTCCGCTTCCGCGGGCCCGTCTTCCCGCTCTCCTCGCGGACCCGCCTTCCCGCTCTCCTCGCGGACCCGCCTTCCCGCTCTCCTCGCGGGCCCGCCTTCCCGCTCTGCTCGCGCGCCCGCTACGGCAGTTCGAAGCCGGGATCCAGACCACCCAGGGCGTTCGCGCACAGGCAGCCCCGTTCGCCGTCGGAGGGCAGTGCGGCCACCGCGTCGAACAGCACGCCTCGCAGCCGGTCCACGTTGGCCGCGAACACCCGCAGCACCTCCTCGTGCGACACGCCCTCGCCGCTCTCGGCGCCCGCGTCCAGGTCGGTGACCAGGTTCAACGACGTATAGCAGAGCTCGAGTTCACGGGCGAGCGCGGCCTCCGGATGACCCGTCATGCCCACCACCGACCACCCCTGCGCCTGGTGCCACAACGATTCGGCACGGGTCGAGAACCGCGGCCCCTCGATCACGACCAGCGTCCCGCCGTCCACCGGCTCCCACTCCCGGCCACGAGCCGCCTTCAGGACCGCCGAGCGTCCCGCGGGGCAGTAGGGGTCGGCGAGGGACACGTGCACCACGTCGGGCACCGTGCCGTCGGGCAGGGGCAGCCCGTCGAAGTACGTTCCGGCCCGCGACTTCGTGCGGTCGACCAGCTGATCGGGTACGAGCAGCGTGCCGGGCCCGTACTCCGGGCGCAGACCGCCCACCGCGCACGGACCGAGGACCTGGCGCGCCCCGACCGAGCGCAGCGCCCACAGGTTGGCCCGGTAGTTGATCCGGTGGGGCGGCAGGTGGTGTCCGCGCCCGTGCCGGGGCAGGAAGGCGACCCGTCGGCCGGCGATGTCGCCGAGGAAGAGGGAGTCGCTGGGCGGCCCGTAGGGGGTGTCGACCTGGAGCTCGGTCACGTCGTCGAGGAACGAGTAGAAGCCGGAACCGCCGATCACACCGATCTCTGCGTTCGCCTTGTTCGCCATGCGTCGCACCCTAATGGCCCCGGGAAACGCCGAAGACCCCGTCGTCGTACGACGACAGGGTCCTGAGAGCGAGCCTTACGCGGCTGAGCTGCTGCCGGTCGAGGTGCCGGTGCTCGACGACTTCGAGTCCGAGGTCGAGGACGTCGAGGTCGACGGCTTCGCGTCGGAACCGGACGTCGACGACTTCGAGGACGACGCCGGCGAGCTGCTCGACGACGAGCCGCGGCTGTCGTTGCGGTAGAAGCCGGAGCCCTTGAAGACGATGCCGACGGCGGAGAACACCTTCTTGAGGCGGCCACCGCAGTTGGGGCACTCGGTCAGGGCATCGTCGGTGAACTTCTGCACCGCCTCGAGGCCCTCGCCGCACTCGGTGCACTGGTACTGGTAGGTCGGCACTGTCTTCCTCCTGGCACTCTCACTCAGTGAGTGCTAACGACGGTCTATCTTGACGTATTCCGGGGGATCAGTCCACTGTCACCGGCACGCGGTGACCGACGCCACGTGCGACGGTACGCGCGCGGGAGCGCGTTTCCAGCCGTGAACGCAGTGCCAGCAGGGTCACCAGGGCCAGTACGGTGCCTCCCATGGGGACCAGGAAACCGGCGCCGCCCCAGAAGCGGTCCTCCAGCTGTCCGGCGATCGTGACAGCGGCCGCCTGACCGAGCGCGACCGCGCCCGTCAGCCAGGTGAACGCCTCGGTGCGGGCGCCGGCCGGGACCAGGTCCTCGACCAGCGTGTAGCCGGTGATCAGCGCGGGCGCGATGCACATGCCGACCAGGAGGCCCAGGCCCGCCAGGACGAGGACCGAGTGCGCCGCCCACAGGCCGGAGGCGAGGAGCGCCAGCGCGGCGTAGGCGACGACCAGGCGCTGCCGCGGCGCGACCTTCCAGGCGATGGCGCCGCAGACCACGCCGGAGAGCATGTTGCCGGCGGCGAAGGTGCCGTACAGGACGCCGTTCAGTCCGGGCTCGCCGATGGACTCGGTGAACGCGGCCAGTGAGACCTGCATGCCGCCGAAGACGGTGCCGATGCCCAGGAAGGCCACGATCAGCACCCGGACGCCCGGGATCCGCAGGGCCGAGGCGTGCTCCACGCGCGTGTGCCCGGCGGCGGCGACCTGGGGCTGGGTGCTCTTGCTCGCGGCGAACAGCAGTCCGCCGAGCAAGGTCAGCGAGGCCTCGGTGACCAGGCCGGCGGCCGGGTTCACGGCGGTGCACAGGGCGGTCGCCAGCAGCGGGCCGAAGACGAAGGTGAGCTCGTCGGTGACGGACTCGAAGGCCGCCGCCGTGGTCATCAGGGGCGAGCCCTTCAGCCGCGCACCCCAGCGGGCCCGCACCATGGGCCCGATCTGCGGCACCGAGGCGCCCGTGGGCACGGCTGCCGCGAAGACCGTCCACAACGGCGCGTGGGCCAGGGCGAGCACGGTGAGGGTGAGGCCCGACAGCGTGTGCAGCAGGACGCCGGGGATCAGTACCGCCCGCTGCCCGTAGCGGTCGGCGAGGCGCCCGCTGTACGGCGCGCACAGCGCCATGGAGACACCGGTGACGGCCGCGGCGGCACCGGCCGCGCCGTACGAGCCGGTGGTGTGCTGCACGAGCAGCACGATGGAGATGGTGAGCATGGCGAACGGCTGGCGGGCCGCGAAGCCGGGCAGCAGGAACGTCCAGGCGCCGCGGGTGCGCAGCAGCTGTCCGTATCCCGGGCGGGACGAGGCCGACGAGTCCTTCGACGGCTCGGTGGTGACCGTGGATGCCACGGCCCGTGCCTTTCTGCCGCCTGGTAGCGCGGCCCCGTCCGGTGGGCGGGGGCGCCGAGAGCTGTCCTCTTGCGCGTGCTGCGGTAGATGCCGGTGCTCGCCGCACGAGGTGTCCCGGCCGCCATACGGTCGCGCCAGCTCTGCGTCAGGCAGAGTTGGTTCGATCAAGGTGTGCCTTCATCGTACAGGGATCAAGGCGCGTCAGCCCTGTGAAAATGAGCACCGTAAGGTCGTCAGCCTCCGAATGAAGGGGGTGTGAACGGTGTGAAACGTGTACTTAACGTGCCTCGCCGCCCGTGCCCAGCCATCCGGCGAGCTTGCCGCCGTGCCCGACGGCGCGCAGCCGGCGTTCGGCAGCGTCGCGGACCGGGTCGGTGGCGACGACCAGGAGTTCGTCGCCGTGGCGCAGCACGGTCGTCGGCAGCGGCACGAACGACGTCCCCTCGCGTACGACGAGGGTGACGGCCGCGCCGGCCGGCAGCCGTAGCTCGTTGACCTCGACGCCGTGCATCTTCGACCCCTCGGGGATCCCCACGGACAGCAGATGCCCGCGCAGCCGCTCCAGGGGTGCCGACTCGACGCCGAGGTCGGCGGCCTCGGGATCCCCGCCCAGCTGCAGTTTGCGTGCCAGCCAGGGCAGCGTCGGCCCCTGGATCAGGGTGTAGACGGCGACCAGGACGAAGACGATGTTGAAGATGCGGCGGCTGCCGTCGACGCCGTTCACCATGGGGATCGTCGCCAGGATGATGGGGACGGCGCCGCGCAGCCCGGCCCAGGACATCAGCGTCTGCTCCTGCCAGGGCACCCGGAACGGCGTCAGGCACAGCACGACGCTGAGCGGGCGGGCCACCATGGTCAGCACCAGGCCGATGACGAGCGCGGGCAGCACGTCGTCGCCCAGCTCGTGCGGGGTCACCAGGAGGCCGAGCAGCACGAACATGCCGATCTGGGCGATCCAGCCGAGACCGTCGGCGAAGCCGCGCGTGGCGGGCCAGTGCGGCAGTTTCGCGTTGCCCATCACCATCGAGGCCAGATAGACGCCCAGGAAGCCGCTGCCGTGCGCCAGGGAGCCCGCCGCGTACGCGGTGACCGCGATCGCCATGACGGCGATCGGGTAGAGGCCGGAGGCGGGCAGGGCGACGTGCCTGAGGCCCCAGGAGCCCAGCCAGCCGACCGCGAGGCCGATGGCGGCGCCGATGGCCAGCTCCAGCGCTATCTCGCCCAGCAGCACGTACCAGTGCTCGACGGGGCCCGCCGTCGAGAAGGCGACGACCAGGATGACCACCGGGGCGTCGTTGAAGCCGGACTCGGCCTCCAGCGTGCCCGTCACGCGCGAGGGGAGGGGGATCTTGCGCAGGACGGAGAAGACCGCCGCCGCGTCGGTCGAGGACACCACCGCGCCGATGATCAGCGCCTGTCTCCACTCCAGCCCGGTCACGAAGTGCGCGGCCGTGGCGGTGACGCCGACGCTGACCGCGACGCCGGCCAGTGCCAGCGCCGTGGCGGACGGCAGGGCCGGTTCGATCTCCTTCCACTTCGTGCCCAGGCCGCCCTCGGCGAGGATCACGACCAGGGCGGCGTAGCCGATGACCTGGGTCATCTCGGCGTTGTCGAAGTGGATGTTGCCGATGCCGTCCTGGCCCATGAGGACGCCGATGCCCACGTAGACGAGCAGGCTGGGGAGCCCGCTGCGCGAGGAGATCCGGACCGCTGCGACGGCGACGAGCAGGACGAGCGAGCAGACGAGCAGGAGCTGGTTGAGGTGGTGGACAGTCAGCGGCGGATCCCTTCACCGGCGCGCGCGGCTTGCGCGCGGGCGCACATGTGCTTCGGATACATCGGACACGAAGCCGTGAGCTCCGGACCCAACTACTTCGTTACCTTACCTAACTCTTGACGATTTCTTGACGCTCGGCGAGGGAAGATCGACCATCCCTCCGTACCGGTACCCGACTCCGCGTCAAGTGGCACAAGGCCCTGCGCCTATGGTTGCTCCAGCACTCCAGGACCGCCTGCCGCTCGCGTTAGGACAGCAAGGACAGCGATGCCCCCCAACACCACCGCCACATCGGGTGACAAGCCCGGCAAGTCCGGCAGGAAGAAGGGGCGCAAAGCCCGTTTGATCGTGCTTGTGCTGGTGCTGGCCCTCATCGGAGGCATCGCCTACGGCGCCTACTGGTCCATCAGCACGGTCCGCGCGTCCTTCCCGCAGACGAAGGGTTCGATCACCCTCGAAGGCCTGACCGGGCCCGTCGACGTGAAGCGGGACGGCTACGGCATCCCGCAGATATACGCCGACTCCGACGAGGACCTGTTCATGGCGCAGGGCTTCGTCCAGGCCCAGGACCGGTTCTACGAGATGGACGTCCGCCGGCACATGACCTCCGGGCGGCTGTCGGAGATGTTCGGCAAGAGCCAGGTCGACAACGACGAGTTCCTGCGCACCCTGGGCTGGGACCGGGTCGCCCAGGAGGAGTACGACAGCAAGCTGTCGGCCGACACCAAGAAGTACCTCCAGGCCTACGCCAAGGGGGTCAACGCCTACCTCAAGGGCAAGGACGGCGCCGACATCTCCCTGGAGTACGCGGCTCTGGGATTCACCAACGACTACAAGCCCACCGAGTGGACTCCGGTCGACTCGATCTCCTGGCTGAAGGCGATGGCCTGGGACCTGCGCGGCAACATGCAGGACGAGATCGACCGCGCCCTGATGACGAGCCGCCTCGGCCCGGCCCAGATCGCCGACCTGTACCCGCAGTACCCGTACGACCGTAACAAGGCGATCGTCCAGGACGGCCAGTACGACGAACTGACCAAGACGTTCGAGCAGAGCGACGACCAGAGCGACTCCGACGGCGGCTCCACGGGAGACGGCACGGGCTCGTCCTCGGGCACGGAGGGGTCGGCCCTCCAGAGCCAGCTCTCGGGCCTCTACGACGTCCTGGACGACCTGCCCACGGCCGTCGGCGTGAACGGCAACGGCATCGGTTCGAACTCCTGGGTCGTCGCCGGCAAGAACACGATCACCGGTAAGCCGCTGCTGGCCAACGACCCGCACCTGTCGGCGTCGCTGCCGTCCGTCTGGTACCAGATGGGCCTGCACTGCCGTTCCGTCTCCAGCAAGTGCCAGTACGACGTCTCCGGCTACACCTTCGCGGGCATGCCCGGCGTCATAATCGGCCACAACCAGACCATCTCCTGGGGCATGACCAACTCCGGCGTCGACGTCACCGACCTCTACCTGGAGAAGCTCTCCGGTGAGGACGGCTACGAGTACGACGGCAAGGTGAAGCCGTTCGTCACGCGCGAGGAGACCATCAAGGTCGCCGGCGGCGCGTCCAAGAAGATCGTCGTCCGGCAGACCGAGGACGGGATGCCCCTGCTGTCCGACCGTGACGACGAACTCATCGAGGTCGGCAAGAAGGCCACGGTCGACACCGACGACACCGCGGCGCCCGACCGGGGCGACGGGTACGGCGTCGCGCTGAAGTGGACCGCGCTGTCCGCCGGCACCTCCATGGACGCCGTCTTCGCCATCGACAAGGCGAAGGACTGGGACAGCTTCCGCAAGGCGGCCGAGAAGTTCGACGTGCCGTCGCAGAACCTCGTCTACGCCGACACCTCGAACCACATCGGCTACCAGTTGCCCGGAAAGATCCCCACGCGCGCGAAGGGCGTCGACGGCTCGATCCCGGCGCCGGGCTGGGACTCCAAGTACAAGTGGAAGGGCTACATCGCCTTCGACGAGCTGCCCTACGAGTTCGACCCGGATCGCGGCTACATCGTCACCGCCAACCAGGCCGTCGTCGACAAGGACAAGTACCCCTACACGCTCACCACGGACTGGGGCTACGGCGCGCGCAGCCAGCGGATCACCGACCTGATCAAGAGCAAGATCAAGGGCGGCGGCAAGATCTCCACCGACGACATGCGCCAGATGCAGCTGGACGACGACAGCGAGATCGCGAAGCTGCTCGTGCCCGTGCTGAAGAAGATCAACCTCGACGACCCGGACGTCCGCTCGGCGCAGAAGCTGCTGGAGAACTGGGACTTCACCCAGGACGCGGACTCGGCCGCGGCCGCCTACTTCAACGCGGTCTGGCGCAACATCCTCAAGCTGGCGTTCGGCAACAAGCTCCCCAAGGAGCTGCGTGTCGAGGACCAGTGCCTGTGGGTCGACCCGGTCAACACCACCGGCCCGGTCGACGACACCGAGAAGGTCCGCGAGTGTGGCCGGCGTGCCGCCGACCAGGCGCAGCCGGACGGCGGCGACCGCTGGTTCGAGGTCGTGCGCAACCTCATGACGAAGACGGACAGCGACTGGTGGACGACGCCCGACTCGGGCAACCGCCGCGGCGCCGACCACGACCGCGACAAGCTGTTCGCACGTGCCATGATCGACGCCCGCTGGGAGCTGACCGCCAAGCTCGGCAAGGACATCGACACCTGGAGCTGGGGCCGGCTGCACCGCCTGTTCCTGAAGAACCAGACGCTGGGCACCAGCGGCCCCGGTTTCCTCCAGTACATCCTCAACCGCGGCCCGTGGAAGCTCGGCGGCGGCGAGGCGACGGTCAACGCGACCGGCTGGAACGCGGCCGGCGGCTACGGCGTCGTCTGGGTGCCGTCGATGCGGATGGTGGTCAACCTCGACGACCTCGACAAGTCGAAGTGGATCAACCTCACCGGCGCCTCGGGACACGCCTTCAGCGCGCACTACACCGACCAGACGAACAAGTGGGCCAACGGTGAGCTGCTCGACTGGTCCTTCTCCAAGAAGGCGGTCGACGACAGCACCAGCGACACCCTGGTGCTCAAACCCTGAGCCGACGACCGTCCGGAAGGGGCCCTCCACGCGCGCGTGGAGGGCCCCTTCCGTCAACAGGGCGGGTGTCAGGTGAAGCGCCGCGTCCCCGAGGGCGTCACCACCGCGTGCACCGGACGGTCGTGCGCCTCGCCCGGGACGTGCTCGACGACCTCGGCGTCGTACAGGAGAACCACCAGCGCGGGACGGGCCCCGGAGGCCGCCAGCCTGGCCAGCGCGCGGTCGTACGATCCTCCGCCGCGCCCCAGGCGCATGCCGCGCGCGTCCACCGCCAGTCCCGGCAGCAGCACCACGTCGGCGGTCGTCACCGCGTCCGGGCCGAGGCGCTCGCCGGCCGGCTCCAGGAGGGCCATCCTGGAGCCGTGCTGGACCCGCGCGAGAGAGCCCTCGCCGGTGTAGGCGCCCCAGTCCAGGTCGTTGTCGGGCAGCAGTGCGGGGAGCAGCACCCGCACGCCCCGCGCGTGGAGCGCGTCCAGCAGCGCCACGGTGCCCGGCTCCGTCCCCACGGAGACGTACGCCGCGACCGTGCGCGCGTGCGTCAACTCGGGCAGTTCCAGGGCCCGCTCGGCCAGGGCGGCGGCCGCCGCGCGCACGTCATCGGGCGTCAACCTGTTTCTCACGGCGAGGAACCCCCGCCGCAACATACGTTTGTCAGACTCTGGTCCGCCTTCGAGGTGGCTCATATGTCGCTCCTGTGCATCTCCCACACCGCTCCAATGCGTTCATATGATCATCAATTAACCAGAGCCACAGATCTCTCTCAAAGTCACCGGATAAGGTTGCCGACATGACGCAGTCGCACCCCAGGATCAGCAAGGCTGTCATCCCCGCAGCCGGCCTCGGTACCCGGTTCCTGCCGGCGACCAAGGCCACTCCCAAGGAGATGCTGCCGGTCGTGGACAAGCCCGCTATCCAGTACGTGGTCGAGGAGGCCGTCTCCGCCGGTCTCGACGACGTCCTCATGGTCACGGGCCGCAACAAGCGGCCCCTCGAGGACCACTTCGACCGCAACTACGAACTCGAGTCGGCTCTGCAGAAGAAGGGCGACGCCGCCCGGCTCGCCAAGGTCCAGCAGTCCAGCGACCTCGCGACCATGCACTACGTGCGCCAGGGCGACCCCAAGGGCCTCGGACACGCCGTCCTGTGCGCGGCCCCGCACGTCGGACAGGAGCCCTTCGCCGTCCTCCTGGGCGACGACCTGATCGACCCCCGCGACCCGCTGCTCCAGCGGATGATCGAGGTGCAGGAGCGGCACGGCGGCAGCGTCGTCGCGCTCATGGAGGTCGCCCCCCAGCAGATCCACCTCTACGGCTGCGCGGCCGTCGAGGCGACCGTGGACAGCGACGTCGTCAAGGTGACCGGCCTCGTCGAGAAGCCGGACCCCGCGGACGCCCCGTCGAACTACGCGATCATCGGACGCTATGTCCTCGACCCGAGCGTGTTCGGCATACTGCGGCAGACCGAGCCCGGCCGCGGCGGCGAGATCCAGCTCACCGACGCCCTGCAGCAGCTCGCGCAGGACGAGAAGATCGGCGGCCCCGTCCACGGCGTCGTCTTCAAGGGCCGCCGCTATGACACCGGAGACCGCGGCGACTACCTGCGTGCCATTGTCAGACTCGCGTGCGAACGTGAGGATCTGGGTCCGGACTTCCGGTCCTGGCTCCGCAGTTACGTCACCGAGGAGATGTAGCCACTTTGAGCACCGCCGCGCCCCGCCCCACCGGCCAGGACCAGCTCTGGTCGGTGGACGAACACCTGGAGGACATCCTCGCCACGGTCCGCCCCCTGGAGCCCATCGAGCTGCAACTGCCCGATGCCCAGGGCTGTGTCCTGGTCGAGGACGTCATGGTGCCGGTCTCCCTGCCGCCCTTCGACAACAGCTCCATGGACGGGTACGCGGTACGGGTCGCGGATGTCACGGGCGCCAGCGAGGAGTTCCCGGCGGCCCTGGACGTCGTGGGGGACGTCGCGGCGGGCCAGGCGGCCGACCTGCTGTACGTGGGACCCGGCCAGGCCGCCCGGATCATGACCGGCGCCCCGCTCCCGTCCGGCGCCGAGGCCGTCGTCCCCGTGGAGTGGACCGACGGCGGACTCGGCGAGGGCCCGGTCAGCGGGATGCGCGCCCGCAGCCTCGCCCCCGAGCAGGCCTCGGGGCACGTGCGCGTGTACCGGCCCGCCGGGGCACGCGCGCACGTACGCGCGAAGGGCAGCGACGTGAAGGCGGGAGACCGCGCCCTGGAGGCCGGGACCGTCCTCGGCCCGCCCCAGATCGCCCTGCTGGCCGCGATCGGCCGGGGCGCCGTACGCGTGCGCCCGCGCCCGCGCGTGGTCGTGATGTCCACCGGCAGCGAACTCGTCCAGCCCGGCGAGGAGCTGGGCAGCGGCCAGATCTACGACTCCAACAGCTTCGCCCTCACCGCGGCCGCCCGGGACGCCGGCGCCATCGCCTACCGGGTCGGCGCGGTCGCCGACGACGCCGAGACGCTCCGCGCCACCATCGAGGACCAGCTCGTGCGCGCCGACCTCGTCGTCACCACCGGCGGGGTGAGCGTCGGGGCGTACGACGTCGTCAAGGAGGCCCTGGAGCACGTCGGCGACGAGGACGAGGCGGGCAGCGGCGTCGAGTTCCGCAAGCTCGCCATGCAGCCCGGCAAGCCCCAGGGCTTCGGCTCCGTCGGACCCGACCACATCCCTCTGCTGGCCCTGCCGGGCAACCCGGTCTCGTCGTACGTCTCGTTCGAGCTGTTCGTACGTCCCGCCATCCGCACCCTCATGGGCCTCGAGGACGTCCACCGGCCCACCACGCGCGCGAAGCTGATCGCCGACACGGCGCTGACCTCGCCGAAGGGCCGCAGGCAGTTCCTGCGCGCCACCTGCGCGGACGGCGCCGTCCGCCCGGTCGGGGGCGCCGGCTCCCACCTGGTCGCGGCCCTCGCGCACGCCGACTCGCTGATCGTCGTCCCGGAGGACGTGGAGTCCGTCGAGCCCGGAGCCGACGTCGAAGTGGTCCTCCTCGGCTGAGTCCCCGTGGTTGGGGGTACCGTGTCGCGCACAACAGGCCCGGACCGGGAGCGCCACACCACCATGAGTACGCAGGACCGACTGACGCACATCGACGACGTGGGCGCCGCCCGCATGGTCGACGTTTCCGGCAAGGACGTCACCGCGCGCACCGCGCGTGCCAGCGGGAGGGTCCTCGTCTCGCCCCGTGTGGTCGAGCTGCTGCGCGGCGAGGGGGTACCCAAGGGGGACGCGCTGGCCACCGCGCGGATCGCGGGCATCATGGGCGCCAAGCGCACCCCCGACCTCATCCCGCTGTGCCACCCCCTGGCCGTCTCCGGTGTGAAACTGGAGGTGTCGGTCGCGGACGACGCCGTGGAGATCACCGCCACGGTGAAGACGACGGACCGCACGGGCGTCGAGATGGAGGCGCTCACCGCGGTCTCCGTCGCCGCGCTCACCGTGATCGACATGGTGAAGGCGGTCGACAAGGGAGCGGTCATCACGGACGTGCGCGTGGAGGAGAAGACGGGCGGCAAGTCGGGCGACTGGAGTCGGGCATGACACCCGGCACGGCGGTCGGCGGCGCCCTGTCCGCTCCGTACAGCGCCCTGGTCGTGACCGCCTCCAACCGGGCGGCCGCCGGCGTCTACGAGGACCGGGGCGGCCCGCTGATCGCCGAGGGCCTGCGCGGCTTCGGCTTCGCCGTCGACGGGCCGCAGGTCGTCCCCGACGGGGAGCCCGTGGAGGCGGCGCTGCGGGCCGCCGTCGAGGCCGGGTACGACGCCGTGGTCACCACCGGCGGCACCGGCATCTCGCCCACCGACCGCACCCCCGAGGCGACCCGCGCGGTGATCGACCGTGAGGTGCCCGGCATCGCCGAGGCCGTCCGGGCGTACGGCCGGGAGAAGGTGCCCACCTCGGCGCTCTCCCGGGGGCTGGCCGGAGTGGCGGGCGGCACGCTGATCGTCAACCTGCCGGGTTCCACCGGCGGGGTGAAGGACGGCCTGGCCGTCCTGGAGCCCCTGCTGATCCACGCCGTCGACCAGATCCGTGGCGGCGACCACCCCGGAGCCGGCCACGGGGGTGCGAGCTGAACAGCCCATCGTGGCCCGTCGAACTGGTGGAGGGCGACATCGTCCTGCGGCCCATAAAGCTGCGCGACCAGCGGGCCTGGCGCGAGGTCAACCGGCGCAACCGGGACTGGCTGCGCCCCTGGGAGGCGACCATCCCGCCCCCCGCGCCCAGCGGGCCGATCGCCCACCGGCCGACCTACCGACAGATGGTCCGGCACCTGCGTTCCGAGGCGAACGCGGGCCGGATGCTGCCGTTCGTGATCGAGTACCAGGGGCGGCTCGTCGGGCAGTTGACGGTCGCTGGGATCACCTGGGGGTCGATGTGCTCCGGGCACGTCGGCTACTGGGTGGACGAGTCGGTGGCCGGCCGCGGTGTGATGCCGACGGCCGTGGCGCTCATCGTGGACCACTGTTTCCGCACCGTCGGACTGCACCGCATCGAGGTCTGCATTCGGCCCGAGAACGGGCCGAGCCGCCGGGTCGTGGAGAAACTCGGATTCCGTGAGGAAGGGCTGCGGCCGCGCTATCTCCACATCGACGGCGCCTGGCGTGACCACCTCGTCTTCGCCCTCACGGCGGAGGAGGTCCCGGAGGGCCTGCTGAACCGGTGGCGGCGCACACGCTCGCAGAAGGCGTCCAATTGAATTAGCCGAATAAACGTTCGAAAATGATCGGTTGATCGCACCGGTCGCAAAAAAAGTTCGAAATATCAGCCAGATCGTGCGACACACCGGCCCAATTGGCGGATGGCCTCACGTAAACCCCTCTACCGTGTGAGGCGTGAGCAGCAGCGGCCTCATCTACGCAGTCATTGTCGGGGCCTGGGCCGCCTACTTGGTGCCTATGTGGCTCCGTAGGCAGGACGAGCTGAACGAGGCCCGTCCGACGGAACGCTTCAGCACCGCCATCCGGCTGCTGTCCGGACGGGCGGGGATGGAGCGCCGGTACGCCAAGGACCTGCGGGCGCGCTCCACCGAGGAGGGGGAGTCGGACGCCGACGTTCCGGACGCCGTCACCGCATCGGTGGACGTCCGGTCCTTCGCCATGCCTCCGACCCGCCCCCAGGTGAAGGCGCCGGTTCAGGAGCGCGGCCAGGAACGGGCACAGGAACGCGGTCAGGAACGAGCCCCGGAGCGCTCCCAGGAGCGCGGTCAGGAGCGCGGTCAGGAACGAGCCCCGGAGCGCTCCCAGGAGCGCGGTCAGGAGCGAGGGTCGGGGCGTCCGGAGGCGGCGCGTGAACCGGCGCGCGAGCCGGTGGCCAAGCCCGCGTCCGCGCACGACCACCGGGAACAGGGCGCCAAGTCCGCACGCGAGGGGGCCGCCGCGGTCGCCCGCCGGGCGCCGGTCGCCCGGCGGACGCCCGCCGAGCAGGCGTCCGCCGCGCGCGCCCAGCGCTCGAAGGCGCTCGCGCGCCGGCGGCGCACCACGGTGATGCTCTTCCTGGCCTTCACGCTCGGCGCGATCGTCGCGGCGGTCGGCGGGCTCGCGTTCCTGTGGGCGCCCGGCGTACCCGCCGTCCTGCTCAGCGCGTACATCGGGTACCTGCGCTCCCAGGAGCGCCGCCGCTTCGCCTTCCAGATGGACCGCAGGCGCGCCGAGGTCGCCGCGCAGCGCCTGCGGGAGCGTCAGCCCCGCAGGCGTGCGCCCGCCTCGGCGAACGCCTCGTCCGTCGACGCCGGCCCCGACGCCGGCGCAGAGGAGCCCCACGCGGCCCCCGAGCCGGAGACCGACCCGGGGCTGCTGGCGCTCGCCGCGGACCGCAGGGCGCTCGTCGAGCAGACCGATCACGCCGAGTGGGTCGACCAGCAGCGCGAGCGGCAGCGCCGTCCCGGACACGGCGAGAGCTGGGACCCGGTACCGGTACCGCTGCCGACGTACGTGACCGCGCCGGTCGCGCCGCGCGCCACGTCCGACGTGGATCTCGGGGCGCCGGACGCCTGGAGCTCGGCCCGCTCGAGCTCGGTGGCGCCGGAGCACGAGGCCGCGGACGCCGGGGACGCGCCGGCCGGGGAAGCCGACGCGGCCGACCCCGCGGCGGACAGGGACGAGGACGGCGACGAGCGGAGCGACGCCCGGCGCGCGGCCTCGGCCAGGCGCTCGCGCGAACGCGGCCGCACCCCGCTGTTCGATCAGTACGAGGACGGCGAGCGGCCGCTGGCCGCCAACGAATGAGGGCCCAGGCATCCCGCTCCCGGCCTCGGGGAACGGATTTCCAAGCAGGCCGACCGGGATGCTAGAGTTTCACTCGTTGCAAGGGCCTGTGGCGCAGTCTGGTAGCGCACCTCGTTCGCATCGAGGGGGTCTGGGGTTCAAATCCCCACAGGTCCACGCATCATAGAGCCCCCGTCGGGTAACCGACGGGGGCTCTGTCGCGTTCGTGCTCGGTCGGTGGGCCCAGGTCCGGCCGTGGACGCGGTGGTTCAGGTTCCGTGCTTCAGGTCCCGTGGTTCATGGCCGGGGCGGACGGAGGGACGGTGTGGTCGACGTCACTGCCGTGACGGTGGCGAGCAGGGCGCAGGCCGCTGTCGTCCAGGCGAGTGCCTGCCAGGGCGGGGCGATCGCGGGCGGGGCCGAGAGCAGGTGCAGGGCGGCGCTCAGGCCGGTCAGATCGACCACCGTCACCAGGAGGCCCAGCAGCGCGCCGATCGCCACGGCGGTCAGCGCCTCGGTGGCGGCCAGGCGCAGGATCTGGCCGCTCGTCGCGCCGGCCAGCCGCAGCGCCGTCAGCTCGGGCCGGCGCTCGGCGGCCGCCATGGCCAGGGTGTTGGCCAGCGAGATGCCGGTGTAGAGAAGCGCGACACCCAGGACGAGCAGCATGCCGAGCCGGGTCGTCCGGTTCGTCTCCGGCCGGGCGGCTCGCACCCACTGCGTCCTGCTCGTCACCCGCGCCCCGTCGACGGTCCGCAGCCGCGCCGCCACCGCCGTCGCGTCGGCGCCCGCCCGCACCCGTACGTCCACGCGGTCCACGCCCGCGCCACCCGCGTTGGCCGGGGTGACGTAGGCGCCGTCGTCGCCGGTGCCGACGGCCAGCACGGCGGCGATGCGGAGGGTCTTCGGCGTACCGTCGCCGAGCCACACCCGCACCCGCTGTCCCACCCGGTGCCGCGCCCACTCCTCGGTCACGACGATCGACCCGTCGTCGAGGTCGCCGAGCCGCCCGGCCGTCACGGGCAGCCGCACGGTGGCGGCGAGCGCCGCCGGATCGGCCGCCCGGGCACCGGACTTGACCAGGGCCACGCCGTCCTCCAGCGTGAACACGCTGGTGGCGGAACCGGCCGACACGATCGCGCCGGGCACCCGCCGGAGCTCCTCGACCGCCGTTGCCCGCAGGGCCGTCCCGTCCCGCGGTGTCACGACGAAGTCGGCGATCGTCCGCTGCTCCGTCTCCGCCGCCCGTGCCGCGCCGATCGTGGCCGTCGCGCCCGGCAGGGAGCCCGCGAGCGCGACGGTGACCAGGACGGGCGCGGCCACCGCGGCGGTACGGCGGACCGCCGCGACCGCCCCGGCCCGCGCCAACAGGCCGACCGCGCCCGGCAGTCGGGGCACCAGCGGACGCACCATCAGGGGCGAGAGCAGCGCCACCGCGGTGATGAGCAGCATCGGACGGCTGATGTACGACTTGCGGTGCAGCAGCTCGCCCGGATCGGTCACCAGTGTGTACGCCAGGGTCGCGACCGCCGCGAGCAGCAGCGCCGTACCGCACACGCGCCGTCCCCGGGTCAGCGCGCGCCCGTCCACCGAGGCCTCGCGCAACGCCTGGGCCGGGGCGGTGCGTCCGGCCCGCCAGGACGCGGCGAGCGCACCGCACAGCGCGACCAGCAGGCCCGTCCAGAAGGCCAGGTGGTACGGCCAGTAGCCGGCCGAAGGGCCGCCGATCGCGTACCGGTCGGGCGCGAGGCCGCCGTCGACCACCACCTCGGTCAGGAACGGCGCGCCGAACCCGCCCAGCACGCAGCCCGCCGCCGAGGCGAGCGTGCCGACCAGCAGTGCCTCCGCCAGGACGCTCCGGCGGATCTGGCCCGGCGTCGCCCCGGCGGTGCGCAGCAGGCCGAACTCGCGGCGCCGCCGGTCGACCGCGAAGGCGAAGGTGGAGGCCACGACGAACACGGACACGAAGGCGCTCACCCCGCCCGCCGTGCCGAACAGGGCGTTCAGCGCCGTCAGGGCCTCGGCGTCGCGGTCCGGGTCGGCGTCGGCGGACCGGCGGGCGTCCCCCGTGAGGACCCGCACGTCCTCGTCCGTGACCGCCGCCCGTACGGCCGCCGTGTCCGCCTCGACGACCAGCTGCGTCGACTCGGGCCCGAGACGGGCCGCTCGGGCGTCCTGGTAGAACACGGCGTGCTCGACACCGCGCTCGGGCTCGGCGGGTTCGGGTTCGCGTCCGGGGCCGGATGCGGGGCCGGGTCCAGGTGCTCGCACGACCGTGCCGACGACGCGCAACGGGCCGTCCGCGGTGCGCAGTCGGGTGCCTACGGTCGCCCAGTCGCCGCTCGTCGCCACCTCGTCGGCCGCTGCCGGGGCCCGGCCCGCGGTCAGCCGGTAGGGGGCGAAGCGGGCCGTCGACCACGGGTGGCCGACCAGGTCGTCCGGCGCGGCGGGGGAGCCGTACGCGCGGACCGGGAAGGAGCGGTCCTCGGTGACCGGGCCGAGCGCGCGGAGCGCGGCGACGGTCCCGGCGGGCACCGGACGCGGCCGGTCCAGCCTCTTCGTCCGCTCACCGGTCGCGGTCGCCACCCGCAGGGTGTCCTGGCCCGCGACCACCACCGGCGCCGCCGCGAACCGCTCCGGGGCGCGCGCCGGCGCGTCCAGGGATGCGGCCAGCGCCTGTCCCATCACGGTGAGCAGCGCGACGCCGAGCGCGAGGGCGACGAAACTGCCGACGAAGGCGGCCCACCGGGCGCGCAGGGTGTGCCACGCGACGCTCAGCACGCGGCACCCGCCGGGGAGAGCGCGGCCGCGTCGGCCGCGGTCTCCAGCCCCGCCATCCGGGTCGCGATCGCCGCCACGGACGCCTCGGCGCCGGAGAGTTCGCCGTGGACGCGGCCGTCGACCAGGAAGAGCACCCGGTCCGCGTAGGAGGCGGCGAGCGGGTCGTGGGTGACCATCACGACCGTCCGGCCGGCGTCGTCGACCAGGGAGCGCAGCAGGGTCAGCACCTCGCGGCCGGTACGGGAGTCCAGGGCGCCGGTCGGTTCGTCGCCGAACAGCACCTCCGGGCGGGTGATCACGGCGCGGGCGAGGGCGACGCGTTGCTGCTGGCCGCCGGAGAGCCGGTCCGGGCGGTGCCCCGCGCGATCGGCGAGTCCGACCTGGCGCAGGGCGTCACGGACCTGCGCCCCGGTCGGGCGGCGGCCGGCGAGCCGCAGCGGGAGGGCGACGTTCTGCTCGGCGGTGAGGGCGGGCAGCAGGTTGAACGACTGGAAGACGAAACCGATCCGCTCCCGGCGCAGCAGCGTCAGCCGCCGTTCGCTCAGCCCGGTCAGTTCGGTCCCGCCGATCCGCACCGACCCCGAGGTCGGCCGGTCCAGCCCCGCGGCGCACTGGAGCAGCGTCGACTTGCCCGAGCCGGACGGCCCCATGACGGCGGTGAAGGAGCCGCGGGGGAGGGCGAGAGTGACGTCGTCGAGCGCGGTCACCCCGGCGCCCTCGGCACCGTATCGCCTGCTCACGGAGGTCAGTTGGACGGCGTGTGTGGTCATGACCCCACGAAACCGCGCGCACCCCGGTCCGGTCTCTCGGGCAGGACCGAGACCTGGGGTAGGGCCAGGCATACCCCCGGACCTCCGGTCAGACCGATGGTCCCGGCGCGCCGCCCCTTCTACGGTGATCCGTATGCGACCCCGAAACGTGTGTCAGGCCTTGAACCGACCGGGCTACCTGCTGTCGCCGTGGCCCTGGCGCGCCGTCGCCTATCTGCTGACGGGAGCGGTCACCGGGGCCGCCGTGCTCGTGGGACTGTCCGCGGCGATCGCCGTGGGCGGGGTACTCGCGGTCGTCCTGGTCGGGCTGCCGCTGCTCGCGGCCCTCGCCTTCGCCGGGCTGCCCGTGGCCGCCCTGGAGCGGCGCCGGCTGCGCCTCGTCGACGGGGACGACGCGCCGGGCGCGCACGCCGGGCCCGCCGCGCCGGGCCTGCGCGGCTGGCTCGCCACCCGCCTCCGGGAACGGGCCACCTGGCGCGAACTCGGCCACACCCTCCTGACCGCCTGTCTCCTCTGGCCGGCCGAGGCGCTCCTGCTGACCGTCGCCCTGGTCGTCCCCCTCGCGACGGTCGCGGCCCCGCTGCTGCTGGCGACGGTCGGCGGCGGCCGTGAGACGAAGGTGCTCAAGGTGTGGACGGTGACCGGCTGGCCGGCCGCCTTCGGCGCCGCCGCGCTGGGCGTGCTGCTGCTGGCCGCCGGCGGCTACGCCCTGGGGGCCGCGGCGGGCGCCCGGGCGGCGCTGACCCGGTTGCTCGTCGCCCCGCGCGGGGGTGATCCGCGGGCCAGGGTCGTCGAACTGACGCGTTCACGCGCGCGGTTGGTCGACGCGTTCGAGGGGGAGCGCCGACGGATCGAACGCGATCTGCACGACGGCGCCCAGCAGCGTCTGGTCGCACTCAGCATGAACCTCGGGCTGGCGCGGCTCGACGCCCCGCCCGGCAGTCCACTCGCCGAGCAGCTCGCCCGGGCCCACGAGGAGGCGGGCGCGGCCCTCGCGGAACTGCGTGAGCTGATCCACGGCATCCACCCCCAGGTGCTCGCCGACTACGGCCTGGAGGCGGCCGTCGCCGACGCGGCCGACCGCTCGCCCGTCCCCGTGGACGTCGAGTTCGCCCGGTCGGCGCCGCGGCTCCCGCAGGCCGTGGAGGCCGCCGCCTACTTCGTGGTCCGTGAGGCGCTGGCCAACGTGGCCCGGCACAGCGGCGCGCGGCACGCGCGTGTGCGGGCCGAGCACCGGGACGGGCGGCTGCTGGTCCTGGAGGTGACGGACGACGGCCGCGGCGGCGCCGACAGCGCCCGCGGCACCGGCCTCACCGGTCTCGCGGACCGGGTGTCGGTGCTCGATGGAAGACTGACCCTGACCAGCCCGCCGGGCGGACCGACCCTGCTGCGTGTGGAGATCCCTTGCGAGCCGAGCCGGCCCGGCCGTTCGAACCCGTCGAGCCCTGCGGACCGGACCGGCCGGTCGAGTCGTCCGGACCGGCCCGGTCGGCCGGACGAGCCGAGCCGGCCGGGGCCGCCGCCGACCGCGCCGAGCCCGCGGCCGGGAACGGTCACCGAGGCCTCCGCGTAGTCCTCGCCGAGGACGGCGTCCTGCTGCGCGACGGCCTGACGGCGCTGCTCACCCGCTTCGGGCACGAGGTGGTCGCGGCGGTGGGCGACGCGCCGGGTCTGCTGGACGCGGTCGCCGACCACGCGCCCGACATCGTCGTGACGGACGTCCGCATGCCGCCCGCGTTCCAGGACGAGGGACTCCGGGCGGCGGTCCGGCTGCGCGCGGAGCGGCCCGGGCTGCCGGTGCTCGTCCTCAGCCAGTACGTGCAGCGCGCGTACGCGGCCGAACTCCTCGACTCCGGCGACGGCATCGGCGTCGGCTATCTGCTCAAGGACCGGGTCGGCCAGGTGGAGGAGTTCGTGGACGCGCTGCGCGAGGTCGCGGCCGGCGGCACGGTCGTCGACCCCGAGGTCGTACGGCAGCTGCTGCGCCGGCGCCGCGACCCGCTGGCCCGGCTCACCCCGCGCGAGCGGGAGGTGCTGGCGCTGGTGGCGGAGGGGCGGTCCAACGGCGCGATAGCCCGTCAGCTGGTCGTGTCGGAGGCGGCCGTCGGCAAGCACATCGGGGGCATCCTCACCAAGCTGGACCTGCCGCCGGCGGACGACACCCACCGCCGCGTCCTGGCGGTGCTCGCCTACCTCAGAAGCTGAGCCTCCTCGGAAGAGCCTCCCCGGAAGTCCAGATTGCTCTGGAGCCGGGCCTCCTGCGGCGCCGAGGTGCGCCGTGGACCGGGGTTCCTTCAGGAGCCGAGCGGCTTGGCGTAGCAGCGGCTGTTCTCGTACGCGCGGTAGTAGCCGAACTTCGCGCACGGCGCGTATCCGCTGGAGGTGTACAGGGCGATGGCCTCGGGCTGCTCGGTGCCGGTCTCCAGGACCATCCGGACGCGGCCGGCCGCCCGCGCGTCCTCCTCCAGCGCGGTGAGCATCCGCCGGGCCAGCCCCCTGCCCCGCATCTCCCGGATCACGAACATCCGCTTGAGCTCGGCGTCGCCGTCCTCGTGTCCCTTGCCGTCGCCCTCCTGGCTGCGCCAGCCGCCCGTGGCCACCGGCCGGTCCAACTCGTCGTACGCGATGAGGTAGACCCCGCGCGGCGGCCGGAAGTCGGACGGCTCCAGGACCGTGGCGTCGCCGCCGTCGCCGTAGCGCTCGTGGTACTCGGCCTGGACCTCGTCGTTGAGCTTGACGGCGTCAGGATGGTCGAAGGCGACCGGACGGATATTCATGCTGCTCACAGTAGTTGTATGCACAATTCTGGAAAAGTCGATTCCGGACCCGGTCCAGTGTGCCGGGTTCCGCCGGGGGCCGGCGTGCGGTCCGGGCCGACCGGGCCGACCGGGCCGAGGCCGGGCCTGTATCGTGCCGGGGTGCTGACCGTGACCTCCGTGAACGTGAATGGACTGCGTGCCGCCGCGAAGAAGGGCTTCGTGGAGTGGCTCGCGGACACCTCCGCCGACGTGCTGTGCCTCCAGGAGGTGCGGGCCGAGCCGGGGCAGCTGCCGGAGGCGGTGCGGGCTCCCGAGGGCTGGTTCGTCACCCACGCGCCGGCCGCCGCGAAGGGCCGCGCCGGGGTCTCCCTCTACAGCCGCCGTGAGCCGGACGCCGTCCGGATCGGCTTCGGCTCGTCCGAGTTCGACGGCAGCGGCCGTTACGTCGAGGCCGACCTGCCCGGTGTGACGATCGCCTCCCTCTATCTGCCCTCCGGCGAGGTCGGCACCGACCGGCAGGACGAGAAGGTCCGCTTCATGGGCGAGTTCCTGGCCTATCTCAAGGACCTGCGCGCCCGGGCCGCCGCCGACGGCCGCGAGGTCCTCGTCGTGGGCGACTGGAACATCGCCCACCAGCAGGCCGACCTGAAGAACTGGCGCTCCAACACGAAGAACTCCGGCTTCCTCCCGGAGGAGCGCGACTGGCTGTCCCAGGTCTTCGCCCCGACGGACGGCGGCTACGTGGACGTCGTACGGTCACTGCACCCGGACGTGGCGGGGCCGTACTCGTGGTGGTCGTACCGGGGCCGGGCCTTCGACAACGACTCGGGCTGGAGGATCGACCTCCATGTCTCGACGCCCGCCCTCGCGGAGAAGGCCGTCAAGGGATTCGTGGAGCGGGCGGCCACGCACGGCGAGCGCTGGTCGGACCACGCTCCGGTGACGGTGGTCTACGACCTCTGAGGGGCGTTCCTCGGGGCGACGGCGCGTACGACCTGCGGATGACGCGGCCGCGCCTCCGATCGCGGTCCCCGGGTCGACGGCGCCTACGACCTGGGGATGACAGGAAGGCCGTCCCGAGCGCGGCCGTCGCGACCACGGCAAGTCCCGACCACGGGCGTCGTGGCCTCCGGGGCGACTCGTGGCCTAGGCCGTCCCGTGCAGCCGTCGGTCCAGTGCCAGGGACAGTTCCGCCTCGACCACGCTGCGTGCCAGGGGCCGCAGACGGGGGAGGTCCTCCTCCGTCGCGTGGCGCAGGATCAGGTCGGTGAAGAGGGCGGCGAGGGCGTCGGCGTGTTCGCGGACGCGGACGCCGGCCGCCAGTACCTCGGCGAGCGGGATGCCCTCGCGGACCAGGGCGGAGGACACGTCCAGCAGGCGGCGGCTGATGTGGACGATCTCGTCGCCGTCGGTGCCCAGGTAACCGAGGTCCAGGGCGGCGGCGAGGTTCTCGGTGGTGACCTGGCCCTCGAAGCGCGCGGCGAGTTCCTCGGGGGTCAGGCGGACCGGCTCCTCCTCGGTGGGGCCGCCGACGCCCAGGAGGTCGGCGACGCCGCGGCCGTGGTCGAGGGCGTCCGCCAGCTCCGCGATGCCGTTGAGGGTGTGGCCGCGTTCCAGCAGCGCCGCGATCGTGCGCAGGCGGGCCAGGTGGTGGTCGTCGTACCAGGCGATACGGCCCTCGCGGCGGGGTGGGGCGAGGAGTTTGCGCTCGCGGTAGAAGCGCAGGGTGCGCACCGTGATGCCGGCCGCCTCGGCCAGCTCCTCCGTTCGGTACTCCCGCTTGTCCGTCACGGGCGAAGCCTATGTTGTACCGCCGGTAACTTTCCCTCTCCCGGCCCTACCCATCGGTACGGTGCTGCTCTACGCTCCCATTGCGCCAGTGTTCACTGGCAGAGTCCGTAGAGTCGCACGCACGGCTAGGAGGTGTCGGGATGACCGAACACGTACGGGTGGCGGTGATCGGGTCCGGTTTCGGTGGGCTGGGGGCGGCCGTGCGGCTGCGCCGCGAGGGGATCACCGACTTCGTCGTCCTGGAGCGGGCGGGCAGCGTCGGCGGGACCTGGCGGGACAACAGCTATCCGGGGTGCGCCTGCGACGTGCCCTCCCACCTGTACTCCTTCTCCTTCGCGCCCAACCCGGACTGGCCGCGCACCTTCTCGGGGCAGGAGCACATCCGCGCCTATCTGGAACACGTCGCGGACGTCTTCGGGCTCCGTCCGCATCTGCGGCTGGACTCCGAGGTGCTGCGGATGACGTGGGACGCGCAGGAGCTGCGCTGGGACATCGAGACCGGCGGCGGCCGGTACTTCGCCGATGTCGTCGTGTCGGCCACCGGGCCGCTGTCCGACCCGAAGATCCCGGAGATCCCCGGCCTCGACACCTTCCCGGGCAAGGTCTTCCACTCGGCCCGCTGGGACCACGACGCCGACCTCACCGGGCAGCGCGTCGCGATGGTCGGCACCGGCGCCTCCGCCATCCAGATCGTGCCCGCCGTCCAGCCCGACGTCTCCCGGCTGACGCTCTTCCAGCGCACCCCGCCCTGGGTGATGCCCCGCATGGACCGGCCCATCAGCGGCGCGGAGCGCGCACTGCACCGCGCGCTGCCCTTCACCAGCCAGGTGCGCCGCGGGCTGCTCTGGGGCATCCGCGAACTCCAGGTCCAGGCGTTCACCAAGCACCCGAACCAGCTCGGACTCGTCGAGCGGCTCGCCAAGCAGAACATGGCCCGCGCCATCAAGGACCCGGCCCTGCGCGCCAGGCTCACCCCGGACTACCGCATCGGCTGCAAGCGGATCCTGCTGTCCAGCACCTACTATCCGGCCCTCGCGCAGCCCAACGTGGACGTCGTCGCGAGCGGGCTGAGCGAGATCCGCGGGTCCACGCTGGTCGCCGCCGACGGCAGCGAGGCCGAGGTCGACGCGATCGTCTTCGGCACCGGCTTCCACGTCACCGACATGCCGATCGCCCAGCGGGTGGTGGGCGCCGACGGGCGGACGCTCGCGGAGAGCTGGAAGGGCGGCATGGAGGCGCTGCGCGGCGCCTCCGCGGCCGGCTTCCCCAACTGGATGACGATCATCGGCCCCAACACCGGCCTCGGGAACTCCTCCATGATCCTGATGATCGAGTCCCAGCTGAACTACATGGCCGACTACCTGCGCCAGCTCGACGTCCTCGGCGGACGCGCGGCGCTGGACGCCCGGCCGAGCGCCGTGCACGCCTGGAACCGCCGGGTGCAGGACCGGATGAAGCGGACGGTGTGGAACACGGGCGGCTGCACCAGCTGGTACCTGGACGAGAGCGGCCGCAACACCACCGTCTGGCCGGGCACCACGGCCGAGTTCCGGCGGGCCACCCGGCGCGTGGACCTCGCGGAGTACGAGGTCCTGCGCGCCCCCGCGGCGGCGCCGGCCCGTGCGGAGCACAACGAGAACGACGAGGTGACGGCATGACCTCCGCCCGTGAGCTCACCGCCGTCTCCGCCGACGGCACGCTCCTGCACGTCGAGGTCCACGGCCCCGAGACGGCGCCCGCCGTCGTCCTCGCCCACGGCTGGACCTGCTCGACCGCGTTCTGGGCGGCCCAGATCCGGGACCTCGCCGCCGACCACCGGGTCGTCGCCTACGACCAGCGCGGCCACGGACGCACCCTGCCGAGCAAGGAGTGCAGCACCGACACCCTCGCCGACGACCTGGAAGCGGTTCTCGCCGCGACGCTCGCGCCCGGCGAGAAGGCCGTGATCGCCGGGCACTCCATGGGCGGTATGACGGTGCTCGCGGCGGCCGGCCGGGAGTCCTTCCAGGAGCACGCGGCGGCCGTCCTGCTGTGCAGCACCGGCGCCTCGGCCCTGGTCGCCGAGTCCACCGTCCTCCCGCTGCGGCCCGGACCGCTGCGGACCTGGCTGACCCGGCACGTCCTCGGGTCGAGGGCGCCTCTCGGGCCGGTCACGCCGGTCGCGAAGCGGATCCTCAAGTACGCCACGATGGGCTCCGGTTCGGCCCCTCACATGGTGGACGCGTGCGCCCGCATCGTGCACGCCTGCCCGCGCAAGGTGCGGCACACCTGGTCGCACGTGCTGAACCTGCTCGACCTCGACCACGGCGTACGGGAGTTGCGGGTGCCGACGGCGGTGATCGTCGGCAGCGGCGACCGGCTCACCCCGCCGGTGCACGCCCGCCGGATCGCGGCCGCGCTCCCGCACTGCGTCGGCCTCACCGAACTGCCGGGCCTCGGCCACATGACGCCGGTCGAGGCACCCGACCTGGTCACCGGCCGGATCCGGGAACTCGTCACCACGTACGCACAGTTGAAGGAGGGCGCATGAGCAGGGTCAGTCTCGAAGGACAGGTCGCCGTCGTGACCGGGGCCGCGCGGGGCGTCGGGGAGCTGCTGGCCCGCAAGCTCTCCGCGCGCGGGGTGAAGGTGGCGCTGGTCGGTCTGGAGCCGGACGCGCTCAAACAGGTCTCCGAGCGCCTGCACAGCGACAGCGACCACTGGTACGCCGATGTCACCGACCACGAGGCGATGGCCCGGGTCGCGGCGGAGGTGAAGGAGCGCTTCGGCAAGGTGGACATCGTGGTCGCCAACGCCGGTGTGGCCAACGGCGGTCCGTTCGCCGACTCCGACCCGGAGGCCTGGCGGCGGGTCATCGAGGTCAACCTGATCGGATCGGCGGTCACGGCCCGCGCCTTCCTGCCGTCGCTGCGGGAGAGCCGCGGCTATCTGCTCCAGATCGCCTCGCTCGCCGCGATCACCCCCGCGCCGATGATGACGGCGTACTGCGCCTCCAAGTCGGGCGTGGAGGCGTACGCGCACAGCCTGCGCGCCGAGGTCGGCCACCAGGGGGTCCGCGTCGGCGTCGGCTACCTGTCCTGGACGGACACCGACATGGTGCGGGGCGCCGATCAGGATGAGGTGATGCGGGAGTTGAGGCAGCGGCTGCCGTGGCCGTCGAACAAGACGTACCCGCTGGGGCCGGCCGTGGACCGGATCGTGGCCGGGATCGAACGGCGCTCGTCGCACGTGTACGGGCAGTGGTGGCTGCGCGGGATGCAGGGGGTGCGCGGCTATCTGCCCGCGCTCATCGGGACGGTGGGCCAGCGCGAGATGAAGCGGTTCGCGCCCCGGCTGCAGGGGATGCGCACGGGGCTGGTGGGCGCGGGCGGCTCCGCCGACGAACAGGCGAGGGCTACGCAGCGTAGTTGATCGAGATGCGTGCCGTGAGCGCCCGTGTGAATCTGGTCGAGGCCCCACCAAGGGGCCCCAACCCCCCTCATCTCCTACAGGAGTGAACCCACATGGGTATGAAGGACAAGTTCCAGGACCAGACGGAGCAGTTCAAGCAGCAGGCCAAGCAGAAGGTCGAGCAGGCCAAGGAGCAGGCTCAGCGTGGCAAGCAGCGTCCGGGCGAGCGTCCTGGTGAGCACCCCGGCGAGCGTTCCGGCGGGCGTCCCGGTGAGCGTCCCGGCGAGCGGTCCCCGCAGCAGCCGGAGCGTATGCGGCGCGAGGACACCGAGCGCATCGGGCAGGACTTCGAGGTGTAGCTGAGCCCGGCTACCGCCGTCGAACGCGGGGCGCCCTCCCTCGGGAGGGCGCCCCTGCGTGTCACCCCTGCCTGTCGGCGGAGCGCCAGGCCGCGTCTCATCGGCGCCCTCGGCGGGGCGGCAGCCGGGGCCGGGAGCGGTCGGGGACGTCGTCGTAGGTCGGCGGGGTCGCCGGGGGGCGGCTGGTGAGGAGGTCCAGGGCCAGCCGTACGGCGTCGTCGAGTTGGGCGTGGCGGCCCTCGGCCCAGTCGAGCGGGGTGCGCAGCACCTCCAGGTCGGGGGTGACGCCCCTGTTCTCCACGGACCAGCCGTACGCGTCGAACCAGGCGGCGTTCATCGGGACGGTGATGACGGTGCCGTCGCCGAGCTGGTGGCGGCCGGTCATGCCGACCACACCGCCCCAGGTGCGCTGGCCGACCACCGGGCCCAGCTTGAGCAGTTTGAAGGCGGCCGTGATCATGTCGCCGTCCGAGGAGGTCGCCTCGTCGGCCAGGGCCACCACCGGGCCTCTCGGCGCGTTCGAGGCGTACGACACCGGCTGGGCGTCGCGGGTGAGGTCCCAGCCCAGGATGGTGCGCGTCAGCTTCTCCACCACCAGCTCGCTGATGTGCCCGCCCGCGTTGCCGCGCACGTCCACGAGGAGTGCGGGCCTGGACACCTCCATCCGCAGGTCGCGGTTGAACTGGGCCCAGCCCGAGCCGCCCATGTCGGGGATGTGCAGATAGCCGCACCGGCCGCCGCTCAACTCGTGGACCACGGCCCGTCGTTTGGCCACCCAGTCCTGGTAGCGCAGCGGGCGTTCGTCGACGAGCGGGACCACGGCCACCCGGCGGGGCCGGCCCGTCTCGCCCGGGGCCGGGGTGAAGGTGAGTTCCACGGTGGTGCCGCCCGCGCCGGCGAGCAGCGGATACGGGCCGGTCACCGGGTCGACCGGCCGCCCGTCCACGTGGGTGAGGACCGCGCCGTCCCGGATCCCGGTCCCGGCCAGCGGTGAACGCGCCTTGGAGTCGGAGGAGTCGCCGGGCAGGATCCGCCGGACCGTCCAACCGGCCTCCCGGTGGACCAGGTTGGCGCCCAGCAGGCCCTGGAGGCGCTGGTAGTGCGGCGGGCCCTCGTTGCGGCGGGCGGCGGTGACGTAGGCGTGGGAGGTGCCCAGTTCGCCCAGCACCTCACGCAGCAGGTCGGCGAACTCGTCCGGTGACGCGACCCGTTCGACGAGCGGCCGGTACTGGTCGAGGACCGCGTCCCAGTCGATGCCGCACATCCCGGGGTCCCAGAAGTAGGCGCGGATCAGCCGCCCGGCCTCCTCGTAGGACTGGCGCCACTCGGCGCCGGGGTCCACCTCGTGCAGGATGCGCCGCAGGTCGATCCAGACCGTGGAGTCCAGGTCGCCGGACTCGGCCGACGGCACGGCCCGCAGGTCGCCCTCGTCGACCACGACCAGCCGGGAGCCGTCCCCGCTGAGCGCGAACCAGTCGAGGTGGTCGACGAGTTCGGACTTCTTCGCCTTGCTGATGTTGAAGTGTTCGAGCGTAGGCCGCCCGCTGGTGTCGTCCGGGTTGGCGAAGGTCTCGCCCAGCGCGCCGGAGATCGGCCAGCGCAGCCACACCAGCCCGCCGCCCGCCACCGGGTACAGCGCCGAGTACTTGGACGCCGGGACGGGGAAGGGCGTGACGCGGCTCTCCAGCCCCTCGACCTCGACGGTCACGGCTCCGTCGCCGCCCTCGTCGTCCTCCACCGGGTCCAGGCCTCCGGCGGCGGGCCGGCCCTCCGGGGTCAGGGCGAAGGGGGAGGGGGTCGCCGACGACAGCGGCACCAGGTAGGGGCGGCAGCCCAGCGGGAAGGACAGGTCGCCGGTGTGCACGTCGTACACCGGGTCGAAGCCGCGCCAGGAGAGGAAGGCCAGGTAGCGGCCGTCCCGGGTGAACACCGGGTTCTCGTCCTCGAACCGGCCGTTGGTGACGTCCACGATGAGCCGGTCCTTGATGCGGGCCATCTTGATCTGCCGCAGCGAGCGGCCGATCCCCGGATGCGACCAGGTCAGCCAGCTCCCGTCGGGGGAGAAGGCCAGGTCCCGCACGGGCCCGTTGACCGACGAGATCAGCTCGGTCACCGCCCCGTCCGCTTCGGTCCCGTCCGCGCCGTCCGCGTGCGCGCTGTCCGGTTCCGTGCCGTCCGGGCCTGTGCCGGCCGGGTCCCCGGCGTCGGCGGGGCCGGGGAGGTCGTCGGCCAGGGTGAGGTCGTCGGAGACGGTGATGAGGAGCAGCCGCCCGTCGTGCGCGGCGACGGCGAGCCGCTCGCCGTCGGGGTCGGACACCATCTCCAGCACCCGCCCGAGCCGCCCGGAGGCCAGTCGGCGGGGCGGGCGGTCGCCGGTGGCCCGGGGCAGATGGGCGATCTCGACGGCGTCCTCGCCCTCCGCGTCCGTCACGTAGGCGATCTGGCCGCCCGAGCCGAGCATCTCCGGCAGCCGTACCCGTACCCCGGGGGTGTCGGTGATCGTCCGGGCGGGGCCGTCGCGGTGCGTCAGCCAGTAGAGGCTGCCGCGGACGACGACGGCGCTGGCCCGTCCCGTCTCGTCGACGGAGACGCCGTCCACGTGCTGGGCGGCCGGGATCTGGTAGCGCCGCCGCCCCGCGCGCGGCCCGCTGAGCCGGACGTCGATCCGGCGCGGCTCGGAGTCGGCGGCGAGGTCGTCGACGATCCACAGGTCGCCGGCGCACTGGTACACGACCCGGGTGCCGTCGCTGGAGGCGTGCCGGGCGTAGAAGGCGTCGTGGTCGGTGTGCCGGCGCAGGTCGGAGCCGTCGTGGGCGCAGGAGTAGAGGTTGCCGACGCCCTCGTGGTCGGAGAGGAAGGCGATCCGCCCGCCGACGAAGAGGGGGGAGTGCAGATGGCCGTCGAGGCCGTCCAGGAGCCGCTGTCCGTGCAGCCACAGGCGGCCCGTCGCGCCGCCGCGGTAGCGCTTCCAGGCGGCGGGCTCGTGCGGTGGGGTGCCGGTGAGCAGGAGGGTCCTGCCCTCGCCGTCGAGGTCGGCGGTCTGGAGGTCGGAGACCGGGCCCCAGGGGAGCTTGCGGCCGGGCGCGCCGTCGGTGGGGACCTTGTAGGCCCAGGTGAAGTAGGAGAAGGGCTCGCCGTGGGAGGCGACGGCGAGGATGTCGGTGCTGCCGTCCGCGTCGGGGGGCGTCCAGCCGCAGACCCGGGTGTCGGAGCTGCCCCAGTAGGTCAGCCGCCGGCCCGGTCCGCCGTCCACGGGCACGAGATGGATCTCCGGGACGAGGCTGCGCCAGCTCGTGTACGCGATCAGGCTCCCGTCGGGGGAGAACCGGGGGTGGCCGGCCTTGGTGCGGTCGACGGTGAGTCGCCAGGCGCGGCCGGGGTCGGCGAGGGGGGCCAGCCAGAGGTCGTCCTCGGCCACGAAGCACAGCAGGTCACCACTGAGGTGGGGCAGACGCAGATAGCTCACCTCCCCATGCTTTTCCGGCGGATGGGGGCGGGCAACTCGAATGGGGCCGGGCAACTTATGTGCCCTTCACGTTCGTGAGCCAGCACACGTACGAAACGGTTTCGTTTCGCTGTCTCTCAGGGTATCTTCATGGTGTACGGGACGAGTCGTCGAGGACGGGGCCGGAAGGTGAGTGACATGACTGAGATCGCAACGGCGCGTCGCAGTCGCATCACGCCCGAGCGCGAGGCCGAGCTGTACCGGGCCGTGCTCGACCTGCTCCGCGAGGTCGGCTACGACGCCCTCACCATGGACGCCGTCGCCACCCGCACGCGATCCAGCAAGGCGACGCTCTACCGCCAGTGGGGCGGCAAGGCCGAGCTGGTGGCGAAGGCGGTGCGGCACGACAAGCCGGGCGCCTCCGCCGGCGGTGTCGACACCGGATCGCTCAGGGGTGACCTGCACGCCCTCACGATGCGTTCGGACGACTGCGAGATGGAGCAGAACTCCGCGCTGATGCGCGGACTCGCCATGGCCATCCACGGCAGTCCGGACCTTCTGAAGGCGTTCAAGGAACACCTCGTCGAGCCGGAGATGGCGGAGTTCCGCAACGTGCTGCGGCGGGCGATCGACCGGGGCGAGGTCCGTGCGGACAACGCCGCGCTCGACTACGTGCCGCACATGATGATCGGCGCGTTCGCCGCCCGCACCATGCTCGACGAGCAACCGCCGACGCAGGCGTTCCTCCTCTCGTACATCGACGCCGTGGTCCTCCCTGCCCTCGGCGTCACCCCCACCACCTGACCGTCCCCGCGGTCCGCCCATCCTGACGTCACCGCTCACGTCGTCGGGCCGATCACCCCTGCTCTCCCCGCCGGGTTGGTCAACCCTGCCCTTGGGGCCCGTGCCGGATTCCCGGCCGGGCGTCCACTCACACGACCTGACCGGGAGTACGCCTCCGTGGCCACGTTCCTCTACAAACTCGGCCGGTTCGCCTTTCGGCGACGCCACTTCGTCGCCCTGATATGGGTGGCCCTGCTGACCCTGGCCGGTGTCGGCGCGGCCTCCGCGCCCGCCGCCGGCACGACCTCCTTCTCCATCCCGGGAGTCGAGGCCCAGAAGGCCTTCGACCTGCTGGAACAGCGTTTCCCCGGAGCCAGCGCCGACGGCGGGACCGGGCGCATCGTCTTCAAGGCGCCCGAGGGCCAGAAGATGACGGACGCCGCCAACAGGGCGACCGTCGAGAAGACCGTCAAGGAGCTGAGCGACGGCTCCGAGGTCGTCTCCGTCACCGACCCGTTCACCACCGCCGCCGTGAGCAAGGACGGCACGGTCGCCTACACGTCGGTCAAGTACGACGTCCCCGGCATGGAGCTCGCGGACTCGACCAGGGACGCCCTGGAGAAGGCCGGGGACGAGGCCCGGGCGACCGGACTGACCGTCGACGTCGGCGGTGACGCCCTCCAGGCCGGGGCCGAACCCGGCGCGGTCGGCGAGGTCGTCGGTCTCGCGATCGCCGCGGTCGTCCTCGTGATCACCCTGGGTTCGCTGGTCGCCGCCGGACTGCCGCTGCTGACCGCGATCATCGGCGTCGGCATCGGCGTCTCCACCATCACCGCCTTGGCCAAGGCGCTCGACCTCGGCGACACCACCTCCACCCTCGCGCTGATGATCGGGCTCGCGGTCGGCATCGACTACGCGCTGTTCATCGTCTCCCGCTACCGCAGCGAGCTGGCCGAGGGCCGCGACCGCGAGGAGGCGGTCGGCCGCGCCACCGGCACCGCCGGGTCCGCGGTCGTCTTCGCCGGGCTCACGGTCGTGATCGCCCTGGCGGGCCTCGCGGTCGTCAACGTGCCGATGCTGACGAAGATGGGTCTCGCGGCGGCGGGCACGGTCGTGGTGGCCGTCCTCATCGCGCTGACCATGATCCCGGCGCTGCTCGGCTACGCCGGCAAGAGGATCAAGGCCGCGGGCGAGAAGCGCCGGTCGACCGGCGCGAAGTCCGGTGAGACACGCGGCGGGACCGGTGAGGGGAGTGACGGCCGGGGCAGGCAGGCCCGGCCCGGTCCCGGCGTCCGCTGGGCGAGCTTCGTCATCCGCCGTCCGGCCGCCGTGCTGCTGCTCGGCGTGGTCGGGCTCGGCACGATCGCCGTCCCCGCCACCCAGCTGGAGCTGGGCCTGCCCGACGACGGCTCGCAGCCGACGTCCACGACGCAGCGCCGGGCGTACGACCTGCTGTCGGAGGGCTTCGGCCCCGGCTTCAACGGCCCCCTGATGATCGTGGTCGACGCCAAGGACAGCGACGACCCCAAGGCGGCGGCCACCACGGTGACCGACGGGATCAAGGACCTCGCGGACGTCGTGACGGTCACCCCCGCCCTGTTCAACAAGGCCGGCGACACCGCCACGATCACCGTGATCCCCGGCTCCAAGCCGTCCTCGACCCGGACCGAGGACCTGGTGCACGCCATCCGCGGCCAGGGCGCCGACGTCAGGGCCGACACCGGCGCGCAGGTGCTGGTCACCGGCACCACCGCGATGAACATCGACTTCTCGCAGAAGCTCAACGACGCGCTGATCCCGTACCTGGGCCTGGTCGTCGGCCTGGCCTTCCTGCTGCTGATCGTGGTCTTCCGCTCCATCCTGGTCCCGCTGAAGGCGGCCCTCGGCTTCCTGCTCAGCGTGCTCGCCGCGCTCGGCGCCGTCGTCGCGGTCTTCCAGTGGGGCTGGCTCGGCGGCCTGATCGGCGTCGAGGAGACCGGCCCGATCATGTCGATGATGCCGATCTTCATGGTGGGCGTGGTCTTCGGCCTCGCGATGGACTACGAGGTGTTCCTCGTGACCCGGATGCGGGAGGCGTACGTCCACGGCGAGAGCCCGGGCCAGGCGATCGTCACCGGCTTCCGGCACAGCGCCAAGGTGGTGGCCGCCGCCGCGATCATCATGATGGCCGTCTTCGGCGGCTTCATCAGCTCCACCGAGTCGATGATCAAGATGATCGGCTTCGGCCTCGCGATCGCCGTCTTCTTCGACGCGTTCATCGTGCGCATGGCGATCGTGCCGGCGGTGCTGGCCCTGCTCGGCAAGAAGGCGTGGTGGCTGCCGAAGTGGCTGGACCGCGCCCTGCCCAACGTGGACGTCGAGGGCGAGGGCCTGAAGGCGCAGGCCGACGCCGCCTCGTCCCGTGACGGCGACGAGGACCGGGAACTGGTGCGCGCCTGACGCACCGGTCCACCCGTAGGACCGCCGGTGAGGGCTCCGTGGGGACGGGGCGCCCTCACCGGCCTTTTTTCCGCCGCCCTCCCGCACGAGCGGGTGCGCGGGGCGGTGCCGTCCCCGACGACGCGCGGGCCGCCGGCCGGGACGTGCGCGACGGCGGCCGCCGGGCACAACCCGCTCGCGTGCCCCGTACACCGACCGCTAGCGTGCCGTGCATGACGACGACCGCCGCGCATCCCCTGTTCGCCGAGGCGCTGCACGCCCTGGGCCTCGACCAGCTGCACACCCGGGTCCGCCGGTTCCCCGACGCGACCCGCACCGCCGCCGAGGCCGCCGCCGCCATCGGCTGCGAGCTGAGCCAGATCTGCAAGTCGCTGATCTTCGCCGCGGACGGGGTGCCGGTGCTGGTCCTGCTGGACGGCGCCTCGCGCGTCGACGTGGAGCTGGTGCGCGGGGAGCTCGGCGCAGCGAAGGTGACCCGGGCCGCCGCCGACGTCGTACGGGAGACCACCGGGTACGCGATCGGGGGTGTGCCGCCCTTCGGGCACCGGACGCGGACCCGGGTGCTGGCCGACCGGAACCTGCTCGCGCACGACGTCGTGTGGGCCGCCGCCGGGAACCCGCACGCGGTCTTCCCCATGGCGCCCCTGGACCTCGTCGAGCACGCCGCCGCGACCGTCGTGGACGTGCGCGAGCGCACCGCGTGACCCCGCTGGTCACCGCGGCCGTCCTGTTCGCCGCGATCACCCACGCCAGCTGGAACGCCATCGCCCACCGGATCACCGACAAGCTCGTCGGGTTCACGCTGATCGCCGGCGGGGGGATGCTCATCGGGCTCGCCCTCGTCCCCTTCACCGCGTTCCCGGCGGCCCGCGCCTGGCCGTACCTGCTGTCCTCCGCTCTCGTCCACATCGCCTACTACGTGCTGCTGATGCGGTCGTTCCGGCTCGGCGACTTCGGGCAGGCCTACCCCATCGCGCGCGGCTCCGCGCCGCTCGTCGTCACCGTCCTCGCCGCCGTCTTCGCGCACGAGGTGCCGGACGGCTGGGCGGCCGCCGGGGTCGCGCTGTCCTGCGCGGGGCTGACCGGCGTCGCCCTGTGGGGGCTGCGCGGTCGGCGGCCGAACTGGGCGGCGATCGGCGCCGCGCTGGCGACCGGGCTGACCATCGCCGTCTACACCGTCGTCGACGGGCTCGGCGTGCGCGCCTCCGGGTCCTCCCTGGGGTACATCGCCTGGCTGATGGCCGTGCAGGGAGTCGTCATCCCGGCCTACGCCGTGCACCGCTGGCGCGGGCGGACCCTCGCGGTGCTCCGCCCCTACGCCGCCCTGGGCCTCCTCGGCTCCGCGCTGTCCGTCGTCGCCTACGCCCTCGTCCTGTGGGCGCAGACCCGCGCCGAACTGGCGCCGATCGCCGCGCTGCGGGAATCGTCGATCATCGTCGGAGCGGCCATCGGCGCGCTCTTCTTCAAGGAGCGGTTCGGCGCGCCCCGGCTCGTCGCCGCCGGGCTCCTCGTCGTCGGGATCGGCCTGATGCTGCACACCGGCTGATCCCGCTGCCCCGCGCGGCGGTGCCCGGCCGACCGGGGTGGACCTCCTCCTCTCGACGGCCCGCCGCGCACCGAGACCCACCCGGGCGGCACCGCCGAGCGGCGCGAACCCACGGACGCGAGGGAGGTGCGCCTCGTCCTCGAGGAGGAGTCCGGCAGCTCCGTGCGGACGCACCACCGCTGCCGCCCCGAGCCGACTGGGTGCGTGCGTCCGCTCTCGGGAGCACCCTGGAAGAAGGACTTCCGGAGGTGACCTCATGACCACTACGCACACCGCTGTCGGATGGCACGTGGAGCTGGAGTTCGAGGAGGACGGCCGGCACACGCGCGCGGTCGGGCTGGTCCGCCTGCCCGACGGGACCGAGATCAAGGCGCACGGACACGCCACCCGGCACAACGTGGACGTCGACCAGCCGCGGGTCGGCGAGGAGATCGCCGGCGCCCGCGCCCTCAACGAGATCGCCATGAAGCTGCTGACCAAGGCCCATGTGGAGATCGACGAGGACTCGGGACACAGGTCGCACTCGATCAACGTGTGAGCGTCAGACCCCGCCCGCCAGGGCCGTCCGCAGCGCCCGCAGCAGCGCCTGCGCGCGCGGGTCCGCCGTCACGCTCGTCCGGAAACCGTTGGTGACGTAGCCGAAGGCGATCCCGGACTCGGGGTCGGCGAGGCCGAGCGCGCCGCCGCGGCCCGGGTGGCCGAAGGCGGTGGGGGACAGCAGCGGCGACGCGGCACCGTGCAGCATGGGGCCGAGGCCGAACCGGGTGTGCACGACGAGCACCCGGTCGGGGCCCGACGACTGCTCGCCGCGCGCCCGTTCCACCGTCTCGGGGCGCAGCAGCCGCACCCCGCCCGTCACCTCACCGATCAGCGACGCGTAGAAGCGGGCCAGGCCGTCGGCGGTGGCGATGCCGTTGGAGGCGGGGAGCGCCGCGGCCCGGTAGGCGGGGTCGTTCTCGTCGGGCAGCGGGGTGATCGCGGCGAAGGCGCGGCGGGTGAGGGAGGCGGGATCGGCGTAGGCGGCGCTGACGGCCGGCTTGGGCCGGGTCTTCAGCGCTCCGCTCGGCGCGGGCGCGTCCACCTGCCCCACGCGCCCCACTCGCGCGCGCTGCGCCTCCGGCAGCCCGAGCCACAGGTCGGCCCCCACCGGGCCGGCGATCTCGTCGGCGATCCACGCGCCGATGGTCCGGCCGGTGATCCGCCGCACCAGCTCGCCGGTCAGCCAGCTGTACGTCTGCGCGTGGTAGCCGTGGTCCGTCCCGGGTTCCCAGGCCGGCGCCTGGGCCGCCACGGCCGCGGCGCCGAGGTCGGGGTCGGCGGCCTCGGCGGGCGTCAGCGGCCGGTCCAGCACGGGCACGCCCGCCCGGTGCGCGAGCAGGTGCCGCACGAGCGTGCGCTCCTTGCCCGCCGCCTTGTACTGCGGCCAGTAGGTCCCCACGGGCGCGTCCAGGTCCAGCTCCCCGCGCTGGTGCAGCAGCAGGAGCGCGGTGGCCGCGACGCCCTTGGTCGCCGAGCGCACGATCTGCGCGGTGCCCTGCTCCCAGGGGGCTGCGCCGTCCCCGCCGTCCACGTCCCGTGTGCCGCCCCAGAGGTCGACGATCTTGCGCCCGTCCCGGTAGACGGCCACGGCCGCGCCCCGCTCCCCGAGCACCTCGAAGTTCCGTGCGAACGCCTCCCGGACCGGCTCGAAGCCCTCGGCCACCGCACCGTTCACGTCCACGCCCGCACGCCCTCTCGGAGATCACCTTCGACTCCCGGGGGAACGCCCCGGTCGAGCCTGGGATTCCTTCGTTCCGCTAGCCGAGAAGGATCGTTACATCGATGTTGCCGCGGGTGGCGTTCGAGTACGGGCACACCTGGTGCGCGGCGTCCACCAGCTGTCCGGCGACTTCCGGGTCGAGGACGGGGAGCGAGACGCTCAGCGCGACGGCGAGCCCGTAGCCCTTGGTCCGGTTCGGTCCGATCCCGACCTTCGCCGCCACCGTGGAGCCGGTGAGGTCGAAGCCCGCGCGGTTGCCGACGAGGATCAGCGCGTTGTGGAAGCAGGAGCTGTAGCCAGCCGCGAAGAGCTGCTCGGGGTTGGTGCCGTTGCCGTCGCCGCCCAGCTCGGGCGGCATCGCCACCTTCAGCTGGATCTGGCCGTCCTGGCTGGTCACGTACCCGTCGCGGCCGCCGTGCGCGGTCGCCTCGGCGACGTATGTGATCTTCGTCGGACGGGTGTCGACGGTGGCGACGGTGTCGACGGCGCTGCCTTCGGTCACGGCGGGACCTCCCCCGGAGCTTGCCCAATTACATTGCGCACAAGGTACCGGCCGGTACGGAGGGGATCGCCCACCAGGGGGTGGTAACCGTGGGTAACGTGCGAGGGGGCCGGCGGGGGCGCGCTTCAGCGGCTGCGGTCCGCCGCGCCCCGGGCCCGTTCCGCGAGCTCCCACAGCTCCTCGCGCAACCGCGTGACCTGCGCCGTTTCCAGTCCCGTCGTCGCGAGCAGGGTGGCGGGCACCCGCTCCGCGCGCCCCTTCAGCTCCTCGCCGCGCCCGGTGCACGCGACGAGCACCGAGCGCTCGTCCCGCGCCGAGCGCTCCCGTCGCACCAGCCCCGCCGCCTCCAGCCGTTTCAGCAGCGGCGACATCGTGCCGTAGTCGAGGCGCAGGGCCGACGCCAGTTCCTTGACGGTCGTCTCACCGCGCTCCCACAGGACCAGCAGCACGAGGTACTGGGGATACGTGAGCCCCAGTTCGTCCAGGAGCGGCCGGTACGCGGCCGTCACCGCCCGCTGGGCCGCGTACAGCGCGAAGCACAGCTGCTCGTCGAGGAGCAGCGTGCCGTCGGCGGGGGGTGCCTCGTTCGTCACGCGCCCATTGTGGCGGAGCGCGGGTCGAACCCGAAGGGCAACTCCAGGCGATGGGCGCGCATGAGGGTGTCGTCGGCGAGCAGATCGCCGGTCCGGCCGTCCGCGGCGATCACGCCCTCGCTCAGGATCAGGGCCCGCGGGCACAGCTCCAGGGCGTACGGCAGGTCGTGCGTGACCATGAGCGCGGTGACGTCCAACGACCGGAGGATGTCGGCCAGTTCGCGCCGCGAGGCCGGGTCGAGGTTGGAGGACGGCTCGTCCAGGACGAGGATCTCCGGCTCCATCGCGAGCACCGTCGCGACGGCCACCCGGCGCCGCTGGCCGAAGGACAGGTGGTGCGGGGGGCGGTTCTTGAACTCCGCCATGCCGACCTGTTCGAGGGCGCGGTCGACCCGCGCCTCCAGGGCGGCCCCCTTCAGCCCGGCCGCCGCCGGTCCGAACGCCACGTCCTCCCGGACCGTCGGCATGAACAACTGGTCGTCGGGGTCCTGGAAGACGATGCCGACCTTGCGGCGGATCTCGGCCATGTGCTGCTTGCCGACGGGCAGTCCGGCCACCGTCACGGTGCCCGCGCCGCCGGTCAGGATGCCGTTGAGGTGCAGCACGAGGGTCGTCTTGCCTGCGCCGTTGGGGCCGAGCAGCGCGACCCGCTCGCCGCGCGCGACGGAGAAGTCCACGCCGAACAGGGCCTGGTGGCCGTCGGGGTAGGCGAAGGCCAGACCGGCCACCTCCAGGGAGGGCGGGGGCGTCACGGAAGGCGTCACAGCGTCAGTCACAGGGACCATCCCAACACGCAGACGAAGAGGGCGGCGAACGGGAGGGCCAGCGCGTACGACCACTGCGCCCGGGACGCGGTCACCTCGTCGATCACCGGCATCGCACCGGCGTACCCCCGGCTGATCATGGCCAGATGCACGCGTTCGCCGCGCTCGTAGGAGCGGATGAACAGCGCGCCCGCCGACTTCGCGAGCACGCCCCAGTGCCGCACGCCCCGCGCCTCGAACCCGCGCGACTCCCGGGCGATCCGCATGCGCCGCATCTCGTCCGTGATGACGTCGCCGTAGCGGATCATGAAGGAGGCGATCTGCACGAGCAGCGGGGGCAGCCGCAGCCGCTGGAGGCCGAGGAGCAGTTCACGCAGCTCGGTGGTGGACGCCAGCAGCACGGAGGCGGCCACGCCCAGGGTGCCCTTCGCGAGGACGTTCCAGGCGCCCCACAGGCCGTTGACGCTGAGCGACAGGCCGAGGACGTCCACCCGCTCGCCCTCCGCGACGAACGGCATCAGCACCGCGAACGCGACGAACGGCACCTCGATCAGCAGCCGTTTGAGCAGGAAACCGGCGGGCACGCGCGCGTGGCGCGCGACGACGGCCAGCAGGACCGCGTACAGGCCGAACGCCCACATCGCCTCCCGGGGCGTCGACACCACGACCACCACGAAGGCGAAGACGGCGGCGAGCTTGGTGTGCGGCGGCAGGCCGTGCACGGGCGAGTGTCCGTGCCGGTAGAGCCGGTGCGTGTGTCCCGCGCCCATGACGTCAGACGTTCTCTACGGCCGTCGGCGACACGTCGGCGCCCGTGCGGCGCCTGCGCACCGCCCAGAAGACCGCGCTGCCCGCCACGACGGTCGCGCCGACGCCGATGACGCCCGCGAGGCCGCCGGACAGACGGGCGTTCGAGACGTCCTTGACGCCGTAGTCGGCGAGCGGGGAGTCGGCGGACGCGTGCTCCTCGGCCTTCTTGTCGATGCCCTTGTCGGCGGCGACCTTCTCCAGGCCGTCGGGGTTCGCGGAGGCGTAGAAGCTGACGAAGCCGGCCAGGACGAGGGAGGTGACCAGGCCCGTCACCCACAGCGTGCGCCGCGAGGCGCGCGCCGCCACGGGCGCGGCCTCCTCGGCCGCGGGGACGTCGACGAGCTCGCCGTGCACGCGCAGCCGGAGCTTCTGCCGCAGGTCGCGCGCGCCGTGGACGAGATCCGGCCGTACGGCGACGACGGCGCCCACGGTCAGCGCGGTGATCACGGCCTCGCCGATGCCGATCAGCACATGCACGCCGATCATCGCGGTCGCCACCTTGCCGATCGACACGTCGGTGGTGCCGCCGATCCAGTAGACGAGCGTGAAGGCGACGGCGGCGGCGGGCACCGACAGCACGGCGGCGACGAAGGAAGCGACCGTGACGGACCGGCGGCCGCGGGGCAGCACCTTCACCAGCCCGCGGAAGACGGCGTACGACACGACGGTCGTCACGATCGCCATGTCGGTGATGTTCACGCCGAGCGCGGTCAGGCCGCCGTCCGCGAAGAGGATGCCCTGCATCAGCAGGACCACGGACACGCACAGGACCCCGGTGTAGGGGCCCACGAGTATCGCGGCGAGCGCGCCGCCGAGCAGGTGGCCGCTGGTCCCCGCCGCGACGGGGAAGTTCAGCATCTGCACGGCGAAGATGAACGCCGCCACCAGACCGGCCAGCGGCGCGGTCCGGTCGTCGAGCTCGCGGCGGGCGCCGCGCAGGCTCACGGCGATGGCGCCGGCGGCGACGACTCCGGTCACGGCGGAGGTCGGGGCGTTGATGAATCCGTCGGGTACGTGCACCCGACGATGATAGTGGCTTAATGCGAACGGTTCGCAAGAGCGAGCAACTTGTCTCTCCGGTGACGTGGCAGCGTCGTCCCGGGATCGCCGCCGGACCCGTGTATCGCACAGGTGAGATACGCCTGCGCGGAGGAGCGCAATCCGCAAAATATGCGACATTGGAAGGGGAGCGGACGCACAGCTTCCGCACAGGTCACGCTGCGTGAGAGGGTCGGCCGATGTCTGTAGTCGAACAGTACGCGCGAGCCCACATCGTCACCGACGCCGACTCCATCGAGGACGAACGGCGGGGCGTACCCGTCGTCCTGCGCTACGACCCCGAGGATCCCCGGTCGGTCCGCGTCGCGATGCCCGACCGGCGCGAGTGGACGTTCTCCCGCAGCCTCCTCGAACAAGGACTGCGGGCCCCGACCGGCACCGGCGAGGTACGGGTGTGGCCCTGCGGACGCGTCCAGGCCGTCGTCGAGTTCCACTCCCCGCACGGCGTCTCGGTCGTCCAGTTCGAGTCCAAGACGCTGCTGCGGTTCCTGCGCCGCACCTACATGGCGACGGCGCAGCAGCCCGTCACGCACTAGCCGCCGCGGCCGCCGGCTCAGTCGCCCAGCCGCAGCAGCGACGCCACGATCGGTCCGGCGGTGTCGCCGCCGTGGCCGCCCGCCTGGACGACGCCCGCGGCCGCCAGGTCGCCGCGGTAGGCGGTGAACCAGCCGTTGGGCTTCTTCTGGTTGTCGACCTCGGCCGAACCCGTCTTGGCGCCGTAGTCGGGGCCCAGGCCGGACATCGCCTCGGCGGCGGTGCCGGCCGCCGCCGTGTAGTTCATCAGCTCCCGCAGCTGCGACAGCGTGGCCGCCGACATGGTGCGCGAGGCCTTCGCCAGCGTGCGGTCGTCCACGGACGGGGCGACCAGGTACGGCTGGTGGAAGGTGCCCGCCTTGACGGTCGAGGCGACCGAGGCCATGTTCAGCGGGTTCATCCGCACCCCGCCCTGACCGATCAGCGACGCCGCCATCTGGGCCGCCGACTGCACCGGCACCGAGCCGTCGAAGGACGGCACGCCGATCGCCCAGTTGTTCATCGACAGGCCGAAGACCTGCTGCGCCTGCTTGGTCAGGCTGTCGTCGTCCAGCTCGGGCGCCTGGCTGATGAAGGCGGTGTTGCAGGAGCGCGCGAAGCTCGCCTTGAAGGTGCCGCCGGTGATCTGGAAGTCGTCGTCGTTGTGGAACTTCCAGCCGCCGTAGGTGAACGTCTTCGGGCAGGGGTGCACCTTGTCCGCCGACGCCAGGTCCTTCTCGATGAGGAGCGACGAGGTGATGACCTTCATGGTGGAGCCGGGCGCGAGCGAGCCGTTGAAGGCGGTGTTGAAGCTGTGACCGGCGTTCGCCACCGCGAGGATCTCGCCCGTGGAGGGGCGCATCACGACGACCGACGAGCGCGCGGTCTTCGCCACCTGCTGCTCGGCGGCCGCCTGCAGGGTCGGGCTCAGCGTGGTCCTCACGGTGCCCGGAGTGCCCTTGCTGAGCTCCAGCAGTGTCTTGTCGGAGGCATTCTTCGCCTTCGACGCCTTGCCGCGGACGACCTGGAGCTCCACGCCCGCCTTGCCGCCCGCCTTCTTGCCGTACTTCTCCCGCAGCCCGTCCAGGACCGGCTCCAGGGAGGGGTACGCGGCGACGGTGAGCTCACCGCCCTCGCTGTCGACGGCCTTGACCGGCGGGGTGCCGGACTCGCCGGTGACGAGCGTGTCGCCGTCCTGCAGGTCCGGGTGGACGACGGACGCGTGCCAGTCGACCTGCGCCTTGCCGTTGCGGGGGTTGCGCACGACGGTGAGGGCGCTGGCGTACGTGAGCGGCTTGCTGACGCCCTTGTACTTCACGGTGCCCTTCACGGAGAACGGCACCTTGGAGCCGTCGGCCTTGCCCGCGGTGAGGGTGACGTCCGTGATGTGGGCGTCCTTGGTGTAGCCGGTCAGGAGGGCGGTGGCGGCGGCGGAGTCGTCCGTGGCGGCGGCCGCCCCGGACACCTTGCCCTGCTGCCAGGCCTTCAGGAACCGGGCGGCCGTGGACTTCGCCTCGGTCGCCGACGGCGCGTCGGCCCTGACCCGCGGCACCTGGTTGCCGTTGGCCGCCGCGGCCGAGCCCTCGTCCGCCGCCGCGCCGCCCCCGTACAGCGCGTACACGCCGATGCCCGCCCCGCAGGCCACGACGGCGATCATGCCGCCGGCGACGGCGGGGCCCCGCTTCTTGTGCCGCTCTTCTACGCGCCTTCTCTTGCCCACTGCCAGATCCTCCGGATCCCCAGGGGCTTCCCCCCAGCCCCGCTGCCCTCGTTGCCCTCACTGACCCCAACGACGGCTCCTACCCTAGAGTCCCGTCCTGTGAGGTGACGTCACGTGTGACGTCAGCCACCACCGTGGCGCCGGTTCAGCCGGCCCGCAGCACGTCCGCGACGATCGGGCCGGACGCGTCGACGCCGTGACCGCCGTCCTGGGTCATCGCGGCGGCCGCGACATCGTTGCGGTACCCCGTGAACCAGCTGTCGGACCTGTTCTGCCCGTCGACCTCGGCGGAACCGGTCTTCGCGCCGATCCGGCCGCTCAGCCCGGCCATCACCTCGGCCGCGGTGCCGCTGGTCGCGGTGCGGTTCATCATGGAGCGCAGTTGCTGCACGGTGCCCGACGACAGTCCACGCGCGCGTGCGGGTTCCCGGCCGTCGAGGCCGAGCGGCACGATCACCGGCTGCCGGAAGGCGCCCGTCATCGCGGTCGCCGTGACCGAGGCCATGTTCAGCGGGTTCATCTGGACCTGCCCCTGGCCGATGAGGGCGGCCGCCGTGTCCGGGCCGCCCGCGGCCGGGACTGAGCCGTCGAAGGACGGGATGCCGGTCTGCCAGTCGAGGCCGATCCCGAAGCGGTCCCGGGCCTCGTTCGTCAGCGAGTCGACCTTCACCTCGTCCGCGAACTTCACGAACGCCGTGTTGCAGGAGCGGGCGAAGCTCTCGGCGAGGGTCGCGTCCTCGTTCGGCTTCATGTCGGTGATGTTGTGGAAGGTCTGGCTCTCGGAGACGGCCGAGTCCGGACAGGGCGCGGGGCCGTTCGCGGTGGTCAGGCCGTTGTCGATGAGGGTGGCCGCGCTGACGATCTTCATGGTGGAGCCGGGCGCGACCTCACCCAGGAACGCGGCGTTCCAGCCGTCCGTCCGGTTGTTGGCGACCGCCAGGACCTCGCCGGTGCTCGGCTTGACGGCCACCACGGACGACTGGTTGTACTTCTGCACCGCCCGCTCCGCGGCCGCCTGCACGCCGGCGCTGAGGGTGGTGGGCACCTTGCCCGCCTTGCCCTCGGCGAGGGTCAGCAGCGGGGTGTCGGCGGTGTCCGGGGTGGCGTGTCTGATCGCCAGCTCGACGCCGGCCGTCCCGCCCGCCTTGTCCCCGTACTTGGCGCGCAGCTGGTCCAGGATCGGCCCCAGGGAGGGGTACTTCTCCTTCGTGAGCACCTTGCCGTCCCGGTCCACGGCCTCGATCGACGGCGCCGCCGACGCGCCGGTGACCAGGGTGTCGTCCATGGACTTCAGCCCGGGGTGGACGACCGACGGCTGCCAGTCGACCAGCGCCTTGCCGGTGGTGACGCCCCGTACGACCGTCAGCTCGCTCTGGTAGGCGAGCGGCTTGGACTTCCCCTCGTAGGACACCGTCGCGCTGACCGTGAAGGGCACGCTGTCGCCCGCCGCGGCGCCCGGGGTGATCTTCACGCCGGTGATGTGCGCCGACCCGGCGTACGAGGTCAGCAGGGGCTCGGCCTTGGCCGCGTTGTTGGTGAGACCCGCGGCCACCACGGCCTGCCCCTTCTCCCACGCCGCGAAGAACCTGGTGCTCGTCTCCTTCACCTCGGACCCGCTGGGCGGCCCGCTCTTCACGACCGCCGGCTCACCGCCCCCCGACCCGTCGGCCCCGCTCCCGCCCCCGCTCAGTGCGTTCACGATGTTGAAGGCCCCGTACCCGGCCCCGCCCACCATCACCGCGAAGACAGAGCCGACCACCGCTGCCTTGGCCCCCTTGCGCATGCACGCCCTCCCCGTTGTCCCCGTAGCCCTCGCGGGCATTTCTGAACGCGTTCAGAAGATCCCTCGGGCTCACAGTAAACGGAAAGGGGGACGGGTGGGGCGTGTGTTTTCGCAATCGTTAGACCCAGGTATCCAGCCACATACGTGAACGCCAGTCGTCGATCGGGATCGCCTGCCCGGTGTACAGGGGCCAGAAATAGATGAAGTTCCAGGCGATCAGCAGGACGAGGACGCCCGCGCCGGTGGCGCCCGCCACCCGGCGGGTGTCGCCGGAGCCCGGCGGACCGACGAGCGCGCCGATCATCATCGCCACCGCCAGGCACAGGAACGGCAGGAAGACGACGGCGTAGAAGAGGAAGATCGTGCGCTCCTGGTACAGGAACCAGGGCAGATAGCCGGCCGCGATGCCGCAGACGATCGCGCCGGCCCGCCAGTCGCGGCGGAAGAGCCAGCGCCACAGGACGTAGAGGATCGCGAAGCAGGCCGCCCACCACAGCAGCGGAGTGCCGATCGCGAGGACCTCGCGGGCGCACTTCTCGCCCGCGTCGGTCGGGCAGCCGTCCTGGCCCGGCGCGGGCGACTCGTAGAAGTACGAGACCGGGCGGCCGAGGACGAGCCAGCTCCACGGGTTCGACTGGTACGTGTGCGGCGAGGTGAGGTGGGTGTGGAACTCGTAGACCTCGTGCTCGTAGTGCCACAGGCTGCGCCACCAGTCGGGGAACAGCCAGGTCCAGTCGCCGCCCTTGCCGTCGGTGGCCGCCCAGTTGCGGTAGTAGCCGCCCTTGCCGTCGGTGGCGGACAGGATCCAGCCCGTCCACGACACCACGTAGGTGACCAGCGCCACCGGGACCGTGGCCAGGAACGCGAGGCCCGTGTCGCGCTTCAGCACCGCCAGGTACGGGTGGCGGGCGCCCGCCACCTTGCGCGAGCCGACGTCCCACAACACCGCCAGCAGGCAGAACGCCACCAGGATGTACAGGCCGTTCCACTTCGTGCCGATGGCCAGGCCCAGCATCAGGCCGGCGCCCCAGCGCCAGGGGCGCAGGCCGAGGCGGGTGGTCTCCGCGATGTGCGGGTCGGGACGGCGACGGCCGTCCGCGTCCGCCGGGAGCGCGGCGGCGAGCCTCTCGCGCGCCTTGTCCCGGTCCACGACCAGGCAGCCGAACGCCGCCAGCACGAAGAACATCAGCACGCCGTCGAGCAGCGAGGTGCGGCTCATCACGAAGGCGAGCCCGTCGACCGCCATCAGCGCGCCCGCCAGGCAGCCCAGGAAGGTCGAGCGGAAGATCCGGCGGCCGATCCGGCACAGCAGCAGGACGCTGAGCGTGCCGAGCACCGCCGTCATGAACCGCCAGCCGAACGGGTCGAACCCGAAGATCAGCTCGCCCAGCCCGATCACGTACTTGCCGACCGGCGGATGCACGACGTACGCCGCGTCCGTCGGGATCGTGACGTGCCCGCCGGAGGAGAGGATGACGTCGTTGGCGTTCTTGTCCCAGTTGACCTCGAAGCCGCGGTGGACGACCGCCCACGCGTCCTTGGCGTAGTACGTCTCGTCGAATATCACCGCCTTGGGGCTGCCCAGGTGCCAGAACCGGAGCACGCCGGCCAGCAGCGTCACCAGCAGCGGACCGCCCCAGGACGACCAGCGCGCGATCCGGTCCGTCCACAGGGGCGGCAGGCCGAGCGCCTGCCACAACCGGGGGCCGGGCTGCGCGAACGGCGGCACCAGCCGCTCCCGGACGTCGGCGGACGGCTCCGCGGTGTATCCGAAACGGCGCAGCCGTTGCTGCCACGACGGCCGCTGGTCGGGCGGCGTCCGGCCCTGCCGGTAGTCCGTGGAGTCCATGGAGGACGCGGTACTGGTCACCGCGCCATCGTAGGGAACAGGTCTGTGTGAGTCCCGTGCACCGGCCCTGCGAGGATGGAAACGTGACAGCTACGCCCGGAATCCTCGTTCTCGCCGGTACTCCCATCGGTGACGTCTCCGACGCTCCGCCTCGTCTCGCCGAGGAGCTGACCGGCGCCGACGTGATCGCCGCCGAGGACACGCGCCGGCTGCGGCGGCTGACCCAGGCCCTGGGGGTGACGCCCAAGGGGCGTGTCGTGTCCTACTTCGAGGGCAACGAGTCCGCCCGCACTCCCGAGCTGGTCGCGGATCTGGCGGGCGGCGCGCGGGTGCTCCTCGTGACCGACGCCGGGATGCCGTCGGTCTCCGACCCCGGGTACCGGCTGGTCGCCGCGGCCGTCGAGCAGGACATCCGCGTCACCGCCGTGCCGGGTCCGTCCGCGGTGCTCACCGCGCTGGCCCTGTCCGGGCTGCCCGTCGACCGGTTCTGCTTCGAGGGGTTCCTGCCGAGGAAGGCGGGGGAGCGGCTGTCCCGGCTGCGCGAGGTCGCCGAGGAACGCAGGACCCTCGTCTACTTCGAGGCCCCGCACCGGCTCGACGACACCCTCGCCGCGATGGCCGAGGTGTTCGGCGCGGACCGGCGGGCCGCCGTGTGCCGGGAGCTGACCAAGACGTACGAAGAGGTCAGGCGCGGCCCGCTCGGCGAGTTGGCGCGGTGGGCGGCCGAGGGCGTGCGGGGCGAGATCACCGTCGTCGTCACGGGGGCGCCCGAGCGCGGACCCGAGGAGCTCGACGCGACGGAACTGGTGCGGCGGGTGCGGGTGCGCGAGGAGGCCGGCGAGCGCCGCAAGGAGGCCATCGCGGCGGTGGCGGCCGAGGCCGGGCTGCCCAAGCGCGAGGTGTTCGACGCGGTGGTGGCGGCGAAGAACGCCGGGGACCTGTGACGGTCGCCCGCGGGTGGCCGCGACGGTCGCCCGCGGGCCGGCGCCGTGGCCGCCGGTGTCGGCCGTGACGGGTGGTGCCGGGGTGGTGTGAAGGGGCTCACACCCCCTCTGAGCAGGGCGCATGTCGTCTGAGCGTGCGCCCCATGTGCGGGCAAAGGGCGGCGGGCGTTGGGGCAAGGGACGCCCAAATCGGCTTCAACAGTGCACAGGTCGGGTGCATTCGCTCCGGGCGAGGCGTCCACTGGATGACGGGACTTGAGCGGTTCCACCAGCGGACCACAGGAGCGGTCATGAGTGAGTTCACAGGGCAGACCGGCCTCCGCGGCGGCGCGAGCGCCGTCGTCAACGAGTCGTACTCCTTCGCCTGCATGCGCTGCGGGCACGGCTGGGAGCAGGCCTTCGAGATAGAGCACCACACCGACGCCGACGGTCACGAGTTCGTCCTCTACGTGGCGGACGGGCGGGTTGTGCCGTCGCCGCTGAGCCGTCCCGTGTGCCAGAACTGCGACGGGCACGTCGTGCGCATCATGCGGGCGGGGCAGGTCTCGTCGGTGCTCAGCGCGGCCCGTCCGTACAAGGCGCCCGCGGCCGGACCGGCCGGGGCGACGGCGCCGGCGGCCGAGGATCCCGCCGACGCGCCCGCCGAGGCGCGGTCCGAGGCGCCGCACCACCACCATTGGCACCTGTCCGACCTTCTCCACCCGTTCCGCAAGGCGAGCTGACCGGGGCGGGCCGATTGCCGGCCGAGGAGGGCATGCCCCTTCCGTAGGATCGGGGCATGCCTTCGAACGCCGACAAGAACGCCGCGCCGCCGCTTCCGGCCCCCCTCGGGGTGCCGGTCGCCGACTCCCACACCCACCTCGACATGCAGTCGGGCACGGTGGAGGAGGCCCTCGCGAAGGCCGCGTCGGTCGGCGTGACGACGGTCGTCCAGGTCGGCTGCGACGTGCGGGGCTCCCGGTGGGCGGCCGAGACGGCGGCGGCCCATGCGGGCGTCCACGCCGCGGTCGCGCTGCATCCGAACGAGGCGCCGCGCATCGTGCACGGCGACCCTGGGGGCACCTCCCAGCCCCCTGAGGCTGGGGGAGGCTGGTCCCGCCAGGGCGCGCGGACGCCGGGCGGGGCGCACGCCCTCGACGAGGCGCTCGCCGAGATCGACCGTCTGGCCGCGCTCGCGCACGTCAAGGGCGTCGGCGAGACCGGACTCGACTACTTCCGCACCGGCCCCGAGGGCAAGGAGGCCCAGGAGCGCTCCTTCCGCGCCCACATCGAGATGGCCAAGCGGCACGGCAAGGCGCTGGTCATCCACGACCGCGACGCCCACGCCGACGTCCTGCGCGTCCTGAAGGAGGAGGGCGCCCCCGAGCGCACCGTCTTCCACTGCTACTCCGGCGACGCCGAGATGGCCGGGATCTGCGCCCGCGCCGGCTACTTCATGTCCTTCGCGGGCAACGTCACCTTCAAGAACGCGCAGCAGCTCCGGGACGCCGTCGCCGTGGCCCCGCTGGAGCTGCTCCTGGTGGAGACCGACGCCCCCTTCCTGACCCCGGCGCCCTACCGCGGACGGCCCAACGCCCCGTATCTGATCCCGGTCACGGTGCGCGCCATGGCCGCCGTGCGGGGCATCGACGAGGACACCCTGGCCACCGCCCTCGCCGCCAACACCGCACGCGCGTTCGCCTACTGAGGGCGTCCGCCACCCGTCGAACACAACTCTCGGTAGCCGCGCCACTTTGGAGAGTGACCGTCGCTCCGCTAGGTTCTGGGGGCCCGATCCGGACCCCTCCCCTGGAGTGTCGGCGTGAGCAACTCGCAGTACTTCGAGTACGAGCCGTACGGCGGTGGCGGGTCGTACGTCGACCTGCACGACGCCGAGACGATCGCGTACGGCGTGTACGCGGCGCCCGGGACGTACGACGACACGTACCGGCCCGCGTACGAGACGTACGAGACCTACGAGACGTACGAAGCGCCGCCCCCGCCTCCGGAGACCCTCCGGCTCCCCGAGCCGCTCCGGTTCGCCGAGCGGGCCGGGTCCGCCGAGCCGCCGGGGTCCGTCGCGCCGCCGGGGCCCGCCGGCGGCGCGCCGTACGCCGAGACGGTCCAGCTCTCCGGTGCCGCGCCGTACGCCGAGACGGTCCAGCTCTCCGGCGGCGCGCCGTACGCCGAGACGGTCCAGCTCTCCGGTGCCGCGCCGTACGCCGAGACGGTCCGGCTCTCCGGTGCCGCGCCGTACGCCGAGACGGTCCGGCTCTCCGGTGCCGCGCCGTACGCCGAGACGGTCCGGCTGTCCGGTCCGGTGCTGCCCCACCTGCCGCCGCCGCGGCAGGACGCGGCGCGGGAGGCGGGGCGGGCCGCGCGCCGGCGCCGGTCGCGCTCCGCCGAGCGGCCGGAGTCCACGATCCGCCGCCTGGTCCCGCAGGCGCTCGTCGTCGCCTTCCTGGCCGGCGGCACCACCGCGTTCGTCGCCGAGGACAAGGCGGTCGAGCTGACCGTCGACGGCAAGCCGCGCACGCTGCACACCTTCGCCGACGACGTGACCGAACTCCTGGCGGAGGAAGGCGTGCGGGTGGGCGCGCACGACGTGGTGGCGCCCGCCCCGGGCACCCCCGTCGCCAGCGGCGACGAGATCGCGGTGCAGTACGGGCGGCCCGTCCGGCTCACCCTGGACGGGCACCGGCACGAGGTGTGGACGACGGCGCACACCGTGCGGGAGGCGCTCCGGCAGCTCGGGGTGCGCGCCGAGGGCGCCTACATGTCCGTCCCGCACACCCAGCCGATCGGACGTGCGGGGCTGGCGCTGGACGTGCGCACCGAGCGCTCGGTCACCATCATGGCCGACGGCCGGGCCCGCACCGTCCGCACCAACGCGGCGACCGTGCGCGAGGCGGTGGCGGCCGCCGGGATCACCCTGCGCGGCCAGGACACCACCTCCGTCGCGCCCGGCAGCTTCCCGCGCGACGGGCAGACGGTCACCGTGCTGCGGATCACCGGCGCCAAGGAGGTGCGCGAGGAGGCGATCCCGTTCGGCGTGCGCCGCACCGACGACCCCTCGCTGTTCAAGGGCACGGAGGTGGTGGAGCGGGCCGGACGGCCCGGCCTGCGCCGGATCACGTACGCGCTGCGCACCGTGAACGGCGTGCGCCAGACACCGCGGCGGATCCGTGACGAGATCGTCCGCGCACCGCGCGACCAGGTGGTGAAGGTCGGGACGAAGCCGCTGCCGGCGTCCGTGCGGGGCGCCGACGGCCTCGACTGGCGGGGCCTCGCGGTCTGCGAGTCGGGCGGCCGGCCGAACGCGGTCGATCCCTCGGGCACGTACGGCGGGCTGTACCAGTTCGACACCCGCACCTGGCAGAGCCTCGGCGGCAGCGGGCGGCCCCAGGACGCCCCGGCGGCCGAACAGACGCTCCGCGCGAAGAAGCTGTACGTGCGACGCGGGTCGAGTCCCTGGCCGCACTGCGGGACGCGGCTGCACGGGTGAGGAGCGCGGCGGCGCGGCCCGTACCCTTGTCCCGTGAGTACCAGCCCCGCCCCCGACGCCCTCCTGGGCCCCGCCGACATCCGTGAGCTGGCGGCTGTCCTCGGCGTGCGTCCCACCAAGCAGCGCGGCCAGAACTTCGTGATCGACGCGAACACGGTCCGCCGTATCGTCCGCACCGCGGAGGTCCGGCCCGACGACGTGGTCGTCGAGGTCGGCCCCGGGCTCGGCTCGCTCACCCTGGCGCTCCTGGAGACCGCCGACCGGGTCACGGCCGTCGAGATCGACGACGTCCTGGCCGGCGCGCTGCCCGCGACGATCGCGGCCCGCATGCCGGAGCGCGCCGAGCGCTTCGCGCTGGTGCACTCCGACGCGATGCAGGTGACCGAACTGCCCGGCCCCGCCCCGACCGCGCTCGTCGCGAACCTGCCGTACAACGTGGCCGTGCCGGTGCTGCTGCACATGCTGGAGACCTTCCCGACCATCGAACGCACCCTCGTCATGGTCCAGTCGGAGGTCGCCGACCGGCTCGCCGCCGGGCCCGGCTCGAAGGTGTACGGCGTGCCGTCGGTCAAGGCCAACTGGTACGCCGAGGTCAAGCGGGCCGGCGCCATCGGGCGCAAGGTCTTCTGGCCCGCGCCGAACGTGGACAGCGGGCTGGTCTCGCTGGTGCGGCGGACCGAGCCGATCAGGACCACGGCGTCGCGGCGCGAGGTGTTCGCCGTCGTCGACGCGGCGTTCGCCCAGCGCCGCAAGACCCTGCGGGCCGCGCTCGCCGGATGGGCGGGCTCCGCGGCCCTGGCCGAGGAGGCCCTCGTGGCGGCCGGCGTCTCGCCGCAGGCGCGCGGAGAGGCCCTCACGGTCGAGGAGTTCGCCCGCATCGCCGAGGCCGCGCCCGACCGGGAGGCTCCCGCCGCGTCCCGCGCGTCCCTCGGCACCTCCCGGCGGAAGGACTCCGAGTGAGCGTCACCGTGCGGGTGCCCGCCAAGGTCAACGTGCAGCTCGCGGTGGGCGCCGCCCGCGCGGACGGCTTCCACGACCTGGCGAACGTCTTCCTCGCCGTCGGCCTGTACGACGAGGTCACGGCGACCCCGGCCGACGGCCTGCGCGTCACCTGCGAGGGCCCGGACGCCGGCCAGGTGCCGCTGGACCGGACGAACCTGGCGGCGCGGGCCGCGATCGCGCTGGCCGAGCGGTACGGCCGCACGCCCGACGTGCACCTGCACATCGCCAAGGACATCCCCGTCGCCGGGGGCATGGCGGGCGGCAGCGCGGACGGCGCGGGCGCGCTGCTGGCCTGCGACGCGCTGTGGGGCACCGGCGCCACCCGTGACGAACTCCTCGAGATCTGCGCGGAGTTGGGCAGCGATGTGCCGTTCAGCCTGGTCGGCGGGGCGGCCCTCGGCACCGGGCGCGGCGAGAAACTGACGGCCCTGGAGGTCGGCGGCACGTTCCACTGGGTGTTCGCGATGGCCGAACGCGGGCTGTCGACACCGGCGGTGTTCCGGGAGTTCGACCGGCTGGCGCAGGGCCGGGACATCCCCGAGCCGGTGGCCTCGCGGCCCCTCCTCGACGCCCTGGCCGACGGCGACCCCGACGCCCTCGCGGCGACCGTGACCAACGACCTCCAGCCCGCCGCGCTGTCGCTGTTCCCGGAACTGGCCGACACCCTCGCCGCGGGCCACGCGGCCGGCGCCCTCGCCACGCTCGTCTCCGGCTCCGGCCCGACCACCGCCTTCCTCGCCCGCGACACCGCCGCCGCGGCGAAGACCGCCGAGGCGCTGCGCACGTCGGGCACCTGCCGGAGCGTGCGGGTGGCCGCGGGACCGGCGCCGGGCGCGACGGTGATCGGGGACCGGCGGTAGTACGGCTGGTCCGGGCAACCCGCGCCCTCCGGGCTCGCCCGGCCGGCCGCATCGGGAAACCGGCGTGGGGAGGCGGGCGTATGGGGTCGGCGGAACTGGTCGCGGCCGTTCGGCGGGGTGACGCGGAGACCGTGCACGCGCTGCTGGACGGCGGGGAGGATCCGGACGCCCGCGACCCGGCCGACGGCGTCCCCCTGCTCTGCGTGGCCGTCGCGGCCTACGACGAACCGGTCGCCGAGGAGCTGATCAGGGCCGGCGCCGACGCGTTGCGGCCGGTGGGCGAGGCGCCGGGAGGGGATCCCGGGCTGCCCGGCGGCGACAGCGCGCTGACCCGGGCGGTGGACGGCGGCTGCTCCTGGATGGCCGACCGGCTGCTTCCCGAGGTGGTCCGCCTCGACGCCGGCGCGCGGGCCGACCTGCTGGCACGCGCGCGGTACTGGGCCGGGGCGGACCTCGGGACCGAACTGCGGCGCAGGACCGGAGCCGCCGGGCCGGTCGAGCGCGGCACGGTGCGGGTCGAGACCTGGAGCACGCGGCACGAGCGGTACTCGCTCGGCGGGCAGACCGTGTGGGACGGCCACCTGGGCGTCCTCACCGTGCTGGAGGAGCGCTTCGGGATCCGCACGCCGTTCGACGAGCTGCTCGCGCGGGCCCTCGCCCGCCCGGACCGGGACCACGGCGTCTGGTCCGACTCCGTCGTCCTCCTCGCCACCCGGCGGGACGAGGAGACCTGGAGCGCCGCCCGGGCGCTGAGCGGGCATCCCGACCGGCTGTGCCGGCTCTTCGCAGCGGACGTGCTGCGGTGCCTCGTCATCGGGTTCGGCGGGCTGTCCTCGCGGCCGGGCTCCGTGGTCGACGAGCCCGCGCCCGAGGTGTTCCTGCCCTGGGCCCTGGAGGAGCCGGACCCCGAGGTGCTCGCCCTGGTGCTGGCCGGGCTGGGCGAGGAGGGCGACGCCGACGGCAACGGGGAGATCATCGAGCCCGTCGGTCTGTCGTACGCCGGGCACCCCGACCCGCGGGTACGCCTGGAGGTGCCCGGCACCCTGCGCCCGGAACCCGCGCGTGCGCGCGTGCGGCGCGAGAAGCTCGACGTCCTGTACACGCTGGCGCGCGACCCCGACCCCCGGGTGCGCGAGCGGGCGGCCCGCTGGCTGGCGCACTGCCCCGCGGAGGCGCCCGGCGTCACCGACGTGCTCGCCGGACTGCTCGGCGACGAGCTGCGGGACACCCGGGTGCACGCGGCGTACGGGCTCGCGCAGCGCGACGATCCGCGCTGTGTGGCCGCCGAGCGGGGGCTGCGGCCCCTGGACGTCGACGGCTGGGCGGACGGCGGCCTCGTGCGGGCGATGTGGCGCTACGAGGAACGCCACCCGGAAGCCCGCGAGCGGGATCAGCCCGGACCGGAGTGACGATCCCGCCCGCCCGAACCTGCCCGATCCCGCCCCGCCCGAACGCGCCCGATCCCGCTCCGCCCCACCCCGCCCCGCCCGAGAGACCCCCGCCCCGCCCGCCCCGCCCGACCCGGCGTGCGCGGGGTGGTGTCCGCCCCGCGCGCGCAACCGTTCGCCGCTCGGCGGGAGTCGGCGTCCGGACGCCCGTGGCAGGGGGCGTGCACCGTCGGCGCGCACGACGCCCGTGGACGGCGCGCACGGCGATCGCACGCGCTTGCGGAAGCCGCGGACGCCCCCGTGACCGCGAAAGAAGCCGGGCACCCGAGGGCGTCCGCCGCGCCGACTACCCTGGAGGGTCGAGCATCCCCCGTGGCAGGAGAGAAATGGCCGTCAATCTGGTCAATGTCGAGAACGTCAGCAAGGTGTACGGGACCCGTACCCTCCTCGACGGCATCTCGCTCGGCGTGTCCGAAGGGGACCGGATCGGCGTCGTCGGCCGCAACGGCGACGGGAAGACCACGCTGATCCGCATGCTCGCCAAGCTGGAGGAGGCGGATTCCGGCCGGGTCACGCACTCGGGCGGCGTCCGGCTCGGCGTCCTCACCCAGCACGACTCGCTCGACTCGGCCGCGACCGTCCGGCACGAGGTCATCCGGGACATGGCCGACCACGAGTGGGCCGGCAACGCCAAGGTCAGGGATGTGCTCACCGGGCTCTTCGGCGGGCTCGACCTGCCCGGTTTCCCGCAGGGCCTGGACACCGTCATCGGTCCGCTCTCCGGCGGTGAGCGCCGCCGGATCGCGCTCGCCAAGCTGCTGATCGAGGAGCAGGACCTGATCGTCCTGGACGAGCCGACCAACCACCTCGACGTCGAGGGCATCTCCTGGCTGGCCCGGCATCTGCGCGAGCGCCGCTCCGCGCTCGTCTGCGTCACCCACGACCGCTGGTTCCTCGACCAGGTCTGCACCCGGATGTGGGACGTGCAGCGGGGCGACGTCCACGAGTACGAGGGCGGTTACTCCGACTACGTCTTCGCGCGCGCGGAGCGTGAGCGCATCGCCGCGACGGAGGAGGTCAAGCGGCAGAACCTGGTCCGCAAGGAGCTCGCCTGGCTGCGCCGCGGCGCACCCGCGCGGACGTCCAAGCCGCGGTTCCGCGTCGAGGCCGCCAACGAGCTCATCAAGGACGTGCCGCCGCCCCGCGACAGCAGCGAGCTGATGAAGTTCGCCTCCTCCCGCCTCGGCCGGACGGTCTTCGACCTCGAGGACGTCACCGTCCAGGCCGGTCCCAAGGTGCTGCTCAAGCACATCACCTGGCACCTCGGCCCCGGTGACCGCATCGGCCTCGTCGGTGTCAACGGCGCCGGCAAGACCTCGCTGCTGCGGGCCCTGGCCGAGGCCGCCCGCACCGAGGGCGAGGCGCAGCCCGCGGCCGGCCGGGTCGTCGTCGGCAAGACCGTCAGGCTCGCCTACCTCTCCCAGGAGGTCGGCGAGCTGGACCCCGGACTGCGGGTCCTGGAGGCCGTCCAGCAGGTGCGCGAGCGCGTCGACCTCGGCAAGGGGCGCGAGATGACCGCCGGGCAGCTGTGCGAGACGTTCGGCTTCAACAAGGACAAGCAGTGGACCCCGGTCGGGGACCTGTCCGGCGGTGAGCGCCGCCGTCTGCAGATCCTGCGCCTGCTCATGGACGAGCCCAACGTCCTCTTCCTCGACGAGCCCACCAACGACCTCGACATCGAGACCCTCACCCAGCTCGAGGACCTCCTCGACGGCTGGCCGGGCTCGATGATCGTCATCTCCCACGACCGGTTCTTCGTCGAGCGGACCACGGACCGGGTCTTCGCGCTCCTCGGCGACGCCGCCCTGCGGATGCTCCCGCGCGGCATCGACGAGTACATCGAGCGCCGGCAGCGCATGGAGGAGGCCGCGGCCGCCTCGGCCCCGGTGGCCGTCGCGAAGCCCGTGACCGAGAAGAGCGCCGCCGACCAGCGCGCCGCGAAGAAGGAACTCCAGAAGATCGAGCGGCAGTTGGACAAGGTATCCGAGAAGGAGTCCAAGCTGCACGCGCAGATCGCCGACCACGCCACCGACTTCGAGAAGGTCGCGAAACTCGACGCCGAGCTGCGGGGGTTGGCGGGCGAGCGCGAGGAACTGGAGCTGCGGTGGCTGGAACTCGCCGAGGACGCGTGAAGGGCGCGTGAAGGCGCATAACGACGGCATCACGGGGCGGTCCTCCCTTGGGAACAGGGGTGGATCGGCCCCGGGAGCCGTCCGGCACGGGTGATAGAAAGAGCCGTCTGAGAACTTTCTGAAGACGGCTTCGGGTGGGTCACTGACCTGGGGGCGTGGCTAAAAACCAGTGACATAGGGGGAACACGCTGATGGCTCAGCCGCCCAATCAGCCGCCGCAGCAGGGTGGTTTCGGAGCACCGCAGGACCAGCCGCAACAGCCACAGGCGCCGCAGCCGCCACAGGGGGGCTTCGGCGCGCCCCAGATGCCGCCGCAGCCGCCCCAGGGCCCGCCCGCCCAGGCGCCGCAGCCGGGTTACGGCTATCCGCAGCAACAGCCGCAGCAGCCGGGTCCGTACGGGCAGCCGCCGCAGGCGGGCCCCTACGGGCAGCCCGGCCCCTACGCCCAGCCGGGGCCGTACGGCCGGCCGAGCGGGCCCTACGGCCAGCAGCCGGGCTACGGCTACCCGCAGCAGCCCCAGTTCCCCGGCGCGCCCGGCGCCCCCGGCACGCCGCCGGGCGGGCGCAACCCCTTCAAGGGGCGGCCCGCGCTGGTGATCGGGGCCGCGGTGGCGGCGCTGCTGGTGATCGGCGGGACCGTGTTCGCGGTCACGAACGGCGACGACGGGGGCGGCGAGAAGCCGGTCGCCGGACCGAGCGACGACGCCAAGGCCACGACGAGCGGCGCACCGGTCAACCCCGGTGACGGCAGCGGTGACGGCGGCGAGGACACCGAGGACTTCAACGCGGACCGCAAGGCCGGCGAGGCGAAGGTGCTCTGGTACAAGGAGGCGCCCGACGCGCCCGCCTCCGGCGCCGAGGCCCCCGGCATGTGGATCACCTCCAAGACGGCCGTGAAGGCGGCGTACAAGGAGGTCGTCGCGTACAACGTTGGCGACGGCAAGCCCACCTGGGACACCATCGCCCTGCCGCAGAAGATCTGCGCGGTCACCCCGCAGAAGACGGCGGACGACAAGGTCGTCGTCGCGTACATGAGCGGCACCAGCGACCGGGCCAAGTGCAACCAGCTCCAGCAGATCGACCTCAACACCGGCGCCAAGGGCTGGACGGGCGTGGTCGCGGACGGCGCGCTGTTCGACAGCGCCATCAGCATCGAGCTGTCGCTGGCCGGCAACACCCTGATGGTGGGCCGCTCGCAGTCCGGCACGGCGTACGACGTCCGCACCGGCAAGAAGCTGTACGACAAGCAGAAGTACGGCGACGCGTGCTTCCCGACGGCGTTCGCGGGCGGCGCCCGGCTGATCTCGGTGGCGTCCTGCGACGCGACCGAGGCCAACGAGCACGACGAGATCCAGGAGCTGGATCCGGCCACCGGCAAGGTCAGGTGGACCCAGAAGTTCGACAAGGGCTGGTCCGTCGCGAAGACGTACTCCGTCGACCCGCTCGTGGTCTACAGCACCAACGAGGACAAGAACTCCTGGAACATCGCGACCTTCAAGGCGGACGGCTCCTACCGTTCGCAGGTCGGTTTCGACGAGGACTTCGCGCCCGCGTGCGACTCCGGCTTCCTGCAGCGCAACCTCACCGGCTGCACGGGCACGGCCTCCGACGCGAACACGCTCTACCTGCCGACCGAGGCGAAGAGCGGTCCCAACGAGATCGTGGCGATCGACCTCTCCACCGGCAAGGAGAAGTGGCGCGTGAAGTCCCCGACCGACGAGGCGATGCTGCCGATGAAGGTCGACGGCGGCAACCTCGTCGCGTACGTCGAGCCGTCGTACGACACGGCGGGCCGGGTGGTGGGCATCCCGACGGCCGGGTCCGCCCACACGCCGACGACGCTGATGCAGCTGCCCGAGAGCACGGCCGAGATCGAGGACAGCTTCTACTCGCGCGACATCGCCTGGGCCGACGGACGCTTCTACCTCTCCTCCACCCGGCTGACGGGCAATGACGAGACGAAGGAGAAGCTGATGCTCGCCTACGGCAAGTGAGGCGACCCACCGCCTTCCCCGCCCCGTCGACGTCCCCGCCCGTCCGCCCGAGCTTTCCGAGCGTTCTCCCCGAGGTATCCACACCATGACCCAGCCGCCGCCCCCGCCGAACCAGCCCCCGCAGCAGCCGCAGGGCGGCTTCGGCCCGCCCGAGCCGCCGCAGGACACGCCGCCGCAGGACGCCGTGCCCAAGGACGCCGCTCCTCAGGACGCCGCGCCGCAGCCTCCGGCCCCCGACCTGACGAAGGCCCCGCAGCCGGGCTACGGCTACCCGCAGGCGCCCCCGGCCCAGGCGACAGAGCGGCCCCAGGCCCCGCAGGCCCCCCAGGCCCCGCAGCCGCCGCAGACGCCGCCGCCCCCGGCGCCGTCCGGGCCCCCGCAGCAGCCCCAGCCCGGGTACGGCTACCCGCAGGCTCCGGGACAGCCGGCGCCCCCGGCCGCCGCCCCCGGTTACGGCTACCCGGCCCAGCCGGGCACGCCCGCGCCTTCCGCCTACGGTCAGCCCCAGCCGGGCGCCCCCGCGCCCTCCGCCTACGGTCAGCCGCAGCCGGGCCCGTACGGCCAGCCGACGCCTCCGTACGGCCAGCAGCCCCCCGGTTACGGCTACCCGGGGCAGCCGGGCCAGCCGGGGTATCCGACCGCTCCGGCGGGTTACGGCTACCCGGGGCAGCCCACCATGCCCATGCACCCGCAGGCGGGCGGCCCCGGCCAGGGACCGGGCGCCGGCGGCAAGAAGTTCAACGCGCAGGTGGCGATCATCGTCGGGGCGGTCGTCGCGATCGCGCTGATCGTCGGCGGCGGCGTCTGGTACGCGAAGTCCGACGGCGGCAAGAAGGAAGAGGCGGGCACGGCCGGCCCGACCGGCGGCGGCGACGCCGGCGGCACGGGAGGCACCGGCGGCACGTCCTCCGGCGGCAAGGAGAAGGTGCCGGCGGACCCGGCCGCCGACGTGCTGTTCAAGATCCCGATGCCCCAGGTCAAGAAGGACGACAGCGTCGGCGTCAAGGGCTCCTGGCTGACCGACAAGGCGTACGTGAAGACGGGCGTCAACGAGGTCGCGGGCTACGACCTGGCCAAGGGCACCAAGCTCTGGTCGGTCGCGCTGCCCGGCCCGGTGTGCGAGGCCAGCAGGTTCGCCACCGACGACTACCGCACGGCGGTCACCTTCCAGGCGAGCACCGCGGACACGGCCGCCTGCGACCAGGTCGCGGCGATCGACCTCGCCGCGGGCAAGCAGCTGTGGAAGAAGACCGTCAACTCCGGTGACTACCCGATCAGTTTCAATAACGTGACGGTCAGCGCGAACACGGTCGCCCTCGGCAGCACCAACGGCGGCGCCGCCTTCGACATCGACTCCGGCAAGGTGCTGTGGTCGCCGAAGCCGGCCGACACCTGCTACGACGCCGGGTACGGCGGCGGCCCCAAGCTGGTGGCGGTGCGCAAGTGCGGCGCGTACGACAATCCCGAGCTCCACATCCAGACCATCGACCCGGTGTCCGGCAAGGTGATCTCCGAGTACAAGCTGGCCACGGGCATCGACTACGCGTCCGTCGTGTCGAGCGACCCGCTGGTGGTGGCCGCCGACGTCGGCGACAGCGCCGGTGACGGCAGCGGCATCTCGGACTTCTTCTCCATCGACAACAAGACCGGCAAGCTGCGCACCCGCATCTCGGTGCCGGGCGACCAGTACGCGGCCGACTGCGAGGGCATCACCAGGATCGAGGCCTGCACGGGCCTGGCCGTCGGCAACGACCGGATCTACGTCCCGACCGAGGAGCACGACGGCACCGGCGAGTACAGCCGGACCAACGAGGTCGTCGCCTTCGACCTGGCCACCGGCAAGCAGACCGGCCAGCGCGCGGACGCCGGCGACGGCTACACGATCTACCCGCTGCGCATGGACGGCAGCAACCTGATCGCCTACAAGCGGCCGCCGTACGACAAGGGCGGCCAGGTCGTCAGCATCGCCGGAGGCTCCTTCAAGGAGACCAAGCTGCTGGAGAACCCGGCCACGGAGGCGGTGCGCGACCTGGAGACCAGCATGTCCCCGGAGTACTCCGAGGTCCTGTTCTCCCAGGGACGCCTGTTCATGTCCGAGGTGTACGCCGACGACGGCTCGCTCTCGAGCGGCGACCCGCAGTACCTCGCGGTCGCGTACGGCGCGGGCAGCTGATCGTCTTAATCGCCATGACGGCCCCGCCCCTGCTCAGGGGCGGGGCCGTTCATTTATCGCCCATGACCCTCGAATGTGAGGAATTTCGGCGATCCGGGGCACATCTCACCGGTAGGGGGAGCGCAACGTCGAACAAGCGTGTAGCTTCCGGGGGCATGAAGGACAGGGTGCCGGGGGGCACCCTTTGTCGGTCCGCGAGGATCCGTGTGAGTCCGTGTGGGCATCCATGGGGGACTGGGGGGTTGCTCGTTGGGAGTGCGGCTGATGGTGGTCGACGACCACCGACTGCTCGCCGAGGCACTGGCCTCGGCGCTCAAACTGCGCGGGCACCGGGTGCTCGCCGCGGCGGCGCCGGCCGCGGGCGCGGCGGAGCTGGTGATCACCCGTTCCCCGGAGGTGTGTCTGCTGGGCACGGCGGTCCCGGCCGAGCCGGGCATCTTCGACCCGGTGGTCCGCATCAAGCGGGAGCGGCCGCAGGTGGCGGTCCTGGTCCTCGGCCCGGTGCCGAGCCCCCGCGGGATCGCGGCCGCCTTCGCCGCGGGCGCCTCCGGGTACGTGCGCCACGACGAGCGCATAGAGGGTGTGGAGCGGGCCATCATGAAGGCGCGGGCGGGCGAGGCGGCGGTGGCGCCGTCGCTGCTCCAGGGCGCGTTCAGCGAGCTGCTGAACCCGGCGGCCCAGCCCGACGACGAGGGCCAGCGGCTGCTCCAGATGCTCACGCCCCGTGAGGTGGAGGTCCTGGTCCGGGTCGCGGACGGCGAGGACACCCGGCTGATCGCCGCGGGCATGGGCATCGCCCCCTCCACGGCCCGCACGCACGTCCAGCGGGTCCTGATGAAGCTCGGCGTCGGCTCCCGTCTGGAGGCGGCGGCCCTCGCGGCCCGCACGGGTCTGCTGGACCGCGCGGGCCCGCTGCCGCACACCTCCCGGGACACGGAAAGGGGTGCGGGGCCGGAGTTCTGACGAACTCCGGCCCCGCACCCGGGAGTCGACCGCGGCTCAGCCGAAGCGCAGCTTCGTGGTCGCCCAGGAGCTGTCCGCGCTGATCACCGCCGTGCCCGTGCCGATGACCGCGGCGCCGCCCTTGTAGAAGTAGATGCTTCCGGCGCTCGACAGGGCCCAGAGGTCGGGAATCCCGTCGTTGTCGACGTCCGGGGTGCCGTAGAGGTGGCTCGTGGGCACCGTGGTGGTCGACCATCCCTCGGCGTAGACCTCGTCGGCGCCCGTCTTGGAGGCCGCCGCGGTCGACAGGGAGGCGATGGTGGAGCCGCCCGCGCTGTCCTTGACGCCGAACCGCAGGTAGAGACGGCTGGAGGAGCCGGAGCGCCACAGCAGGTCGGGGGCGCCGTCGGCGTCGTGGTCGCCGACCGAGACGAGGTCGCGGTCCAGCCACGCCGTGGAGGCGATCTTGGTGACCGTCAGGAAGGTGGCGCCGGTGTAGCCCTCGAAGGCCCACAGCTCACCCCCGGTGGCGGTGGCGAACAGGTCGACCCGGCCGTCCGCGTCGTAGTCGCCCACGATGATCTGGTCGAAGGTCGCCGGGTCCGGTGAGCCCGAGGGCAGCCGGAGGGTCATGCGCCGGGAGACGTCGACGCTGCCGTAGCCGTCGCCCGGGTACACGTACAGCTTGCCGTCGGGCATGCGGGAGAAGACGTCGCCGATCCCGTCGGCGCCGAGCGCGTCGCCGCCGTGGGCGATCAGCGCCGCCGTGCCGTCGGCGCCCATCCAGTAGCCCGGCGCGTGGTCCACGCCGTCCTCGTCCGGGTCGGAGAGCAGGCCGACGCCGTCGTCGTGGGCGGCCTCCATGCCGACGTGCAGGTCACCGGCGGTCGACGAGGGGTACATCCACAGGTTGCCGGCCGAACTGATCGCGAACAGGTCGGGGGTGCCGTCGCCGGTGGTGTCCCCGGCCTCGTCGGCCGTGTCGCGCGGAGTGACGTAGAACAGGTACTTCGTGCCGATCGAGACGTTGCCCGCACTGTCCACGGCCCGCGCGTACAGCACGTTGGGCCCGGCCAGCGGCGGCGGCAGCGACACGGTCGTCGAGGCGCCCGCGGTGACGGTCTTGCTGCTCGCGTAGGTCGTGGTGTTGAACGACCACTGGAACTTGGTGACGTCGGTGTCCTCGTCCGGCGCGAAGGTGAAGTTGCCGGACGTGCCGAACTTGACCGTCGACCAGACCGTGCCGTCCTCGTCCGCCGCCGGGAAGGCGGTGGAGGTGATCAGCGGCTCGTTGGGCACGCTGCTGTCGTAGACGAACCGGCACACGTACGGGTCGGAGGTCGGCGCGTACGGTGAGGCGGCCCCGCTGGAGTCGATCGCGCGCACCCGCCACGAGTACTGGTAGCCGTTGGTGAACGACGACTTGGCGACCGTGACCGACGCCTTGCCCGCGCTGGTGACCGTGACGTTCTTGTCGAGGATCTTGCTGTCGCCGTAGCCGGTCCGCCACAGCTCGAAGTCCAGGTACTTCAGGTCCTGGCGGGTGGAGGTGTCGTCCGCGTCGGAGGAGGCGGCCGACAGCACGAGGTCGCGCTTGCCGATGTGGAGGTACGGGGTGGTGCGGTCGCAGGTGCCGCCCGGCGTCTGGACGACCGAACTCGGCGTCTTCGGCTTGCGGTTGTAGACGAGGGTGAGCTTGGGGGCGCTGTCGCCCTCCGCGCGGAACTTCTTCCAGGCGTACGCCGAGTCCTCGGTGCTGGCCCGCAGCCCGATGGTCATCGAGGACCACCCGCCGTCCGCCGCGTCCTGCGCGACCGACTTGGCGTCGTAGCTGACGTAGGAGTCCGGGCAGGAGGAGTTGTAGCCGTACGCGAAGGACTTGGTGCCGATCTCCGACTTCCAGTCCGGCTGGTTGTTCCAGGTGGTCTTGGAGGAGATGCCGGAGGTCAGCCAGAGCTGGGTCTCGCGCGCGGAGCACGACCAGGAGTAGGTCTCGCGCAGCCGGATGGAGGCCGACGAGACGTGGGCGCCCTTGATGCTGGTGGACCAGCCGAGCCTGAAGAAGGAGCGGGACAGGCCCCAGGTGGTGGACTCGAAGCCGACGCGGGCCTCGGTGGTGCCGCTGTTGTAGTTGGCGCCGTCGTAGAAGCTGGAGCTCGGGTACTTCTTGTAGGCCGTGGTCCAGTTCTTCGTCTTGCCGTAGATCGTGGGGTCGACGAAGACCGGGTAGACCGTGTCCGGGTCCGTGAGCAGGTCGGCGTCCGGCACGATCGACAGGGCGGTGGAGGCGGCGCCCGGGGCGCTCAACTCGGTTCCGGCGAGGGCCATATGGGTGCCCGGGTCGGGACCGGCGAGGCCCGGCAGGGCGAACACCTGGGCGTCGGTGAGGGCGGTGGACGACGCCTGGCGGAAGGCGGCGGGGTCGGCGGTGGCCGCGCCGGCGCCGCTGTCCTCGGTGGCGGTCGGCGCGTCGGTGTCCTGACCGTCCTCGGGCGTGGCGTTCTCCTCGCCGACCGGCGCGCCGGGCTCCTCGGAGTACGACGGGGCGGGCTCGGCCGGTCCCTCGGTCGGCTCGGGGTCGGCGCCCTCGGTGACCGCGTGGGCGCCGGCGGAGTCCCACAGGTACGGGGTCGGGGAGACGGCGATCTCCTGGCCGTCGCGGTCCGTGCCGGTGACGATCTTCGTGACGGGGTCGAGGCGGAAGGTCAGGTCGGGGGAGGAGAGCCCGTAGGACAGCCGGGTGAGCGCGGGGTCCGCCGCGGCCTCGGCGCTGTGCACGACGAGGACATGGCTGAAGCCGCCGGCCTGGGCGGTCAGCATCAGGTCGACGCCGTCGAGGACCTCGCGGTACAGCGCGCTCGACCCGCTGATCGTGGGCTCGGGCAGGGGGCCGGGCCAGCTCAGGGTGATCTCGTGGCCGCCGCTGGTGACGGTGGCGAGTTCGGAGAAGCCCTCGGTGGCGTCGGCGGCCCGCACGGTGTCACCGCCGCGTGCGACGGTGTAGACGGCGGGGCGCACGACCGCGGACGCCGGGCCCGGGCGGGAGGCGCCGCGGTGGCTCGCCCCGCCCGCCCCGCTCCCGCTGCCCTTGCCGCCCGCCGAGAACACCACGGGATCGACGGTCGCCCTGGCGGCCCAGCCCTGCGCGGTCCGGGCCAGGCTCGTGTCGAGGGGCTTCCAGACCCCGTTCACCCGGGCCCGCACCGGCGCCCCGTGCGCGACCAGTTCGAAGCTGCCGTCGGGACGCGCGTACGTCGTGGACGTCTCGTCCCGCATCGCGGTGACCTCGACGCGCTTGCCCGCGGCGACGGCCTGCCGCTGGGCGGTGTCCTGGTCCAGCGGACGGGCGGCCGTCTTCCCGGTCCCGGCGGGGGCGTCGGCGGTGCCGGGGTCGTCGAAGAGCGGCACGGCCAGCAGCCCGACGCCGATCGCGCCGGCGACGGCTGCGGCGACCCCTGCCCGGCCGCGCCCGGACGCGGGCAGGCCGAAGCGACGACGTTCCATGGGCTTGCGCCCCCTCCCCCTGAAATCCCGGGCGAGCCGGGATTCTGTGAATGAGCTATGCCGCACCCGGGGGTCTGCTTTTCGCATTCCACGCCCGGAAAGCGCGCACCAGAGCATCGCCGATGCCCAGGAGATTGCGCCACACCGCTCGGTCGCCTTTACCGTTCCGTGACCTTTCTGATGGAGCAGGACGGCTCTCGTCTACGTCTAACCAGTAGGGCTGGCCAGTGAGTTCGCGTCCCGGGCGTCCCGTGCCAAACGATCACAAGGTACCCACGCGTGACAGTGCATTGACCGGCGTTTGACCTGTTCTTTCAGCGATTGAACCGTGCTCATATCTTTTTCTGTGGACTGCGGAATTTCTCCGGTGAGCTAAATCACGCGCCTTCTTGGACCTGTTGACTTTCCATGAACATTTGCCAGAGCATTCGTGCTCATCAATGGCCGGAACTGTGGGCGCGGGGGCTGTCGCTGTGTGGGGATCGCTGTCATGGAGCGGCAGGGGGTGGCGTGTGAGCACGCGCGCCGAACGCCGCAGACGGGCGCGGATGCGCGCCGGTGTGGTCGGAGCGCTCGCCGTGGCGCTGGTGCTGGGCGTCTCGCCCGCCGCCGTGGCGCTGCCCCCGGGTGACGACCGCAGCGGCGTCGACCTGGTCGACCTGCCGGACGCCGAGCAGGCCGAGGGCGAGGCCGGCGGCGGGCTCGCCGAACTGACCACGGCCGAGGCCGAGCAGCCCCTCGAGTACGACCCGAGCCAGGTCACCGCCCCCGCGGGCGGCACCGCGACGAAGGACCTCACGGGCCTCGCGCCCGGCGATCTGGTCCCGCTCACCCAGGCCGACGGCACCGCGCTCCCCGTCGAGGTCGGCGCCCCCGAGGACGCCACCACGACCGAGGCCGCGGCCCTGGAGGGCGAGTGGCAGGTCACCCTCGCCGGCCAGGGAGAACTCGCCACCACCGCCATCGAGGGCGTGGCCCTCACGGTCACCCCGCCGGCCGAGGCGACCGGCGACGCCGTGATCGCCCTGGACTACACCGACTTCTCCGAGCTGTACGGCGCGAACTGGGCGGACCGGCTGTCCTTCGTGCAGTACCCGTCCTGCTTCCTGACCACCCCGGACACCGAGGGCTGCTCCGAGCCGACCGAGGTCTCCACCGACAACGTGGTCGCGCAGACGGGCACCGACGCCGACGGCGACGCGGTGTTCGAGCGCCGCATCCTGGCGACCGTCGACACCGAGGTCCTGGCGGCGGGCGGCACCAGCGCCGCGACCGCGTCCACGGCCGCCGCGTCGGGCACGGGCACGGTCACCGACGGCGTGTACCGCGAGACGCGGTCCGTCGGCGGCACCCGGCTGGCGACGCTGGCCGCCGCGACCGCCGACGGATCCGGTTCCTCGGTCCTGCTCGCCACCGACTCCGGCTCCGGCTCCAAGGGCGACTTCGGCGCGACCCCGCTGGTCAGCGCCGGTTCCTGGTCGGCCGGAGGCAACTCGGGCGGCTTCACCTACTCGTACAGCCTCCAGACCCCGAGCGTCCCCGGCGGCCCCTCGCCGTCGGTGTCCTTCGGCTACAACTCGCAGGGCGTGGACGGCCGCACCTCCGCCTCCAACAACCAGCCCTCCTGGGTCGGCGACGGCTGGGAGTACAACGCGGGGTCCATCACCCGCACCTACGCCTCCTGCCGCGACGACCAGACGAACGGCAACAACACCAAGAAGACCAGCGACCTCTGCTTCGGCTCGTACAACGCCACGCTCACGCTCGGCGGCACGACGACCGAGCTGGTCCTGCCCGACGGCGCGAGCAGTCCGTACGGCGACAAGTGGGTCACCGCGAACGACGACGGCTCGCGCGTCGAACTGCTGCGGAACACCGCCCTGGACAACGGCGACGCCGACGGCGAGTACTGGCGCGTCACCACCCGCGACGGCACCCAGTACTACTTCGGCAAGCACAAGCTGGCCGACGACTGGGCGAGCGGCGACCCGGTGACGAACTCGGTCCTCACCGCGCCCGTCGCCGGCAACCAGAGCGCCGAACCCTGTTACAAGGCGGGCGACTTCGCCGGTTCCTTCTGCGACCAGGCCTGGCGCTGGAACCTCGACTACGTCGTCGACACCAACGGCAACGCGATGACGCTGTGGTGGGCGAAGGAGACCAACCACTACGCGAAGAACAACAAGTTCAAGACGCCCGTCTCCTACGACCGCGGCGGTTACCTCAAGCGCATCGAGTACGGCCTGACCACGGCCGACCCGTACGCGACCCCGATCTCCAAGGTCACCTTCGACGTCGACGAGCGCTGCTTCAAGGAGGGCGAGCTCGCCTGCACGGCGGAGGGCGAGGAGAACGACAACTTCGCCTCCGGCGACTTCGCGAGGAACCGGATCTGGTACGACACCCCGGCCGACCTGTACTGCGCGTCCGGCAAGGAGTGCTACGTCCCCGTCCCCACCTTCTGGTCGCGCAAGCGGCTGGCCCAGGTGACGACGTGGACGCAGCGCACGCAGGGCTCCACGGCCCTGTCGAAGGTGGACAGCTGGACGCTCCAGCAGTCCCTGCCCGCCGACCTCACCGACGAGGGCACCGCCCTGTGGCTGGAGTCGATCACCCGCACCGGCTACGACACCGAGGGCGAGTCCCTCACCCTCAACCCGGTGCAGTTCCTCGCCAACAGCCAGCCGATGCCCAACCGGGTCAAGGAGGGCGCGAACGACCCGAACCCGGCCTTCGACCGGCTGCGCATCGCGCGGGTCGTCAGCGAGTACGGCGGCGAGACGGTCGTCACCTACAAGGCGCCGTCGGGCGCGTGCAGGACGGGCAGCGGCTTCCCCGCACCGGACGCCAACACCGGCCTGTGCTACCCGGTGTTCTGGAACGCCGACCCGGACGTCGAGACGACCGACTGGTTCAACAAGTACGTCGTCGAGTCCGTCCAGGAACTCCCCGCCCTCACCGGCGTCGACGCGATCACGACCACCTACGACTACCTCGGTGACGCGGCCTGGGCCCTGAACCAGGCGGAGTTCAGCAAGAAGAAGACCCGCACCTGGGACCAGTGGCGCGGCTTCGCCCGCGTGCGCACCTACACGGGCGCCGACAGCGACGCCGCGTACGTGTCCACGAAGCGCGGCATGACGGAGACCCGCTTCTTCCGGGGCATGGACGGCGACCCCCTGTCCGGCGGCGGCACCCGCTCGGTCACCGTCAAGGACTCCGAGGGCGTCACCATCGCCACCGACGAGGAGCCGTTCGCGGGCCGCGTCGCGGAGTCCCTCACCTACGCCTCGGCGACCGCCGACACCTGGCTGACCAGGACCGTCGACAAGCCGAAGGCCGTGAAGCTCGCCGCCCGCAGCCGCTCCGGCGGCATCCCGGACCTCAAGGCCTGGCGGGTCCTCACCCCCGAGTCCCTCACCTACACCCGTTCCTCCGGCACCGGCGACGACAAGCGCACCGTGCGCGTCCTGCGCACCGTCACCGAGTACGAGGACACCTACGGCCTTCCGACGCAGGTCGCCGATTACAACGACTGGTCGGCCGACGCCGCGACCGACAACACGGACGACGACACCTGCACGGTGATGTCGTACGTGCACAACACCGCCAAGCACCTCATCGGCCTGGACCGGCAGACCCTCACCACCGCCGGCACCTGCGCGCAGGCGGCCACGGCGACCGCCGCCGACTGGATCGACGGCTCGCGGGTCGCCTACGACGGCCAGGCCTACGACGCCGCTCCCACCACCGGCAACGCCACCACCACCTGGGCGATCACCGGCACCGGCGGCGACTGGGTCAAGGACGGCGAGGTCACGTACGACGACTACGGCCGTACGACGTCCACGAGGAACGCCCTGGCCATCGCGAACAACGACACCGCGAAGGCCGTCACGACCTACGTCCCGGACAAGGGCCAGGTCTTCCGGATCACCACCACCAACGAGCTGAACCAGAGCGAGACCAGCACGCTGGAGCCCGGCCGCGGGGTCGCGCTGACCGACGAGGACGTCAACGGACGGGTCACCACCTACACGTACGACGCCCTCGGCCGCGCCACCCAGGTGTGGAACCCCTCCCGCGCCACGTCCAAGTCGCCGTCGGCGAAGATCACCTACGACACGACGATCGGCCAGCCGGTCTCGATCACCACCGAGTCGCTCACCGACGACGGCGACTACGGCGTCTCCACCGTCATCTACGACGGCCTCGGCCGCGAACGCCAGAAGCAGGAACCGGCGGTCGGCGGCGGACGCCTCATCACGGACACCCTGTACGGCGCCAACGGCACGATCCGGCAGACCAACAACGCCTACTACGACAAGGACGACCCCTCCACCGTCCTGTTCGAGCTGGACTCGGACTACCAGGTCCCCAACGCGACGCTCTACGCGTACGACGGTCTGGGCCGCACCCTCACCGAGACCCCGTACCTCAACGGCGCCGAGGTCCCGGCCAAGGCGAGCCGCTACGAGTACGGCCTCGACAACTCCACGGTGATCAACCCGACGGGCGCCGCCGCCCAGCGCACCTGGTCCGACGCGATGGGCCGCACGGTCCGCGTGGACACGTACACGGACGCGCTGCGCGCCGCCTACCGCTCGACGACGTACACGTACGACGAGCGCGGCGACCGCGTGAAGGCCAAGGACTCCCAGGGCAACCTCTGGACCTGGAAGTACGACGCCCGGGGCCGCGAGATCGAGTCGGTCGACCCGGACGCGGGCACGACCACGACCGCGTACGACATCCTGGACCGGCCGCAACTGGTCACGGACGAGAACGCGGCCGTCTACACGGTCTACGACAAGCTGTCCCGGCCGATCGAGCAGCACAAGGACTCCGCCACCGGCACCCTGCTGGCGAAGACGACGTACGACACACTGATCGGCGGCGTCGGCCTCGCCACCTCGCTGACCCGCTACACGGACGGGTTGGCGTACAGCACCTCGGTGACCGGCTACACGGCCGACTACCAGCCGACCGGGCAGAAGATCTCGATCCCCGAGTCGGTGGCACTCTCCTACGGTCTCCAGAAGGAGTACGCCTACAGCTTCGAGTACTCGGAGTCGGGCGTCATGGAGGCGGTCAACCTGCCGTCGGTGGGCACCCTGCCCGCCGAGAGGCTGGCGATCCGCTACAACGAGGACGGTCTGCCGGTCTCCACCTCGGGTCTCGCCTGGTACACCGCGCAGACCTCCTACTCCCCGTACGGCCAGGTCCTGCGCACCGCCAGCGGCGAGAACCCGAACCGCGTCTGGACGACGAACCTGTACGACGAGGCGACGGGCGAACTGACCCAGAGCATCGTCGACCGCGAGTCGACCAGCGACACCACGACCGTGACCGGCCACCGCGTCAACTCCCGCAGCTACGCCTACGACTCGGCCGGCAACGTCACGTCGATCGCGGACACCTCGAACTCGGTGACCGACCGCCAGTGCTTCACCTACGACGCGCTGGGCCAGCTGAGCGAGGCATGGACGGCACCCGCGTCCTGCACGGCGCCGGGCAAGACGACGGCCGCCGCGAAGTACTCGGACGGCACCACCAACGTCACGGCGGCGAACAGCGGTTACTGGCAGTCGTACACCTACGACGCGATGGGCAACCGCAAGAAGCTCGTCGAGCACGACCCGGGTCTGGACACCACCAAGGACGCCACCACCGACTACACGTACGGCAAGGCGGACGGCACCCAGCCGCACACGCTGACGGGTACGTCGTCCACGTACAAGGCGGACTCGGGCGCACAGGTCACCAAGGCCACGGGCCTGACGTACGACGACGCGGGCAACACGCTCACGCGCACGTACGACGGGTCCGAGCAGGCGCTGACCTGGACCTGGGACGGTCAGGTCGAGAAGGTCACCGGCTTCGGGGAGAACGGCGCGGGCGCGTGGAAGGGCCTCGCGAACAAGTGCCTGGACCTGGCCGGCGGTCTGACCACGGCCGGTACGCCGCTCCAGCTCTACACCTGCAACGGCTCCAAGGCGCAGAAGCTGCGCATCGCCCCGACTTCCTCGACGGATCCGTCGACGGGCGCACTGAAGGCCCTGGGCAAGTGCGTGGTCCCGAAGGACGGCGGCACGGCCAACGGCACCCTGGTCGTCATCGCCGACTGCACCGGCGCGGCGGCCCAGCAGTGGACGGCCACGTCCACCGGCACCCTGAAGCACGTCTCGTCCGGCAAGTGCCTGGACGTGCCGGGCTCCAACTCGGCCGACAGCACGGACCTCCAGCTGAACACCTGCGGGACCGCTGCGAACCAGCAGTGGATCCCGGACAAGGAGACCAAGTACGTCTACGGCGGTGACGGATCGCGTCTGATGGCGATCTCCGCCACCGAGCGCACCCTGTACCTCGGTGAGTCGACGATCTCGGTCAACGCGGCCGGCGGTCCCGCCTACACCGAGCGCTACTACTCCCAGGCGGGCGCGCCGACCGTGATGCGCCACGCTCAGGGCACCGGCACGGCGGAACTGTCCGTACAGATCACCGACCAGAACGGCACGGCGTACGCCAACGTGGCGCTGACGTCGGGCAACAAGGTCAAGTTCTCCAAGACGGACCCGTTCGGCGTGGAGCGGTCGGAACCGGGCACCTGGCGTTCCCACCAGAGCTACGTCGGTGGTGACGAGGACGCGAGCAGCGGACTCGTCCATCTGGGAGCGCGGGAGTACGACCCGAACACGGGCCGCTTCCTGTCCGCCGACCCGCTCCTGGATCTGGCCGACCCCGTCCAGATGAACGGCTACGTCTACTGCGAGAACAACCCGGTCACCTTTGCCGACCCGTCGGGTCTGGCATCGGAGGGCGGCTCCTCGGAGTACGGCGGCCCGTCGGCCTCGGACGAGGCGTCGGCGAAGAAGACGCTGGCCACCTCGGTAGCGGACGTGATCCTGTCCATCGGCTGGGCCGCACTGAAGGAGTTCGTCGGCTGGGACAGCGTGGTGGGCTGCTTCTCGCGGGGCGACGTGTGGTCCTGCGGCGACCTGTTCCTCAACGCCATCCCCTGGACGAAGGCGTACAAGGCCTTCGGGATAGCCAAGGCGGCGTATCGGATCGCGAAGGCGATCAACGCGCTGATGAAGGCCAAGGAGAAGGCCCGCAAGATCATCGAGCTGGCCCGCAAGGCCCGCGAGCTGGCCCGCAAGGCGGCCGCGGCCAAGAAAAAGGCGGCCGCGCTGGCGGCACAGCTGAAGAAGAAGGCAAAGGAAGCGGCGACCCGACAGGCGAAGAAGGCCGCGCAGAAGACCGGCAACGCGATCCAGAAGGCCCGCAAGACAGCGGCGAAGAAGGTGGAGCCGAAGTCACCGCAGGCGAAGGTGAGGAAGCAGTCGTCGGGAGGAGGCGCTGACGACAGCGGTGCGTCCGGTGCCAGCTGCCCGATCAACAACAGCTTCGTCCCCGGGACCCGGGTCCTGATGGCCGACGGGACCACCAAGCCGATCGAGGACGTCGAGAACGGCGACAGGGTCCTGGCGTCCGACCCGAAGACCGGCGAGACGTCCGCCGAGACCGTCACCGCCGAGATCGTCGGCGACGGCGTCAAGCACCTGGTCAAGGTGACCGTCGCGGTCGGCGACAGTGACGGTACCGCGCAGGTGACGGCCACCGAGGGGCACCCGTTCTGGGTCCCGGAGCTGGACGAGTGGGTCGACGCCACGGATCTGGCGGCGGGGGAGTGGCTGCGCACCAGCGCCGGCACGTACGTCCAGGTCACGGCCGTCGAACGGTGGACGACACAGCGGGCAACGGTCCACAACCTCACCGTCGCGGATCTCCACTCGTACTATGTGCTGGCCGGTGCTGCTCCGGTCCTGGTCCACAACTGTGGAGAAGCTCCGGGGCACACGGTCGACGTCGACATCGAGGATGTGAACGGCGATGTCCGGTTGTCCTACTCCGTGCGCAGCGGCGCGTCCACAGACGCGGAGAAGGCTCTCGGCGGCGGCTACAACACCGAAGCCGCTACGCACACCGAGAACCGCGTCGGGCGTATGTCCGGGGCGTCGGCCGGCAAGAACCCCATCCCCGGGGACCCGTACGCCGGGCACATTCCCGTCGACAAGGGTGAGACCGTCCGCCTCGTCGGGCAGCTTCCGCCCTGCTCCCGCTGCAAGGGAGCGATGAACCGCATGGTCAAGGAACTCGGTGTGAACGTGGTCTACGCCTGGGCGAGTCCCGTCGGCGCCGGAACATGGGTCGCAACCGGTGGCCGTAGAAAGAAGTGAGCGATGGAAGTTGTTGCGCAGTCGGTCGGATTCGACATCGACGAAGAGGACGAGGTGGTCGAGGCGGGCTTCTCGGAAGGGATCGAAGAGCCCGGATTCACGCTGCTCATTCAGCGGACGGACTACGAACCCGACGAGCAGGACATCTCTCTGGGGATGGACACCTACTGTCTCGTGAGCGGCGGCCGGACCCACTACGGGGGGCTTCTGCGCGTGGAGCGGGAAGGCGATGTGCTGCGGTTCGACATCGCCGCACAGGCTGCTGCCGTGCTGAATGTGCCGGAGCGCCTGACGGTCCGCTTCGACGCTCCCGCCGAGAACGTGGCGGCGTACGTGACCGGGCTTCCCGGCATCCTCGACTGGGGCCGGGCCGAGGAGCGACCCGTCCTGGTGGGATTCTGATGCGATACGGTCGGCTCGGCCCGGCGGTGGTTCTCTGCGCGCTGCTGTCGGCGTGTGACGTGGCGAGCGGTGGCGCCGGCGGTGAGGACGGTCTGCTGAAGCCCACCGCCCAGCCCGGGGCCACCGCGCGGGCCGGCGGCCTCGGCGGCGCGGCGCTGGTCGCGCGGGACGCGAACGGCTTCACCGTGTCCACGCCGGACGGCGCCCGCAAGGTGCAGGTCACGCAGGACGCCTGCGTTCCGCTGGCCTACGCCCTGTCCGGCACGGCCGTCGGCAAGCCGGTCACCACGGTCGTACGGAAGGCCACCGGCGAGGGCGCCACCGTCACCGTGGTCCTCGCCGAGTACGCCTCCGACGAGGCCCAGCAGGCGATGGACGCGATCGCCACCGCCCTCGACGCGTGCGCGTCCGGCTTCACGGCCACCGTCGACGGCGACGAGCACAAGGTCGGCAGGGTCGCCCCGGAACTCGCCCCCGAGGGCGTCGACCAGGCGATGGGCGTGGGCGCGACGGTGACCCGGTCCGGCAAGGCGGCCCCGGCCAAGGCCGTGATCCTCCGCTCCGGCAACGCGATCGCCTACCTCAGCGGCACCCCGTCGATCCCGGCCACGGTCCTGGACGCCCAGGTGGTGAAGCTGCGAGGCTGACCGCATGCAGCTGCGAGCGACGGTCCGGCGGGGAGCGCGCCTCGGTGTGCTGATCGGCGTGTGGCCCGCGGGGATCGTCGGAACCCTGTGCCTGATGGCGGCGTTCGTCTGTCTGACCGGCGGCCACGACGGCACCGCGCGGACGCTGACGTCGGCGGGCGGGCTCGCCGTGCTGAGCTTCATGACGCTGGGCGTCGCCGTCGGCACGGCCACCGGCCTCGCCCTGGCGCTCGCACCCCGCGACCTCCTCACCCGCCCTGCGCTGCGCGGCCTGCTGGCGGCGCTCACCGCCGGGCTGCCGGTGGCGGCCCTCTCCGTCGCCGCCCTGACCGGGGACGGCTACACCCTCGCGAGCTATCCGCCGTCGATCCACTTCCTCACCTGGGCGGCGACCCTGACGATCGCCGCGGTGGCGGCGGCCCGCAGCGGTGACATCGCCGGGTACGGCACCGGACACTGACGGACGCCGATGAGTTTCGCCGCGAACCGCGGTCAGAGAGCATGACCGCACCGGCCACGACACCCTGAGGACCTCAGATGCGCACCCTGATCAGCACCGCATTCATCTCGCTCGACGGCGTCGTGGAGGCCCCGGGCGGCGAGCCCGGTTACCGGAACGCCGGATGGACCTTCAAGGACGTCGAGTTCCTCCCCGAGGCCTTCGAGATCAAGGGCCGGGAGCAGACCGAGGCCACCGCCATGCTGCTGGGCCGGACCAGCTACGAGGCGTTCAGCCCCGTGTGGCCCGACATGGCGGACTTCGCCGACTACAAGGTGATGCCGAAGTACGTCGTCTCCACCACCCTCACCGAGGACGACCTGGTGTCGAACTGGGGCGAGACGACGATCCTGCGCTCGCTCGACGACGTCGCCGCGCTCAAGGAGACCGAGGGCGGCCCGATCATCGTCCACGGCAGCGCCACCCTCAACCAGGCCCTCTCGGACGCCGGCCTGATCGACCGCTACCACCTGCTCGTCTTCCCGCTCCTGCTCGGCGCGGGCAAGCGGCTGTTCAGCGCCACGGACAAGGACACGCAGAAGCTGAAGCTCGTCGAGCACGAGGCGTACGCCAACGGCCTTCAGAAGAACGTCTTCGACGTCGTCCGCTGAGGTCCGAGTCCGCCGCGTATCCCCGCCAGGAGGTGAGCGAGCGCGACGGGCGGGGCGGTGAGGGCCGCGTCCGGGGTGTCGCTCTCACGGAGGTGGAGGGCGGCGGGGACGGCGGCAGCGGCGAGTTCGACGCAGGCGTTGCCCTCGGCGCCGCCCGAGAACGTGGACTTCTGCCAGTGCAGGGCCTGAGCCATGGTGCGCCTCACAGTTCCTTCGACAAGCGGTGGACGAAATCCCGGGACGCTGCGGGGTCCAGCGTCGCCTTCTCCACCTTATGGAAGAGCGTTCGAAGAGTGTTCAGTTGAGGTTCTGCGTCGATGAACGCGGTGCCGGTCGCGCCTTCCCTCAGCCCGGTGTCGAGTCGGGGTACCGGACCGCCCAGGTACATCATCGAGGCTCCGGCGCCACCGAAGCCGTCCTGGTCGGTGGGGATGACGCGCATGGTGATGTGGTCGTGCTCGCTCTGCTCCAGGACCGCAAGGAGTTGAGTGCGGGAGACATTCCTGTCTGCCACGCGGATGCGCAGAGCGAACTCGTGGACGACTGCCGTGTAGGAGGTGGGGTTGTCGCCTTCGATCACCGTGCGTCTCCGCAATCGGTGTTCCACCCTGGGGATCAGCTCGCTCTCCGGCAGTTCCGGACGCATGTACCCGAACAGCGCTCGGGCGTAGTCAGGAGTCTGGAAGAGCCCGGGCACATAGGTGATCGCGACTTCACGCAGGAACGTCGCGTGGTGCTCTGTCTCCGCCAGGTCCAGATTCACCGGCGGCAGGACTCCGCGGTACTCCTCCCACCAGCCGCGTGTCCGATCGGATGCCATGGCCATCAGGGCCTCGATCAACGCCTCGTCCGCGCAGGCGTAATGGGCCGCCAAGCGACGGACACGCTCCGGACTCACCCCCGCGACGCCGGACTCGATCTGGCTCATCTGGACCGCGTCGGCACCGAGCAGCGCAGCTGCTTCCCGCGCCTTCATGCCCGTCGCTTCGCGGAGTTTGCGCAGTTCAGCGCCCAGTCGCACCCTGCGGGCCGTGAGATGCCTCTTGGGTGGCACGCAGCGCACCTCCTCGTCTCAACTGCCCTGGTGACATACCTCGTTCGAGGGTCAGGATAGGCCAACCGCTTGCGCCTCCCTAATCTTAGGAAATACCGTCAGTGACGCACCGCACACGCTGCGGAAGTGCACCGCTTCGTCCTGTCATGACGGCTGCGGCAACGCCACCGCGCGTAAATCCCCTCACGTCACTCGGAGTTGACGCATGTCCGAAACCGCCCCCGACTCCTGGGAGTACTCCCTCTACATCCCGGGCGACCCCAGAGCCGTGACCGTCTGCCGCCGCACCCTGCGCCTGATCCTCACGTTGCACGGCCTGATCCACCTGGTCGACACCGCGGAACTGCTCGCCTCGGAGCTGGTCTCCAACGCCGTACTGCACACGAAGGGCCCGGCCTGTCTGCGGCTGCGTCTGCGGGACGGGGTCCTGCAGATCGGCGCCTGGGACGCGGACCCCGAGCCGCCCGAGCCGCCGGGACGGCCGGACGAACTGACCGGCGCCGAGAACGGCCGGGGCCTGGTCCTCGTCCGGGCCTGCTCCGACCTCTGGCACTGGCAGCCGCTCTCCCGGATGGGCCGCCGGGGCAAGCTCGTGTGGTGCGAGCTGGCGGCGGCATAAGGCGCAACCCGTGGTGCAAAGCAGATCATCACGACATAACGTGCGTAATCGTAACGTCTCGCTCTGTAGCGGGACACGTCACTCAGCCGGAAAAGGGAATGTAATGCGCAAGCTTCACAAGACCGCTCTCGTGGCTGCCATGATCGGAAGCCTCGGCATGGCCGGTGCCGGGTTCGCCACTGCCGCTGTCCACGGCGCGGACGGGGACTCCAGGGAGTGCTCCAACCACGTGGAGAACATCTCCTTCGGTCTCATCAACATCCCGAACCTGAACCTCCCGCTGCTCGGCCTCTCGTCGAACCAGGACGCGACCCAGCAGATCTGCAACAACGGGGACGACGCCATCAACGCGAACGTCGCCGACCACGAGTAGACGAACCGAGCCGGCTCCGGGACCGACGTGTCGGTCCCGGAGCCGGCTCGGCTTCGTGGCGTGTGGCCTGTGACCCGGCCGCGGCTACTCGCCGGGCGGGGCCTTCTCGCCCAGCGCCTCGGGCGGCAGCGTCGGGGTGACCGGCGCCGTGGGCCGCAGCTTCAGCCAGGCCAGGAAGAAGATGCCCAGGGCCAGCATGGCCAGGCCGGTCCACAGGTTGATGTTGATCCCCTGGGCCTTGTCGATCTCCGCGTCGCTGTCCGTGAGGCCGGCGATCGTGACGATCACGCCGTAGACGATGAACAGGCCGCCGATGATGCGGCGCAGGTCGAAGATCCGGGCCGCGGTCGCGGACTTCTGCTCGAGTTCCGTGACCTCCCGCTGGACGTCGGCCTCGGAGTACCCCGCCCGCCGCAGCCGCTCGGCAGCCTCGGCGCGCTCAGACGGTTCGAATTGCTCGGACATGGTCTCTCCAGTCTCCCGCGGTATTCGCGACCGGGCTCAGAACGAGAACGGGATGTAGCACAGGGCGGCCAGGATCACCGCGCTCCAGCCCAGCAGGGCCGGACGCCGGTACCACGCGTCGTCGCCCGCCGCCGGCGGCTCGGCCATGCCGGGGGAGACGGTGCCGTAGACCAGGCCCTGGAGCTCCTCGTCCGCCTTGGGGGCCGTGAACAGGGACACCGCCACCATCACGACCGCGCCCGCCACGAAGCCCGCGATCGCGGAGACGAAGTTGGCGCCCTGGTCGGTGGGGATGCCGATGATGTCCTGCTTGTAGAGGACGAAGTAGTTCACCATCGCCGCCGTCGTGCCCGCGAGCAGGCCCCAGAACCCGGACTTCTTCGACGCCCGCTTCCAGAACATGCCCACGATGAAGACGACGAACATCGGCACGTTGAAGAAGCTGAACAGCGTCTGGAGGTAGCTCATGATGTTCGAGAACGACGACGCGAGGAACGCCGTGCCCACCGAGGCCGCCACGCCGATCGCGGTGATGAGACGGCCGAACCGGACGTAGTAGGTGTCCTCGCGGCCGCGCACCACGTACTTCGCCCAGATGTCGCTCGTGAACACCGTGTTGAAGGACGAGACGTTCGCCGCCATGCCCGCCATGAACGCGGCCAGCAGTCCGGTCACCGCGATGCCCAGCACGCCGTTGGGCAGGAGCTGCTCCATCAGGTAGGGGATCGCGTCGTTGTACTGGAGGTCCGAGTCCGCCGTGCCGATCTTCGGCACCAGCACCGCCGCCACCAGGCCCGGGATCATCACCAGGAAGACGATGAAGATCTTCGGGAAGGCGGCGATGAGCGGGGTCCGCTGGGCCGCCGACAGGTTCTTCGCCGACAGGGCGCGCTGCACCTCGGCGAAGTTCGTCGTCCAGTAGCCGAAGGAGAGGACGAAGCCGAGGCCCAGCACGATCGTCAGCCAGTTCGCCCCCAGCGGGTTGTCGCTGCCGATGCCCGTGCCGCCCCAGGCGGTGACGAAGTCGTCCCCGTGGGCCTTCGTCAGCGAGTCGGTCAGGCCGTCCCAGCCGCCCACCTTCTTCAGTCCCAGCACCGACAGGGGGATGAGCGCCGCCAGGATCACGAAGAACTGGAGGACCTCGTTGTAGATGGCCGAGGAGAGGCCGCCGAGCGTGATGTAGGCCAGCACGAAGGCGCCGGCGACCACGATCGCCACCCACTGCGGCCAGCCCAGCAGCGCCTCGACGACGATCGCGAGGGCGTACAGGTTCACGCCGGAGATCAGGATCGCCGCGAAGGCGAACAGCGCCGAGCTCAGCAGGTGGGCGCCCCGGTCGAAGCGCAGCAGCAGGAACTCGGGGACGGAGCGGACCTTGCTGCCGTAGTAGAACGGCATCATCACGAGGCCCAGGAAGACCATCGCCGGGATGGCGCCGATCCAGTACCAGTGAACGGTGTACGCGCCGTACTGCGCGCTGTTCGCGGCCATGCCCAGGATCTCGGTGGCGGCCAGGTTGGCCGAGACGAACGCGAGGCCCGTGATCCAGGCGGGCAGGGAGCGTCCGGAGAGGAAGAAGTCGAGGCTGGTCTTCACCGATCTGCGAGCGGCGAAGCCGATGCCCAGGACCACGACGAAGTAGATGCCGAGGATCGTGTAGTCGAGCCAGTTCGTCGGCAGCCGCAGCTCTGCCGCCAGCTGTGCTGCCGTGTAGGCCGGATCTGTGGGGGTTCGCATGCCCTGCTCACTTCGTTTGGTGTTCTTTGTTTGGTTGTGGTGGTGACTCGCGTGGGGGTTTATGGTTTTATGTGTTTGGTTCTGTTGGAAGCTTCGCTAGGTGTACGGATCTAGGTCTGCGGGTCTAGAGGTACGGATGGAGAGTCGCGGTGAAGAAGACCTCGACCCGCTTGGCCGACGGTCGTGAGCTGATCTACTACGACCAGCGGGACGACTCGGTGCGCGACGCGGTGGACAGGCGTCCGCTGGACCCCACGGTCACCACTTCGGAGGTACGGCGGGACCCCCTGCTCGGCGATTCCATCGCCGTGGCCTCGCACCGGCAGGGGCGCATCTACCACCCGCCGGCCGACGAATGCCCGCTCTGCCCCTCCCAGGGCGACCGGCTCAGCGAGATCCCCGACTCGTCGTACGACGTCGTCGTGTTCGAGAACCGTTTCCCCTCGCTGGCCGGCGACTCCGGGCGCTGCGAGGTGGTCTGCTTCACCTCCGACCACAACGCGTCCTTCGCCGACCTCACCGAGGAGCAGGCGCGACTGGTCCTCGACGCGTGGACGGACCGGACGTCCGAGCTGTCGCATCTGCCCTCCGTGGAACAGGTGTTCTGCTTCGAGAACCGCGGCGCCGAGATCGGTGTGACGCTGGGTCACCCGCACGGGCAGATCTACGCCTACCCGTTCACCACTCCGCGCACCGCCCTGATGCTGCGTTCGGTCGCGGCGCACAAAGAGGCGACCGGCGGGCAGAACCTCTTCGACGCCGTCCTGGAGCGTGAACTCGCCGACGAGCGGGTCGTCCTGGAGGGTGAACACTGGGTCGCGTTCGTGCCGTACGCGGCGCACTGGCCCTACGAGGTGCACCTCTACCCGAAGCGCCGGGTGCCGGACCTGCTGGCCCTCGACGAGGAGGCGCGCACAGAGTTCCCCCAGGTCTATCTGGAACTCTTGAGGCGCTTCGACCGGATCTTCGGCGAAGGTGAACCGCCGACGCCGTACATCGCCGCCTGGCACCAGGCGCCCTTCGGCGCGCTGGAGGAGTTCGAGGGCGTCAACCGGGACGATTTCGCGCTCCATCTCGAGCTTTTCACCATCCGCCGCACTTCCGGCAAGCTGAAGTTCCTCGCGGGCTCCGAATCAGGCATGAACGTCTTCATCAACGACGTGCCGCCCGAGTCCGCGGCCCGGCGACTGCGAGAGGTAGCGAGTTCATGAGCGGCACCACCGGCACGAGCGGCAAGTATCTGGTCACGGGCGGCGCGGGCTACGTCGGCAGCGTGGTCGCCCAGCACCTGCTGGAGGCCGGCCACGAGGTCGTCGTGCTCGACAACCTCTCCACCGGTTTCCGCGAGGGTGTCCCGGCGGGCGCATCGTTCGTCGAGGGCGACATCCGCGACGCCGCCAAGTGGCTCGACGACTCCTTCGACGCCGTGCTCCACTTCGCCGCGTTCTCCCAGGTCGGCGAGTCCGTCGTCAAGCCCGAGAAGTACTGGGACAACAACGTCGGCGGCACCATGGCCCTGCTCGGCGCCATGCGCGAGGCGGGCGTGCGCAAGCTGGTCTTCTCCTCCACGGCGGCGACGTACGGCGAGCCGCGGGAGGTCCCGATCGTGGAGAGCGCCCCGACGCGGCCCACGAACCCCTACGGCGCCTCCAAGCTCGCCGTCGACCACATGATCAGCGGCGAGGCCGCAGCCCACGGGCTCGGCGCCGTCTCCCTGCGGTACTTCAACGTGGCCGGCGCGTACGGCGAACAGGGCGAGCGCCACGACCCCGAGTCGCACCTCATCCCCCTCGTCCTCCAGGTCGCGCAGGGCCGCCGCGAGGCCATCTCCGTCTTCGGCGACGACTACCCGACCCCCGACGGCACCTGCGTCCGCGACTACATCCACGTCGCCGACCTCGCCGAGGCACACCTCCTCGCCGTCGCCGCCGCCGAGCCGGGCGAGCACCTCATCTGCAACCTCGGCAACGGCAACGGCTTCTCCGTGCGCGAGGTCATCGAGACGGTCCGCGAGGTCACCGGCCACCCGATCCCCGAGGTCGTGGCCCCGCGTCGCGGCGGCGACCCGGCCGTCCTGGTCGCCTCGGCGGCCACCGCCCGTGAGCGGCTGGGCTGGAACCCGTCCCGCGCGGACCTCGCGGGTATCGTCGCGGACGCGTGGGAGTTCGCGCAGCACATCGCAAGCAGCGCAAGGGAGTCGTAGTGGGGGCACAGGAAGTTCGCGAGGGTTTCGTCCGGCTGTACGGGGCCGAGCCCGAGGGCGTCTGGGCGGCGCCCGGCCGCGTCAACCTCATCGGTGAGCACACCGACTACAACGACGGCTTCGTCATGCCTTTCGCGCTGCCGCACATCGCGGTCGCCGCGGTCGCACGGCGCACGGACGGCGTGCTGCGGCTGCACTCGGCCGACCTCGACAGCGGCGTCGCCGAGCTGCGGCTCGACGAGCTCACGCCCGAGTCCGACGACGCCTGGACGGCGTACCCGGCCGGAGTCGTCTGGGCGCTGCGCGAGGCCGGCCACCAGGTGACCGGCGCCGACATCCACCTGTCCTCGACGGTCCCGTCGGGCGCGGGCCTGTCGTCGTCGGCGGCGCTGGAGGTCGTCGTGGCCCTGGCGCTGAACGACCTCTACGACCTCGGCCTCCAGGGCTGGCAGCTCGCCCGCCTGTGCCAGCGCGCCGAGAACGTCTACGTCGGCGCGCCCACCGGCATCATGGACCAGACGGCGTCCGCGTGCTGCGAGGCCGGCCACGCGCTGTTCCTCGACACCCGCGACCTCTCGCAGAAGCAGATCCCCCTCGACCTGGCCGCCGAGGGCCTGCGCCTGCTGGTCGTCGACACACAGGTCACCCACGCCCACAGCGGTGGCGAGTACGGCAAGCGACGGGCCGGCTGCGAGAAGGGCGCCGCCCTCCTCGGCGTCGACGCGCTGCGCGACATCGCGTACGCCGACCTGGACGAGGCCCTCGCCCGGCTCGGAGACGAGGAAGAGGTCCGCCGTCTCGTCCGGCACGTGGTGACGGAGGACCAGCGGGTGGAGCAGGTCGTCGCCCTCCTGGAGTCGGGCGGCGACACCCGCACCGTCGGACCGGTCCTGACGGCGGGTCACGCCTCGCTGCGGGACGACTTCCGGGTCTCCTGCCCCGAGCTGGACCTCGTCGTCGACACCGCGCTCGCCCACGGGGCGCTCGGCGCGCGGATGACCGGCGGGGGCTTCGGCGGTTCGGCGATCGTGCTGGCCGAGGCCACCGACGTGGAGACGCTCACCAAGGCTGTCGGTGAGGCGTTCGCGGCCGCGGGACACAAGGCGCCCAGGGTGTTCGAGGCGGTCCCCGCGGCGGGGGCGCGCCGGCTGGGCTGAGCGGTTCCTCGCCGTGGGGCGGTGGGGTGGGCGAGGGGATCTCGCCCCCGCCGCCCCTCGCCGTTCCCGCCCCGGAGGGGCTACGCCAGCCGCTTCGTCAGGGTGTACTCCGTCAGGCCCGGGGGATAGTCCTCGATCACGCAGACCACCTCGTAGCCCCGGCGCCGGTAGAACTCCGGGGCCTGGAAGTCCCAGGTCTCCAGGCGTACGCGGTCGCAGCCGCGCTGCTCGCGGGCGACCCGCTCCGCTTCGCCGAGGAGGGCGCTGCCCAGACCCGTGCCCCGGTGCCGGGCGTCGACCCAGAGGTAGGTGACGTGCAGCCAGGTCGTCCAGGTGTGGCCCACCAGACCGCCGGCCAGACCGCCCTCCGGGTCCGACGCCCACACGTGCAGCGCCGCCTCGCGTTCCGCTGGTGTGCCGCGCAGCGCGCGCAGCACCGGCGAGGCCTCGGTGTTGGTGGCGAGAAGCCGCGAACGGAGAAGATCGCGGCGAGTCCTGTCGACTTCTGTCTCAAGACGAAACATGCGGCACACCATAAGCGCGGTGGCCGAACCAATCCTGCAATTTGCCTTCCGCTCCACGCCCGCGGCCCTACCCTGTGAACAGTGCCGGTGGGGGCCGGTGCTGATCAGGGGGCGAGACAGTCGGATACGGCGCCCGCGGTAGGGGTAGCAGTCTCTGCACGGCGGCGGCCGTTGCGGCAGCGGTGTCCCCACCGGGCGTCGTATCCGCGCGGTCGTCGTTCTCCGTCTCCGGACCTTGGGGTATCCCCTGCTCTGTCAAGGAGCTTGGGGGAGGGGGTTTCGTGGTTCGCATTCGTGTACTGGTCGTCGACGACCACCGTATCTTCGCCGAGTCGCTCGCCGCGGCGCTGGCCGCCGAGCCCGACGTCGACGTGTCCGCGGCCGGCAGCGGCCCGGCGGCGCTGCGCAGCCTGGAGCGCGCGGCCGCCGAGGGGCGCCGGTACGACGTGCTGCTCGTCGACGCCGACCTCGGCGCCGCGCTGCCGGGCATACGCCCCGCCGTGCCCGTGCAGGAGGTGGGGGAGGACGGGCTCGTCGACGGGATATCGCTGGTCGTGGGGGTCCGCGCCGCGCAGCCCCATGTCCGGATCGTCGTCCTCGCGGAGAAGGACGATCCCCGCCGCGCGGCCCTCGCCCTCCAGGCCGGGGCCTCCGGCTGGGTGGCGAAGGACTGCTCGCTGTCCCGGCTGCTGACCGTCATCCGCGGAGTGCTGCGCGAGGAGACCCATCTGCCGCCGGCCCTGCTCACCGGCGTGCTGCGGGAGCTGACGGCCGCCCGCAAGCACCGCACCGAGAGCGAGCGGCTCGTCGAGTCGCTCACCCCGAGGGAGCGGGAGGTGCTGCGCTGCATGGTCGCGGGACTGGGCCGCAAGGCGGTCGCCGACCGCCTGTTCCTCTCCCCGCACACCGTCCGCACCCATATGCAGAACGTCCTCGGCAAGCTGGGCGTGCACTCCACCCTCGCCGCGGTCGCCCTCGCGCGCCGGGCGGGCGTGGGACCCGTCGACCTGGTGGGCCCCTCAGCCGGGGATGTTGTCGAACGGGGCGGTCAGCTGGCGTAGCAGGCCCGCCAGTTCACCGCGCTGGGCGTGGGAGAGCTCGGCCAGGATCGCCCGTTCCTGGTCGAGCAGCCCGGCGAGCGCCTGGTCGGCGCGGTCCTTGCCGTCGTCCGTGAGGCGGACGAGCACACCCCGGCGGTCGCTCGGGTCCGGCAGCCGCTCCACCAGGCCCTTCTTCGCGAGCCGGTCGATACGGTTCGTCATCGTGCCCGAGGTCACCAGCGTCTGCGTCAGCAGCTGGCCCGGCGAGAGCTGGTAGGGCGCCCCCGCGCGCCGCAGCGCCGTCAGGACGTCGAACTCCCAGGGCTCCAGCTGGTGCTCGGAGAACGCCAGACGGCGTGCGCGATCCAGGTGCCGGGCCAGCCTGCTCACCCGGCTGAGTACTTCCAGCGGCTCCACGTCGAGGTCCGGGCGCTCCCGGCGCCACGCTGCGACCAGCCGATCGACCTCGTCCTCCATGACGATCAGTGTAGTGGTTGTGTCGACGTGAAGTCTCTTGATGTCGAGTCTCTTGACATCAAGATAAATACCGGGGGAAAGTACCGGTCATGACGACCAACCCCACCTGGGACCCCGCCCAGTACCTGCGTCACGCCGGTCACCGCGCCCGCCCCTTCGGGGACCTCCTCGCCCGCGTCCCCGACCTGCCCGGCGAACCGCCCCGCGTCGCCGACCTCGGCTGCGGCCCCGGCCACCTCACCGCCGTCCTCGCCGAGCGCTGGCCCACCGCCCGCGTCACCGGCTACGACAACTCGCCGCAGATGCTCGCCGACGCGGCGGCGCACGCGGGCGCGCGCCTCGACTTCGCCCACGCCGACCTCGCCACCTGGACGCCGGAGGAGACGTACGACCTGCTCGTCTCGAACGCCGCCCTCCAGTGGGTGCCCGGCCACCTCGACGCCTTCGCCGGCTGGCTGGACGGCCTCGCCCCCGGCGGCGCCTTCGCCTTCCAGGTCCCCCACAACATCGACGCGCCCCTGCACGCCCTCATGCGCGAGCTCGGCAACGGCGTTCGCTGGAAGGGCCGCCTCGGCCACGTCCTGCGGCACGAGGACTCCGTCCACGCCCCCGGCGTCTACCTCGACCGGCTGGCCCGCCTCGGCTGCGCCACCGACGTCTGGACGACGACCTACCTCCACGTGCTCCAGGGCGACGACCCCGTGCTCGACTGGGTGAAGGGCACCGGTCTGCGCCCCGCCCTCGACGCGCTCGCCGACGACCCGGAGGCCCGCGAAGCCTTCGTCACCGAGTACCGCGACCTGCTCCGCGAGGCCTACCCGAGGGCGGAGTACGGCACCGTCCTGCCGTTCCGCCGCCTGTTCGCGGTGGCCGTGAAGGGGGCCTGACGTGCTGGCGGCCGTCGACCACGTGCAGCTCGCCGCCCCGCCCGGTGCCGAGGACCTGCTGCGCCGCTTCTACACCGGCGTCCTCGGGATGACCGAGGTGCCCAAGCCGCCGGTGCTCGCGGTGAAGGGAGGCTGCTGGTTCCGGGCGGGGGCCGTGCACCTGCACCTCGGGATCGAGCCGGGCTTCCGGCCGTCCGCGAAGGCCCACCCCGGGCTGCGGGTCACCGGCATCGAGGCGTACGCCGCCCGGCTGGCCTCCCGCGGCACCCCGGTGACCTGGGACGCCGGTCTGCCGGGACACCGCCGCTTCTACGCCCGTGACCCCGTCGGAAACCGGCTGGAGTTCCTGGAGCCCGTCGACGGGGTTTGAGACGCGCCGGACGGGTCACTCGCCGTACTGAGACCACCCGCCGACCTGACTGGGAGTGATGAACAGTGGCAGGCGAGCAGAAGGCCAAGGCCAAGATGGAGCAGGCCAAGGGCAAGGCCAAGGAGACAGTCGGCCGCACCGTGGGCAACGAGCGGATGGAAGCCGAAGGCCGCGCCGACCAGGCGAAGGGCGACGCCCGGCAGGCCAAGGAGAAGACCAAGGACGTCTTCAAGCACTGAGGACGACCGAGGGCGTCTTCAAGCACTAGGACGACCGAGGGCGTCGTGCGGCGCCGACGCGCCGAGCGCGCCGGGTCGCCCCTGCGGGCGGGGCCCCGACCACGAAGGTCGGGGCCCCGCCCGCAGGTGTGCCACGGCCACATGTGCCCCGCGGCCGTGTGCCGGTGCTCCGTGCCCGGGTGCGCGTACCGCCTGGGGACATGCGCGGTGCACGTGTGCGCTGTGCATGTGCGCGGTGGTCACCCGTGCGCCGCGCCCGTGTGCGGCGGCCATGCGCGAAGGGCGTCCGTCAGGCCTTCCGGCGCCCTATCAGGTGCGGCTTCGCCTCCAGCCCGTCCAGCCCGTGCCAGGACAGGTTCACCAGGTGGGCCGCCACCTCCGCCTTCTTCGGGCGGCGCACGTCCAGCCACCACTGGCCGGTCAGGGCGACCATGCCGACCAGGGCCTGGGCGTACAGCGGGGCCAGCTTCGGGTCGAAGCCGCGGCTCTTGAACTCGCGGCCCAGGATGTCCTCCACCTGGGTGGCGATGTCCGAGATCAGCGACGCGAACGACCCGGTCGACTGCGGGATGGGGGAGTCCCGGACCAGGATCCGGAAACCGTCCGTGTACTCCTCGATGTAGTCGAGGAGCGCGAACGCCGCCTGCTCCAGCAGCTCCCGGGGGTGGCCCGCCGTCAGCGACGACGTGACCATGTCCAGCAGCCGGCGCATCTCACGGTCCACCACGACCGCGTAGAGCCCCTCCTTGCCGCCGAAGTGCTCGTAGACCACCGGTTTCGAGACCCCGGCCTTCGCCGCGATCTCCTCCACCGACGTGCCTTCGAAACCTTTCGCCGCGAACAGGGTGCGACCGATCTCGAGCAGCTGCTGGCGCCTCTCCGCACCCGTCATGCGGGTGCGCCGGGCACGCCGCGGCTTCGCTTCGTTACTGGGGGTGCTGCTGGGATCGGTCGCCACGCCGTCAATCATGCCGCCTCGGCGGTGGCCTTCCCCCGTCGGGAGCCGTCCCCACCCGCGTTACGGCGCGAATCGATACGTGAGCGTGACGGCCAGCGCACGTCGTAGGCCCACCCGAGCCTCTCGAACCACCGGATGAACCGGGCCGAGGAGTCCAGCTGGCCGCGCATCACGCCGTGCCGCGCCGACGTCGGGTCCGCGTGGTGCAGGTTGTGCCAGGACTCGCCGCAGGACAGGATCGCCAGCCACCACACGTTGCCGGAGCGGTCCCGCGACTTGAACGGGCGCTTGCCCACCGCGTGGCAGATCGAGTTGATCGACCACGTCACGTGGTGCAGCATCGCGACCCGCACCAGGGAGCCCCAGAAGAACGCCGTGAACGCGCCCCACCAGGACATCGTCACCAGCCCGCCCACCAGCGGCGGCAGGGCCAGCGACAGGATCGTCCAGTAGACGAACTGCCGGGACACCGCGCGGATCGCCGGGTCCTTGATCAGATCCGGCGCGTACTTCTCCTGCGAGGTCTGCTCCTCGTCGAACATCCATGCGATGTGCGCCCACCACAGGCCCTTGACGAGGGCCGGCAGCGTCTCACCGAACCGCCACGGCGAATGCGGGTCGCCGTCCGCGTCGGAGTACTTGTGGTGCTTGCGGTGGTCGGCCACCCAGCGCACGAGCGGCCCCTCCACCGCCATCGAACCCATGATCGCCAGCGCGATCCGGAGCGGCCGCTTGGCCTTGAACGAGCCGTGCGTGAAGTAGCGGTGGAAACCGATGGTGATGCCGTGGCACCCGAGGAAGTACATGAAGACCAGCAGGCCGAGGTCCAGCCAGCTCACCCCCCAGCCCCAGGCCAGCGGCACCGCCGCCAGCACGGCGAGGAACGGGACGACGATGAAGATCAGCAGCATGATCTGCTCGATCGAACGCTTCTGCTCGCCACCGAGCGTGGCGGAGGGCGTGGGGGTGCCGTCGGGCGCCTTCAAAGGGTCATCGATCACGTTGGAGCTGCCTGTGGTCATGCGCGTCCCCTGGGGGGTCTCGGAATGAGGGAGATGCCGTTGTCCCGCACCCCGCGGAAGGCCACACGACGAACCAATGCGACGCTCCCTACGGTTCCGTAACCTACGGCATCGTAAGTATGGCAGTGCCCGGCTCGGCGGCAAGAGCCCGCCAACCTGCGCGTCCCCAGGGACACCTATCCTTGGAGACAGTCGGACAGCGCGGTCCGCTCTGTTTTCTTCCCGGATGTCCGGCCCCTATGCGACGCCTGCCGCGGGGCCGGAGTACGGGTTCCCTCCCGGACGAGCTTCAACACTGCAAGGAGCCGCACCTGTGAGCAGTGCCGACGACCTTGGCCAGGCCACCGCAACGACCAGCACCGAGCTGCGCGCCGACATCCGCCGACTGGGCGATCTGCTCGGCGAGACCCTCGTCCGGCAGGAGGGCCCGGAGCTCCTCGACCTGGTCGAGAAGGTCCGCCGCCTGACCCGCGAGGACGGCGAGGCCGCCGCCGAACTGCTGCGTGGCATCGAACTGGAGACCGCGGCCAAGCTGGTCCGCGCCTTCTCCACCTACTTCCACCTCGCCAACGTCACCGAACAGGTCCACCGCGGCCGCGAACTGCGCGAGCGCCGCGCCGCCGAGGGCGGCCTCCTCGCCCGCACCGCCGACCGCCTCAAGGACGCCGACCCCGAACACGTCCAGCAGATGGTCCGCAACCTCAACGTGCGCCCCGTCTTCACGGCGCACCCCACCGAAGCCGCGCGCCGGTCGGTACTCAACAAGCTCCGGCGCATCGCCGCGCTTCTGGAGACCCCCGTCATCGAGGCCGACCGCCGCCGCTACGACACCCGCCTGGCCGAGAACATCGACCTCGTGTGGCAGACCGACGAGCTCCGGGTCGTACGCCCCGAGCCCGCCGACGAGGCCCGCAACGCCATCTACTACCTCGACGAACTCCACGCCGGCGCCGTCGGCGACGTCCTGGAGGACCTGACCGCCGAACTGGAGCGGGTCGGCGTCAAGGTCCCGGAGAACACCCGCCCGCTCACCTTCGGCACCTGGATCGGCGGCGACCGCGACGGCAACCCCAACGTCACCCCCCAGGTGACCTGGGACGTCCTCATCCTCCAGCACGAACACGGCATCAACGACGCCCTGGAGATGATCGACGAGCTCCGCGGATTCCTCTCCAACTCCATCCGCTACACCGGCGCCACCGAGGAACTCCTGGAGTCCCTGCAGGGCGACCTCGAGCGGCTGCCCGAGATCAGCCCCCGCTACAAGCGCCTCAACGCCGAGGAGCCCTACCGGCTCAAGGCCACCTGCATCCGGCAGAAGCTCGAGAACACCAAGCAGCGCCTCGCCAAGGGCATCCCGCACGAGCCCGGGCGCGACTACCTCGGCACCAGCGAGCTCCTCGCGGACCTCACCCTCATCCAGTCGTCCCTGCGCGAGCACCGCGGCGGGCTGTTCGCCGACGGCCGGATGAACCGCACCATCCGCACCCTGGCCGCCTTCGGCCTCCAGCTCGCCACCATGGACGTCCGCGAGCACGCAGACGCCCACCACCACGCGCTCGGCCAGCTCTTCGACCGCCTCGGCGAGGAGTCCTGGCGCTACGCCGACATGCCCCGCGAGTACCGCACGAAGCTCCTGGCCAAGGAACTGCGCTCCCGCCGGCCGCTCGCCCCGACCCCGGCCCCCGTCGACGCCGCCGGCGAGAAGACCCTCGGCGTCTTCCAGACGGTCAAGCGCGCCCTCGCGGTCTTCGGACCCGAGGTCATCGAGTCGTACATCATCTCCATGTGCCAGGGCGCCGACGACGTGTTCGCGGCGGCGGTGCTGGCCCGCGAGACCGGTCTCGTCGACCTGCACGCCGGCTGGGCGAAGATCGGCATCGTGCCGCTCCTGGAGACCACGGACGAGCTGAAGGCCGCCGACACGATCCTCGAGGACATGCTCTCGGACCCCTCCTACCGGCGCCTGGTGGCGCTGCGCGGAGACGTCCAGGAGGTCATGCTCGGCTACTCGGACTCCTCGAAGTTCGGCGGCATCACCACCAGCCAGTGGGAGATCCACCGCGCCCAGCGCCGGCTGCGGGACGTCGCCCACCGCTACGGCGTCCGGCTGCGGCTGTTCCACGGCCGCGGCGGCACCGTCGGCCGCGGCGGCGGCCCCTCCCACGACGCCATCCTCGCCCAGCCCTGGGGCACCCTGGAGGGCGAGATCAAGGTCACCGAACAGGGCGAGGTCATCTCCGACAAGTACCTCATCCCGTCCCTGGCCAGGGAGAACCTGGAACTGACGGTCGCGGCGACCCTGCAGGCGTCCGCCCTGCACACCGCGCCCCGCCAGTCCGACGAGGCCCTCGCCCGCTGGGACGCGGCCATGGACGTCGTCTCGGACGCCGCCCACGCCGCCTACCGCAGGCTGGTCGAGGACCCGGACCTTCCGACGTACTTCCTCGCCTCCACGCCCGTGGACCAGCTCGCCGATCTGCACCTGGGCTCGCGGCCCTCCCGCCGCCCCGGCTCGGGCGTCTCGCTCGACGGACTGCGCGCGATCCCGTGGGTGTTCGGCTGGACCCAGTCCCGGCAGATCGTGCCCGGCTGGTTCGGCGTCGGCTCCGGCCTGAAGGCGCTGCGCGAGGCGGGCCTGGACACCGTGCTCGACGAGATGCACGAACAGTGGCACTTCTTCCGCAACTTCATCTCCAACGTCGAGATGACGCTGGCCAAGACGGACCTGCGGATCGCCCAGCACTACGTCGACACCCTCGTCCCCGACGAGCTCAAGCACGTCTTCGACCGGATCAAGGCCGAACACGCCCTGACCGTGGCCGAGGTACTGAAGATCACCGGCGAAGCGGAACTGCTGGCGGCCACCCCCGTGCTCAAGCAGACCTTCGGCATCCGCGACGCCTACCTGGACCCGATCTCCTACCTCCAGGTCACGCTGCTCAAGCGCCAGCGTGACGCCGCCGCCGAGGGGGCCGAGCCCGACCCGCTCCTCGCCCGCGCCCTGCTCCTCACCGTCAACGGCGTCGCCGCGGGCCTGCGCAACACCGGCTGACCCGCCCGCCCGACCGATCCCGTGACAAGAGGCGCCCCGGTCCGCACGGACCGGGGCGCCTCTTCCGCGTCCGCACGCACACCACCGACGCGCACGGCCGCGTCACACCGCCACGAACGCCGCCGTCAGCAACGCGACGCCCGTCCCGGCCAGCACCCAGCCCGCCCGGACCCGCCCCAGACCTCCCGCGACCACCACCGACGCCAGCAGCAGTGCCCCGCCCAGCGGCACCCACGCGTACAGGACGCCGGCCGGACCGGACCGCACCACCTCGTCACTGCCCGGCTTGATCACCACGGTGTAGATCCCGCCTTTGCGCACCGCGACCGACTTCTCGATCTCCACGCGCGCGCGTGCCGTCGAACCGGCGGACACGGGCGTGTACGGCCCCGCGCACGTGTCCTCACCGCACCGCGTCAGTCGGACCGTGCCCTGCTCCCGGCCCTTCGTCAGCATCACGTGCTGCGCGGACCCCCAGGAACCCCACACCCCGGCGATCAGGATCAGCACGGCGACCGCGCCCATCGCCGCGAGCCGCCCGAACCGCAGCGCGACTCCTGAGGCCGAGCTCTTGGCGGGCCCCTTGGCGGACCCCTGCGCGGGCCCCTTGGCGGACCCCTTCGCCGGGCCTCTGGCCGACCCCTTGGCCGATTCCGGTCCCTCGGCCGAGCCGGAGCCCGCGGCCGCGCCCGCGGCCGAGCTCTTGGCCGGACTCTTGCGGGAGCGACCCCGGCGGCGGTGGGAGGGGGCTGCTGTGGCAGGCATGGCCGGGATCATTGGCCATGCCTGAACGGCCCGTCAACCTCCGGGGGTGACAAGTCAGGAGTTGTACGTGCTTTGCGCCCGTTCGAGTCCTTCGAGCACCAGGGCCTCCGCCGCGTCCGCCGCGCGGTCCACGAAGTAGTCCAGTTCCTTGCGCTCGGCCGAGGAGAAGTCCTTCAGCACGAAGTCCGCCACCTGCATCCGCCCCGGCGGCCGCCCGATCCCGAACCGCACCCGGTGGTAGTCCGGGCCCATCACCTTCGTCATCGACTTCAGACCGTTGTGCCCGTTGTCCCCGCCGCCGAGCTTCAGCCGCAGCACGCCGTAGTCGATGTCCAGCTCGTCGTGCACCGCGACGATGTTCGCCACCGGCACCTTGTAGAAGTCCCGCAGCGCGTTCACCGGCCCGCCCGACACGTTCATGAACGACATCGGCTTCGCCAGCACCACCCGGCGGCTGCCCGTACCCGGCGGACCCAGCCGGCCCTCGACGACCTGGGCCTGCGCCTTGCCCGCCCGCTTGAACCTCCCCCCGATCCGCTCGGCCAGCAGATCCGCGACCATGAAACCGACGTTGTGCCGGTTCATGGCGTACTCGGGGCCGGGATTGCCGAGACCCACGATCAGCCAGGGGGCATTGGCGTCGGTCGTCACGTCCATGTCTCCTTGATACGCGCAGGCCGCCGCTCCCCGGAGGAAGCGGCGGCCGACGGGATGGGGTGCCGGGAAATCAGGCCTCGGTGCCCTCGGCCTCGGCGGACTCCGCCGGGGCCTCCTCCGCCTGGGCGGCCAGGACCTGGAGGACGACCGCGTCCTCGTCGATCGCCAGCGTGGTGCCCTTGGGCAGCGGGATGTCCTTGGCGAGGATGGCGGCGCCGGCCTCGAGGCCCTCGATCGAGACGGTGACCGACTCGGGGATGTGGGTGGCCTCGGCCTCGACCGTCAGCGTGCTGAGGACGTGCTCGAGCAGGTAGGCGCCCGGCGCGAGGTCGCCCTCGGTGTGGACGTAGACCTCGACGTTGACCTTCTCGCCGCGCTTCACGAGGAGCAGGTCGACGTGGTCCAGGAAGCCCTTGATCGCGTCACGCTGGACGGCCTTCGGGATGGCGAGCTGGGTCTTGCCGTCGATCTCGAGGCTGAGCAGGACGTTCGGGGTGCGCAGCGCGAGCTGGAGCTCGTGGCCCGGCAGCGTGATGTGCACGGGGTCGGCGCCGTGGCCGTAGACCACGGCGGGAACCTTGCTGTCACGGCGGATACGGCGGGCGGCGCCCTTGCCGAACTCGGTGCGGGTCTCGGCTGCGAGCTTGACCTCGGCCATGTTCACTCCTCGTAGATCTGGGGAAAGGTGGTCACCCGGCCAACCATCGGCCTGCTACGAAGAGCGCGTCGATAACGGACCGCCGTACACACGCGTGTACGGCCTCCCTCGCCGAGCAACTGTGGCAGTTTACGCAGCGGGAAGGCCGTACAGGAAATCGATCTAGACGAGGACCGTCACTGCTCGTCGAAGAGGCTCGTCACCGAACCGTCCTCGAAGACCTCGCGCACCGCGTTCGCGATCGTCGGCGCGATCGACAGCACCGTGATCTTGTCGACCTCGAGCTCGCCCGGCGTCGGCAGGGTGTTGGTGAAGATGAACTCGCTGACCTTCGAGTTCTTGAGGCGGTCGGCCGCCGGACCCGACAGCACGCCGTGCGTCGCCGTCACGATGACGTCCTCGGCGCCGTGCGCGAACAGGGCGTCCGCGGCGGCGCAGATCGTGCCACCGGTATCGATCATGTCGTCGACGAGCACGCAGACCCGGCCCTTGACCTCGCCCACGACCTCGTGGACGGTCACCTGGTTCGCCACGTCCTTGTCGCGCCGCTTGTGCACGATCGCCAGCGGCGCGCCCAGCCGGTCGCACCAGCGGTCCGCCACCCGCACGCGGCCCGCGTCCGGGGACACGACGGTGAGCTTCTCGCGGTCCACCTTGCTGCCCACGTAGTCGGCGAGCAGCGGCAGCGCGAAGAGGTGGTCCACCGGGCCGTCGAAGAAGCCCTGGATCTGGTCCGTGTGCAGGTCCACGGTGAGGATCCGGTCCGCGCCCGCCGTCTTCATCATGTCGGCGATCAGACGGGCCGAGATCGGCTCACGGCCGCGGTGCTTCTTGTCCTGACGGGCATAGCCGTAGAACGGCACGATGACGGTGATCGAGCGGGCCGACGCGCGCTTCAGCGCGTCGATCATGATCAGCTGCTCCATGATCCACTTGTTGATCGGAGCGGTGTGGCTCTGGATCAGGAAGCAGTCCGCACCTCGCGCCGACTCCTGGTAGCGGACGTAGATCTCACCATTGGCGAAATCGAAGGCCTTCGTCGGGACGACCCCGACACCCAGCTGGTGGGCGACCTCCTCGGCAAGCTCGGGGTGGGCGCGGCCGGAGAAGAACATCATCTTCTTCTCGCCGGTCGTCTTGATCCCGGTCACAGCACTGTCTCCTCAGAGGTGTCTCAGCTGGGTGTCGAGAGACCTCGCCGCTGGGCGCGACGGGGCCGTCTCAGCTGGTGGGGTGCGGGTGTGCACTTATCACGGTACGCCGTGTCCGACGTGCCTGTTTCCGGTCAGCTTTCGCTTTCCGCCTGGCGGGAGGCCGTCTCGGCCGCCTTCGCCGCCGCGCTGCCCGGACGCTTGCGGGCCACCCAACCCTCGATATTCCGCTGCTGACCACGGGCCACGGCCAGCGAACCGGGCGGCACGTCCTTCGTGATCACGGACCCGGCGGCGGTGTACGCGCCGTCCCCGACCGTGACAGGAGCCACAAACATGTTGTCCGAACCGGTGCGGACGTGCGACCCGACGGTGGTGTGGTGCTTGTCCTGTCCGTCGTAGTTCACGAACACGCTCGCCGCGCCGATGTTGGAGTACTCGCCGATCGTGGCGTCACCGACGTAGGAGAGGTGCGGGATCTTCGTGCCCTCGCCGATGGTGGCGTTCTTGGTCTCGACGTACGTGCCGATCTTGCCCTTCGCCCCGAGGCGGGTGCCGGGGCGGAGGTACGCGTACGGCCCCACGATCGCGTGCGGACCGATGTGGGCGCTGTCGGACACGGTGTTGTCGACCCGGGCGCCCGCGCCGACCTCGGTGTCCTTCAGCCGGCAGTTGGGGCCGACCTGGGCGCCCTCGCCGAGGTGGGTGCTGCCGTGCAGCTGGGTCCCGGGGTGGACGACCGCGTCCTGCTCGAAGGTGACGGTGACGTCGATCCAGGTGGTCGCCGGGTCGACGACCGTCACGCCGGACAGCATCGCGGCGGTCAGCAGCCGGTCGTTGAGGATGCGGCGGGCCTCGCTGAGCTGGACCCGGTTGTTGATGCCGGCGATCTCCCGGTGGTCGGCCGCGACGGACGCGCCGACGCGGTGCCCGGCCTCCCGGAGGATCCCGAGGACGTCGGTCAGGTACTCCTCGCCCTGGCTGTTGTCCGTGCGGACCTTCTTCAGCGCGTCGGCGAGCAGCGGCCCGTCGAAGGCGAAGACCCCGGAGTTGATCTCGCGGATCGCGCGCACGGCGTCGTTGGCGTCCTTGTGCTCGACGATCGCGGTGACGGTGCCCGAGGCGCCGTCCCGGACGATCCGCCCGTAGCCGGTCGCGTCCGGCACCTCGGCGGTGAGGACGGTGACGGCGTTGCCGTCCGCGTGGTGGGTGGCGGCCAGTTCGGCGAGGGTCGCTCCGGTGAGCAGCGGGGTGTCGCCGCAGACGACGACCACCGTGCCGTCGACGTCTCCGCCGAGCTGCTCGAGGCCCATCCGGACGGCGTGCCCGGTGCCGTTCTGCTCCTCCTGCACGGCGGTGCGTACACCGGCGTCGACCTCGGCGAGATGCGCCGTGACCTTCTCCCGTGCGTGTCCGACGACGACGACCAGGTTCTCGGGGTCCAACTCACGGGCCGCGGCCAGCACATGGCCCACGAGGGAGCGGCCGCTGATCTCGTGCAGGACCTTCGGTATGGCGGACTTCATACGGGTGCCCTCACCCGCTGCGAGAACGACGACGGCTGCCGGGCGAATGGCGCTCACGGAAGTTGCCCTTCGGCTGTGGAGTGGGGTGGGACATCCGAAGGATACCGGGGCGTTTCTTTGAGGACATGAGAGTGGGCCCTGACAGTGCTGTCAGGGCCCGGAACTGCTATGGCTCCCCCGCCAGGACTCGAACCCGGACATATGGCACCAAAAGCCACAGTGCTGCCAATTACACCACAGGGGAACAAGGGTGACGTAACCGGACATATGGTCCGGCTGTCGTGTGGCGCCTCCTACTATGCCGCACCATCAGCCCTCGACGCGACGGTGTAGGCCGGTGCGGGTCGGCGCTCCGGCCCATGATCACCCGAGGACGGGCCGGGCGGCCCTCGGCGGGGCGCCGAGAGGCGATCCGGCACGGCCGGGCCCGCGTCGGAACGCCCGGTTCCGGGTTCGAACGGGCGTGGTTCGGCAGTTCGAGGGATACCGGTGGGTTTCGATGCTGTTCGGTTACGGAGTGTGGTGTGGGGCGGTCGGGGAAAGTCGCCGGAAAAGCCGGGGGTCGCGCCCGTAGGCTGGAGGCATGACCACGACGGGGGAAGAGGACACGGCGGCCCGGGGAGGGCCGTGGTGGTGGACCAGATGGCGGAGCGCGGCGTTCGACTGGAGCCTGGGGCTCGTGTCCGCCGTGGAGTGCGCGGTGGAGGGGATCCCGTTCGCCCGGGACGCCGGGATCCCGGCGGCGGCGGGGGTGGTGTTCGGACTGCTCGCCGGGTCGGTCCTGGTGGTGCGGCGGAAGTGGCCCATCGCGGTGGTGCTGGTGTCGATCGCCATCACCCCGGCCCAGATGGGCTACCTGATGGGCATCGTGGGGCTGTACACGCTCGCCGCCTCCGAGCTGCCCCGCCGGATCATCGCCTCGCTCGCCGGGATGCAGCTGGTGGGGACGTTGATCGTGACGTTCGTGCGGGTGCGGCAGAGCATGGACCAGGGCCGGCTGACCATCGGCGACTGGTTCATCCCGTTCGCCGCCATCACGACCTCGCTGGGGCTCACCGCGCCGCCGCTGCTGCTCGGCCTGTACGTCGGCGCCCGGCGGCGTCTCATGGAGAGCCTGCGGGAGCGCGCGGACAGCCTGGAACGGGAGTTGCAGCTGCTCGCGGAGCGGGCGGAGGAGCGGGCGGAGTGGGCGCGCGGCGAGGAGCGGACCCGGATCGCGCGCGAGATGCACGACGTGGTCGCGCACCGCGTGAGTCTGATGGTCGTCCACGCCGCGGCCCTGCAGGCCGTGGCCCGCAAGGACCCCGAGAAGGCGGTGCGCAACGCGGCCCTGGTGGGTGACATGGGGCGGCAGGCGTTGACCGAGCTGCGGGAGATGCTCGGAGTGCTGCGCAGCGGCGGTCCGGCGGATCGGGCGGCCTCGGTGCCCGTGGTGGCGGTGGGGGTGGCCGCCGCGGTGGTGGTGGAGGAGGGCGAGGGGCCGTGTCTGTCCGAGCTCGACGAGCTGGTGGGGCAGTCGGCGGCCGCCGGGATGGTCGTGGAGCTGCTGGTGGAGGGCGAGGTGCGGGCGTACGCGGCGGAGGTGGAGCAGACGGCGTACCGGGTGGTGCAGGAGGCGCTGACGAACGTCCACAAGCACGCGGCGGGCGCCAAGACGCATGTGCGCCTGGCGCATCGGGACGGGGAGATCGCGATGCAGGTGGAGAACGGGCCGCCGCCGGAGGTGTCGGCCCTGTCGGCGGGGTTCCCCTCGGGCGGCAACGGACTGGTGGGGATGAAGGAGCGGGTGCTGGCGCTGGGCGGGGTGTTCGTGTCGGGACCGACGGATGCGGGGGGCTTCCGGGTGTCGGCGGTGATTCCGGCGGCGGCGTAGCCCCCGCAGCCGCCGTAGCCCCCGCAGCCGTCGTAGCCCCCGCAGCCCCCTCAGCCCTCGGGGGCCGCGGGCCGGCCGGTCAGCCGGCGGTGAGGCGCACGGGCTCGATGCCGGAGGTGAGGGCGCCGAGGGCCTGGTCGATGTCGGGGCCGAGGTACCAGTCGCCGGTGTGGTCGAGGGCGTAGACGCGGCCTTCGGCGTCGATGGCGAGGATGCCCTGGGTGTCGGTCTCGGTGCCGAGGGGGGCGACGTCCGTGTCGAGGGCGCGGCCCAGGTCGGCGAGGGTGCGGGCGAGATGGAGGCCGTGCAGGGGGTCGAGGTGGACGGTGGACGGCGCGACCTGGCGGCCGGGGCCGGTGGGCGCGATGGTCAGGCCGCCGAATTCGGCCCAGGCCTCGACGGCGGCGGGGAAGACCGCGTGCCGGTGGCCGGCGGGCGAGGTGTGGTCCCGGAGGGTGTCGGCCCAGATCTCGGCCTGCTTGATGTCCCAGCGTCCGGGTTGCCAGCCGGCGGCGCGCAGCGCGGCGTCGACGGGGACGGGGAAGCGTGTGGTGGACGTGCGGTCGGGGTGCATCGGCCCTTCGTTCGTCGAGCTGGTGGTGCGTGGCCCGGTGGGGCCGTCGTGTCGTCCTGGGCGGGGGTGGCGGTGCGAGCGGTCGAGGTGCGAGCGGTGGCGGTGAAGGCGGTGGGGGTGCGGGTGGTCGAGGTGCGGGTGGTCGAGGTGCGGGTGGTCGAGGTGCGGGCGGTGGCGGTGAAGGCGGTGGGGGTGCGGGTGGTCGAGGTGCGGGCGGTGGGGGTGCGGGCGGTGGGGGTGCGGTTCAGGCGCCCGCGGTCGAGGGGTCGACGATGCGGACGCCGAAGTGGGCGCTGAGCGCGGTGCAGGCGCGGCAGGGGGCGGCGAAACTGCCGTGCAGCGGGTCGCCGTCCTCGCGGATGCGACGGGTGGTGAGTTTAGCCTGTTTGAGGGTTTTGCGCGCTTCGCCGTTGGTCATGGGGCGCCGGGCGGCGCGTCTGCTGCGCGCGGCGTCGGCAGCGGTGAGGTGGCGCGAGATGAGGAGCGCCTCGGCGCAGCGCCCGGTGAAACGGTCGCGCTGGGTGCTGGTGAGGGTGTCCAGGAAGTCCTGGACGAGGGGGTGCAGCTGCGGGGGCTGGTCGGCGCGGGCCGCGGTGCTGGTGAGGGTGGCGCCGCGGACGGAGAGGGCGGCGGCGACGGTGGGGAGTATGCCGTCCCGGCGGTGGCGGAGGACGGGCGTGTGCGGGGCCTCGGTCGCGGACCAGCCGATGCGGGGATCGCCTGACGGACCGGTGTGCTGACCGGTGTGCTGACCGGCGTGCGGGCCGGTGTGCAGGTTGGTGTGCGGGTCGCCGGTCCGGCCGGTGTCGTGGGCGGCCGTGTCGTTGCCGAACAGGTCGTCCGACCTGCCGGTGTGTGACCCTGTCTGCGTCGCGTTCATGATCGTCTACCCCTCCCGTGCATCCCCCCGGACGTCACAGAGTGCCAAATGGCGTGGCGGGTGCGGAAGCTGGGGCGGTTCGACACGCCCGTGTCCGGGCGGGCTGTCACGGCAGGGTGACGGCTGGTCACGGAAGCGGAGGGCCGGTGACCGCCGTCGTCGTACCGCATAGGCTGTCGGCACCGTCGGCGCGCGGTTGACGCGCGTTGGAGATTGTTGGAGACAGTCGATACGGGGCGTGGTGGGTGGGTCCGGAAGCGGAACCGGCCGCTGCGGGCCGTACAGAGTGCCGCAGGGGGCAACCGCCATGACGACAGGTCGGCTCGGGCAGCAAGCCGCGCCGCCGAACGCGGCCTATGCCGGGCAGGTCGTGCATTTCCCGGATCCGGTCCGGGCGGCACGCCACCCGAGGGGCGTGCGGATGGACGAGCGGGGCTACCCCGACTTCTCGCCGTACGCGCGGGCGGCCGCGGAGATCGCGGAACCGCCGGAGGGCTTCGGCGTGGACGAGCTGCGGCTGACGGACTACGTGTCGGCGAACGCGGTGCTGGCGGCTTCGGGACACGAGCTGTGGGACACGGTGCCGAGCGTGGCGACGCCGCACGGCTGGACGTGGCACCACGTCGTGGGTTCGCGGCGGCTGGAACTGGTCCCGGTCGAGGTGAAGGCGCTGCTGCGGCATCACGGTGGGGTCTCCTCGGCGGTGGTGGACCAGGCGAAGCGCGGGACGCGGCCGCTCCAGGAGACCCGTCCGGTGCACTTCGGGCTGCCGAAGTCGGGCGTGGCGGTGACGGAACAGCAGGTCCAGGGCGTCGAGGAGGACCTGGGGTACCGGCTGCCGGGCGCGTACCGGTCGTTCGTGAAGGCGGCGGGCGGCTGCGCGCCGGTGGGCACGGCCCTGGACGCGGAGCTGGGTCTCCTGGTGGACCAGCCCTTCTTCACGGTGCGCGACGAGGCCGCGGTCAACGACCTCGTGTACGTGAACAAGTGCCTGCGCGACCATCTGACGAAGGACTACCTGGGCGTCGGGTTCGTGCAGGGCGGGCTGCTGGCCGTGAAGGTGCGCGGCGAGCGGGCCGGTTCGGTGTGGTTCTGCGCGTACGACGACGTCCGGGACGTGGATCCGGCGTGGTCGCCCGCGGAGCGCATGGAGCGGCTGCTGCTGCCGTGCGGTGAGGACTTCGACGTCTTCCTGTCGAGGCTGGCCGGTAATCCGCCGGAGTTGGAGACGGTGGCCAATCTGATGGTGGACGGCGGGTTCGCGCGTGCGGTGCCGACAGCCGCGTCTTCGGTGGGGGAGTGAGCTGGACGATGGTGACGTTCGCGCAGGCGCAGGAGCGCGCCGAGGAGTGGATCAACGGTGACGTGCCGGCGTATCAGCACCGCGAGGTGCGGGTGCGGGAGTTCGAGCTCGGCTTCGTGGTGTGGGCCGAGGACCGCGCCGAGGGCCCCCGTTCGGACGGCGGCGCGCAGCGGCTGGTGATCGCCCGGGACAGCGGGGAGGCCACCCTGTGGCCCGCGGTGCCGGTGGGTGAGGTGATCCGCCGGTACGAGGAGGAGTACGGCCGCACGGACGCCCCCGCCGACGCGGTGCCCGCGCCCCCGGCCCGGGTGGACCTGAATCAGACGTCGTTCTTGCTGTCGCCGCCGGAATGGCTCCAGGAGGCGGCCGACAAGCTGGGGATCGCCGACCGGCGGGAGGCCGGTGCAGGTTCCGATACCGGTTCCGGTTCCGGTTCCGCGCACGGTGCCGCTTCCGGCAACGGCGAGGCGCCTTCGGCGCCGGGGTCCGTCTCGCCCGCGGGTGCGGATTCCGGTGCGGGCGGCCCGGCCGACGCCGTTCCGGGCGGGACCCCCGTGAGCGGTGACCCCTCGCTTCCCCGGACCCAGGGCGGGGTGCCGGGAACCCGGCTGCCCGAGACGCAGGCGGGAGTGCCCGCGGGTGCCCCCGCCGGGGGACCGTCGGCGCCCGCCGCTCCCGTCGGGGCGACGCCGTGGGCGGGCACCGACACCAACGCCGACGCCGGTGACGACCGCTCCGTTCCGCTGCCCGCCACCGTGTTCGCGCCGCCGCTGAGCGGCTCCGACGACGAGGCGGTGCCGCCGGTGTCCGCGCCGGACGCCAAGACGGCGCTGATGGCGGGCGGCAGCCGGCTTCCGCGGACGGCGGTCGCGCCCGCGCTCGACGCTCCGGAGCCGGGGACGGGCGGCGCGGGGCCGGCCGGGAACGCACCGGCCTCTCCGACTCCGCCGACTCCGCCGGCCGGTCCGGCCGGTTCCTCGTACGGCTACCCGCAGGGGCCCGGCGCGAGCGCGCCGGGCGGCCCGGGTGGCCCGGGGGCTCCGTCCTCACCGGGTTCGTCCCCGTCGTCGTCCTCGTCGTCCTCGTCCTCGTCCTCGTCCTCGTCTTCTGAGGGTGGGCCGGGTACGCCGCCTCCGGCCGGACCGGGCACGCCCGCGCGGCCGCTCGCGCCGAACGCCGGCGACATCGCGGACGCCGCGACCAGCAAGGCGGCGCCGCCCCCACGGCGTCAGCGCGGAACCGGGGCGCAGCCACCGCCTCCGCCGAGCGCCCCGGGAACGCCGGGCGCGCGACCGGGGAACACGCCTCCGCCGCCTTCCGGCCCGGGCGCGCCCGGCGCCCCGGCGGGCGGGTACGTGCCCACCCAGCTCGTGTCGGCCCTGGGCCCGGACGGGTCCGCGGGTCCGGCCGGTCCGGGGAGCCCCGGCAGCCCGGGTACGGGCGGCGGCGCGGGCCGGGGCGCGGGAGGTGCGCCTCAGCCTCCCGGTGCGCCTGGTGCGCCCGGTGCGCCCGCGGGACCGAATCCGCCCGGGGGCACGCCTCCCGGTGGCGTGCACCATGCCGCGACGATGCTTGCCGACCCCGGCCGGATGGGACCGGGCGCCCCGCAGCCGCCCGGCGCCCCGGGGGTGCCCCACGCGCCGGGCGCTCCCGGCGCTCCGGGCACGCCGCCCGGCGCACCGCAGGCGCCGGGTGTCCCCGGCTTCCCGGGCGCCCCCGGCGCGCCCGGTGCCGCCCACCATGCGCAGACCATGCTGGCCGGGCCCCAGGCGGGCGGTCCCGGCGCGCCTCCGCCGCCGCAGGCTCCCGGTGGCCCCGGCTTCCCGGGCGCTCCCGGCGCACCCGCGGCTCCCGGTTTCCCGGGTGCTCCGGGCATGGCTCCCGCGCCCGGCGCGCCGCAGCCGCCGATGCCGCCGGGCGGTCCTGTGCCGGGGCAGCCGCCCGCGTACGGGTATCCGCAGCAGCAGGGGCTGCCGACGGTCGGCCCGGGCTATCAGGCCGTGCTCCGCTTCCGCGCGCAGGACGGCTCGGAGCAGCAGCTGATCCGGCGTTCGGCGCCGGGGACCCCGCACCCGGAGTGGCAGATCTTCCACGAGCTGCGGGCCATGAACGTGCCGCCGGACCAGGTGCTGGAGCTGCACACGGAGCTGGAGTCGTGCGAGCTGCCGGGCGCCTACTGCGCGCGGATGATGCGCGAGCAGTGGCCGCAGGCGCGGATCACGAGCATCGCGCCGTACGGGACGGACCACGCGAGCCGCCAGCAGGGCATGCAGCAGCTGCTGGCGCACCAGGGCGAGTTGCACCAGGTGGCGGACGGACCGGCACGTCCGGCGCCCGTCCGCGCGCCGTTGCCGGCGGTGCAGGCCGCGCCGCCGATCCCGCCGGAGGCGATCGGGCAGGAACTGGCGGCGGTCTTCGGGCCGGCGGTGTTCCGCTTCGAGCAGGCCGCGGTGTCCCGGCAGGGCGTGCCGCCGGTCGTGGCGCACACCCTGGTTGTGGCGGGCCTGCCGGCGGACATGGGGCCGTTCTTCTGGGCCCAGGCCCAGCCGGGCCGGCCGGTGCCGACACTGGCGGAGCTGGCCGCCGAACGGGGCGTGCAGCCGGCCTCGGACGCGGGCTCCTACCTCGTCATGGGCAGCGACTTCGGCAAGGCGATCTGCGTGCAGTACGGCACGGCGAACATCGTCGCCGTGCCGGTGGAGGCGGGTCCCGGAGGCGCGCCCGTGCCGCCGCAGTTCGTGAACACCGGGCTGCCGGAGTTCGCGCGCTGTCTGGCGCTGCTCGGGCGGATGTGGCGGCTGCGGTTCGGTCTGAACCAGGAGCAGGCGGGTCGCTGGACCGTCGACTTCCAGGCCCAGTTGGCCTCGATCGACCCGGCGGCGCTCGGTTCGCCCGAGAGCTGGTGGTCGGTGCTGCTGGAACAGATGTGGGACGGACTGCTGTGACGCACCGTCACCGCGCCCCGTAGCGAGGCGCGGAGCCGTGGAGGCCTACGCGTACGCGTACAGGTCCACGGGCGAGACGGGCGAGTAGGGCGAGGGCGAGTACGAGGACGAGCAGGACGGAAAGGGGTCGGGCCCGGTCGGATGATCGGGCCCGACCCCTTTGTGTCGGGGTGTGCCGTGACCTGTGCGCGGAGTGTCGCGTTATGAACACTTGCGCCCGATCCATCAAGATATGCGCGAAATCATCATGTCGTGTCCGTCGGGTGGCGAGGGGTTTCAGGATGAGCAGCGCATCGATGTCACCGCCGGGGTTCGTGACCGTCCGCGGCCGCGGCTACCGCCCGGAACAGGTCGAGGCGTACACCGCCGCCCTCTGCGCCGACCGGGACGCCGCGTGGGAACGGGCCGCCCGGCTCACGGTGCTCGCCAGGGAGATGGAGGAGGAGGCCGAGCAGCTGCGCGAGGTGGTGACACGGCTCGCCCCGCAGACGTACGACTCCCTCGGGGAACGCGCACGCCGCATCCTCCAGCTCGGGCTGGAAGAGGCGGCGGCGGTCCGTGACGACGCCCGCACCGAAGCGCGGGAGCACGTCGCGCACGTCGAGACGTGTGCTCTCGATGTGCGCCGCGCGGCCCAGGAGGAGGCGGACGCGCTGCGCGCGGAGGCCGAGGAACGCGCCCGCCTGCGGCTGCTCGCGGCCCGCGCCGAGGCCGACGAACTCCGCATCGGGACCCGGCGCCAGGTCAAGGAGTACCGGGGCGAGGCGCTGGCCGCCCTGCGCGAGGTCCGGCAGCGCACCGCCGCGATGCTCGCCGAGCAGGGGAAGGAGCTCGCCGAGCGGTGGGCGGCGGCGGAGCGCGAGGAGGCCGAGCGGATCGCCGCCCTCGACGCGCGGCACGCCCGGTCCGTGGCCCGCGCGGAGGCGGCGCTGTCCGAGGCCGAGCAGGCGTTCACCGAGGCCGAGGAGTCGGCCCGCCTCCGTCAGGAGGAGGCACACGCGCGTGCCGCCGAGCTGCTCACCGAGGCGCGCGCCCGCGAGGAGCGGATCGACCGGGAGACGGAGCGGGTGCTGCGGGAGCACGACGAACGCCGGGACGACGTCCAGGCGCACATGGACCACGTGCGCAACAGCCTGAGCGCGCTCACCGGCCGGGCGGTCGACTAGGCCTGACGGGACCGGGCCGCCGGCGTCGGTCGCGTCGTTGGTGTCGGTCGTGTCGGTCGTCCTGTGTCTACGACGACGGGCCGATGAGCTCGTCGGCGACCCACCGTGCGGCGTCGGCGGGGTAGGGCGCCGGCAGTCCGAGCACGATGTGCCCGAAGCCGGCGCCGATCGCGTCGCCGATCGCGGCCCGGGTGGCGGCGGGCCGGTCGTAGGAGACGGGCAGGTGGATCGAGCGGGTGACCGAGGCGGGGTCGCGGCCGATCTCGGTGCAGTAGCGGTCCAGAAGGGCGCTGCGGCGGACGACGTCGTCGAGGTCGCCGCCCGGGATGTTCCACAGGTCGGCGTGCTCGGCGGCCACCCGCAGGGTCGCGGCCGAGCGGCCGCCGACGAGGATCGGCGGGTGGGGGCGCTGGACGGGCCGGGGGCTGCCGAACGCGCCGGTGAGCCGGTGGTGGGCGCCCTCGAAGTCGAACGGCTTCTCCTCGGTCCACAACCGCCGGATCAGCGTGCAGGCTTCGGCGAGGCTCTCCACGGCGTGCGTGGTGTCGTGGAACGGCAGGCCGTGCGCCGCGTACTCGCGCCGGGCGAGGGGGTGGTCGGGCCGCGAGCCGACGCCGATGCCGAAGTCGAGCCGCCCGCCGGAGACGATGTCGACGGTCGTGGCGATCTTGGCCAGCACCGCGGGCGGCCGGAAGCGATTGCTGGTCACCATGACGCCGAGCCGCATCCGCCGGGTGAGGGCGGCGAGCGCCGAGAGCAGGGTCCAGCCTTCGAAGGCCGGCCCGTCCGGGTCGCCGCCGATCGGCATGAGGTGGTCGAAGAGCCAGGCGTGCTCGATCTCCGGGATCGCGTCCGCCTCGCGCCAGACCCGCAGGACGTCCTGGTAGTCGACCTGCATGGGGGCGGTCATGATCCCGAAGCGGGGCGGGGGAGTGGGTGCCATGGAGTGGTCGCGTCCTTCGGTGAGGAGGGGTCGTCCCCGTCCGGTCAGCGGCGCCGCAGGGACGGGTCGAGCAGCGCGGGCGGAGTGTCGAACTTCTCGTGGGCGGCGAGGTCGGTGCCCGGGGCGACGACGGCGTCGATCGCGTCGAGCACGTCGGCGGAGAGCACGGTGTCCGCGGCGGCGAGCTGTGCGCGCAGATGGTCCGTGGTGCGGGGGCCGATGAGCGCGCTCGTCACGCCGGGATGCGCGGTCACGAAGCCGAGCGCGAGCTGGATCAGGGTCAGGCCGGCCTCGTCGGCGATCGCGGCCAGCCGCTCGACGGCGTCGAGCCGGGCCCGGTTGGCGGGGAGGGCGGTGTCGAAGCGCTGCGGCATGAACGCCGAGCGGCTGGTGGTGACGGGGCGGCCCTCGCGGATCGCGCCCGTGAGCCATCCCGAGGCCAGCGGGCTCCACACCAGGACGCCGAGGCCGTACTCGTCGGTCACGGGCAGTACGTGGGTCTCGACGCCGCGCTGGAGGATCGAGTAGCTGGGCTGCTCGGTGACGTAGCGGCTCAGGTGGTGCTCGCGGGCGGCCCACTGGGCCTGCACGATGCGGTAGGCCGGGAAGGTCGAGGAGCCGAAGTGGCGGATCTTTCCGGCGCGCTGGAGGTCGGTCAGCGCCGAGAGCGTCTCCTCGTCGCTGGTGCTCGGGTCCCACCGGTGGATCTGGTAGAGGTCCACGTGGTCGACGCCGAGACGGCGCAGGCTGTTGTCCAGCTCGGTGACGAGCCAGCGGCGCGAGCTGCCCCGCCGGTTGCGCTCGTCGCCCATGGGCATGCCGGCCTTCGTGGCCAGCACGATGTCGTCGCGCCGGCCGGCGATGGCCTTGCCGACCATCTCCTCCGACTCGCCGTCGCTGTACATGTCCGCGGTGTCGATGAGGTTGATGCCGGCCTCGAGGGCGGCGTCGACGAGGGCGGTGGCCTCGTCCTGGGTGGTGCGTCCGATCCGGCCGAAGTTCATCGCGCCGAGCGCGAGGGAGCTGACCTGTACGCCGGTCCGGCCCAAGGTGCGGTACTGCATGACTGTTGTCTCCTCCTCGAGGATGACGCGTCGTGTCGCACGCGTGCGTGACGGCGTGCGTGACGGCGTGCGCGGCTTGGTCACGGGCCCGCCGCTCTGGCATGATGGGCAAACGGAACCGTGTCCCGTTTGAACATACGGAACACTGTTCCGTTTATCAACCCCCGTCGGCGACCAGGTCGTCCTCAGGTGCGACCAGGTGCACGGTGGACGTGTCGGCGGAGGCGAGTCAGGCAGTCGGTCGGGCAGCGAGCGGGCAGGCGATGGGCAGTGAGCGGGCACGAGATGGGCAGGCGGCGGGAGAGGAAGGTGGCGCGGTGAGTGACGGCGACCGGGGCGCGGGGCGCACGGCCCGGCCCCAGCGGGCGGACGCCCGGCGCAACAAGGAGACCCTGCTCGACGCGGCCGCCGCGCTCTTCGTGACGGCGGGCGTGGAGGCGCCGGTGCGCGACATCGCGGCCAGGGCGGGCGTCGGGACGGCCACGATCTACCGCCACTTCCCGACGCGGGCGGACCTCATCATCGCCGTCTACCGGCATCAGGTCGACGCCTGCGCCGAGGCCGGTCCTGCCCTGCTGGCGGCGGGCCCGACCCCGCACGCCGCGCTGGGCCGGTGGATCGACCTCTTCGTCGACTTCCTGGTCACCAAACACGGACTAGCCGCCGTGCTCCAGTCCGACGACGCGGGCTTCGAGGCGCTCCACGCGTACTTCCTCGACCGCCTCGTGCCCGTGTGCGGCCGGCTGCTCGACGCCGCGGTCGCCTCGGGTGAGATCCGGCCCGGCTTCCAGGCCTACGAGATCATGCGCGGCGTCGGCAACCTGTGCGTCGGCGCGGAGGACGATCCCCGCTACGACCCGCGCCGACCGGTCGAACTCCTCGTCGCGGGACTGCGCCGGACGGACTGACCGCAGCACGCGCCACGCCGACCGTGGTGGCCGCGCTCACCGGGCTCACCGGCCTGACGGCACCCATCGCCCCGTGACGACGGCGTGCACCGCGGTCACCGTTGCTCACCGGCGTCGGGCGGGCGGCGACGGGGGCGCGGCTACGCGCGCGTGCGGGGTGTCCGCACGCGCGCGTTCACGCCTCCCCGCGTCCCGCGCCCGCCAGGATCCAGCCCTCCACGGCCTCGTACTGGCGGCGCTGCTCCTCCGCCTTGCGGCGGCCCGAGACCACCGTGCCCAGCCAGCCGAAGGCGAAGCCCAGCGGGACGGTGACGATGCCCGTGGTCGTGAAGGGGAACCAGTTGAAGTCCGCCTCGGGGAAGGCGGAGACCGGCGAGCCCGAGACCAGGTTGGTGCCCGGCATGAGGATCAGGACGGACAGGGTGCCGCCGATGAGGGTGGCGAGGAGACCCGTGCGGGTGTAGCGGCGCCAGAAGAGGCTGTAGACCAGGGCCGGGGCGAGCGCCGACGCGCCGAGGCAGAAGGACAGGGTGACCAGCGGCTGGAGGCTGCGGTGCTGGACCTGGGCGGCCAGCAGGATCGTCGGGACGCCGACGGCCAGCGCGGACAACCGGGCCAGCAGCATCTCGCGGCGCGCCGACATGTGCGGGTCGCGTGCCGCGAAGACGTCGTGGGCGAGGGAGTTGGCGCAGGCGAGGATCATGCCGGCGACCGAGGCGAGCACCGTGAGGAAGATCGCCGTCGTGACCGTCGTGAAGAGCAGGGTCTCGGCCGTGGACACCTCGCCGCCGAAGGCGCCCCGGGAGCCCAGCAGGTAGGCCGTGTTGCCCTGCGGGTCCGCCTGCGCGATCACCGCGCGGCCGACGATCGCCGTCGCGCCGAAGCCGACGACCGTCATGATCAGCACGAAGAGCGCGACGCCGGAGACCGCCCAGGACATCGACCGGCGCACCTGTCGGGCGCTGGAGGCGGTGTACATGCGCATGGTGATGTGCGGCAGACAGGCGCCGCCCAGGACGACCGACAACTGGGCGGTGATCATGTCGACGCGCGGGAAGGGCCCGCCGGCGAACTCCAGCCCCGAGTGCAGGAAGGCGTCGCCGACCCCGCTGCCCCGGGCCGCCGCGTCGAAGAGGGTGCCCGGGTTCCAGTCGAAGCGGTACAGGACGAGCAGGGCGATGACGGTTCCGGAGCCGAGCAGCATCACGATCTTCAGCATCTGGATGAGGGCGGTGCCCTTCATGCCGCCGATCGCCGCGTAACTGATCATCAGCACGCCCATGCAGACGACGCAGCCCGTCTTCACCGAGTCGCCGGAGAAGCCCAGGATGAAGGCGAGCAGCTGGCCGGTGCCGGCGAGCTGGACGAGCATCATCGGCAGCAGCGCGGTCAGCGTCACCGCGCACGCCGTGATGCGCACCGCCCGCCCCGGCATACGGCGGGCCAGCGCGTCGCCCATGGTGAACCGACCCGCGTTGCGGAGCGGTTCGGCCAGCAGGAACATCAGCAGCATCAGGGAGAGCGCCGTACTGAGGGCGAGGACGACACCGTCGTAGCCGCACAGCGCGATCACCCCGCCGGTGCCCAGGACGGTGGCCGCCGAGATGTAGTCCCCCGCGATGGCCAGGCCGTTGCGCAGCGGCGAGAGGGAGCGGTAGCCGGTGTAGAACTCGGCGAGGTCGTCGCGGTCGGGGCCGGTCATCACGCACAGCAGCAGCGTGATCGTGGCGATCGCGGTGAACGCGACGAGGGACATCGTCTGCGCGTCGTCGCTGAACTCCGTCATCGTCCGGCCTCCTTGGTGCGGTTTCCGCGCGCGTCCCGCTTCGCGTCGATCTCGGAGAGTTTGCGGATGCGGTCCGCGAGCGGGTCCACATGGCGGCGGGCGGTCCGCTCGTACAGGACGATCGCCAGGCAGGTGACGGGGAGTTGCAGCAGCGCGAGCAGCAGGCCCGCGGGGAGGCCGGTGGCGACCTTGCCGGTCATCAGGGACGGCGCGAACGCCGACAGGACCAGGAAGACGACGAAGTAGCCGAGCGCGGTGAGGGTGGCCACCCGCCGCTGGCGGCGGTAGGCGCCGCGCAGGACCCGCAGGTCGCTGTGGCGCCCCAGCGGGGCGTGGTCGGCGGGCCGGCGCCGAGGCGGCTCGGGCGGCCGGGGCGGTGGTTGCCAGGGGTAGGTCGGGCCGGGGTGTGACGGGTCGTGTGACATCCCGTGCTCCTTGCGTGGCTCGGGTCCGTGGCGGCGGACCGCAGGGAGTGGGGGGTGGGGCGAGGGACGCACGTTACTTGGGAGTAAGGCGACTGCGAAGGGTTTTCACCAAACTGAGTGGTCGGTATGCGCTTACTGAGCGAAATGCAGCCTGACCTGGGGTGTTACCCGCGTTAACCCCACATCTGTGGGGGTCCTGCGACCCATGTGGCGATCGTCTTCACAGCAGCGTGGCGGAGCCATCGGCCGGCCCGCCGGACCTTGTCTGTCGTCCACCCGGCCCGCCGGTCACGTGGCCTGTCGGCACCGGTCCGGCGGTCACCTTGCCCGGCGGTCACCTTGCCCGCCGGTCATCCGGTCCGCCGAAGCACCCGGCTGTCGATCACGCCGTCATGCGGTCGGCTCGTCATGCCGTCGCGCCCTCATGCCCTCATGCCCTCATGCCCTCATGCCGTCACGCCGTCACGCCGTCATGCGGTCGCCTCGTCGGCCGGTCGTGCGGTCGGCTCGTCGGCCGGGCGGTCCGTCAGCACCGGGAACCTGCGTGGGGCCACGCAGAGCAGCACCAGGAAGGCGAGGGCCGCCGCGCAGGCCGCGCCCAGGTAGACGGCGTGCACGGCGCTCGCGACGGCGTCCCGGACGGCCTCCGGAGCCGTACCGGCGGCGAGGGCGCGGGTGACGGAGTCCAGGTCGCCCGCGCCGCCCAGCCGGGCCGCCAGCACCCCGTTGGCGACCGCGCCGAACACCGACGCGCCGATCGTCTGCCCGGTCTGACGGCAGAACAGCACGGACGCGGTCGTGGTGCCGCGCTCCGACCAGCCCACCGTCGACTGCACGCCCACCAGGAGCGGGAGCTGGAACAGGCCCAGCGCGGCGCCGAGCAGCAGCATCAGCAGGGCCGGCTGCCAGGCCTCGCCGGGATACGGCAGGAACGGGAACGCGAGCAGGATCAGCGTCGCCGCGCCGATGCCCAGCAGCGCCGTGTCGCGGAAGCCGATGCGCCGGTAGACGTGCTGGCTGAGGGCGGCGGACAGCGGCCAGCTCAGGGTCCAGACGGAGAGGACGAACCCGGCGGTCACCGGCCCCAGCCCCAGCACCGACTGGGCGTACGTCGGCAGGAACACCGTCGGGGCCACCATCAGCAGACCCAGGGCGCCCAGCGCGAGATTGACCGCCGCGATCGTGCGGCGGCGCCACACCCAGCCCGGGATGATCGGTTCCGCCGCCCGGCGCTCGATGACGACGACGAGCCCGGCCAGCGCCAGCCCCGCGCCGAACAGGGCGAGCGACGGCCCCGACAGCCACGGCCACGCCACCCCGCCCTGCACCAGCGCGGTCAGCAGCACCCCGCCGCAGGCGAACACCGCCAGGGCGCCCGCCCAGTCGACGCGCGCGCGTGCACGCGACGCGTCACGCGCCGCCCGTGGCAACGACCCTCCACGCGCGCGTGCACGCGAAGCGCCACCCGTCGCCCGCACCCGCGACCCGTCACGCGCGCGTGTGCGCGCCTCCCGCGCGGACTGCGCGGACGGCGACGACGGCGCGGACGGCGACGACTGATGCTGCGGCTCGTGCAGGTGACGGACGATCAGCCACAACGCCACCGCTCCGATGGGCAGGTTGATGAGGAAGATCCAGCGCCAGTCCGCGTAGGCGGCCAGGACCCCGCCCAGGCCGGGCCCCGCGACCGCCGAGACCGCCCACACCGTGGACAGCTTCGCCTGGATCTTCGGCCGCTCCTTGAGCGGATACAGGTCGGCGGCGAGCGTCTGCACGGTGCCCTGCAACGCCCCGCCGCCCAGGCCCTGCACGATGCGGAACGCGATCAGCGCCCCCATGTTCCAGGCCAGGGCGCACAGCAGCGAGCCGAGCAGGAAGAGGGCCGCCCCGGCCACCAGCACCGGTTTGCGGCCGAAGGTGTCGGACAGCTTGCCGTAGACCGGCAGGGTGACCGTCACGGCGAGCAGGTAGCCGGAGAACAGCCAGGAGAAGACGGAGAACCCGCCCAGGTCGCCGACGATCTGCGGGACGGCCGTGGAGACCACGGTGGAGTCGAGGGCGGCCAGCGCCATGGAGAGCATGAGGGCGGCGACGACCGCTCTCCGGCCGCGCGGTGCTGTCGGCCGCGCGGCCTCGCGTGTCGCCGGTTGGACGTCCCCCACCTGTGGCCCCCGTGTCTCCCGTGCCCCTTGCATCCAACTGCCGGGAGTCAGCTTCCCACTTGACCCTCGCGTCGCGGGAGGGTGGAGGCTGACTGGGCCGAAGGGTGGAGACAACCCCGAAGGGCTCTCCACCTCGCGGTGGACGGCCCCTAGGGGTACCTCCGTACCAGGGCTCGGGGAGGGTTCGTACTGCCGGAGGAGGAGAAGGGCGGGGTCCCGTCCTTAACCTGGCTTTACGCCGCTGGGGGGCGGCCGGCACCACTTCCGGGGGGTGGGGTTAACCCCCCGGAAAGACGGGCCCGAGCACCAGCGCGAGGGACCCCTTCCCGCCGACAGACTCTTCGACGTGGCACCGCGCACCGTCTCGACGGTCCGGGGCGCCGCTCATCCGCTTCTGAATTTCCGACTGAGGAGACTTACCGTGACTTCGGCTGTGACCATTCCCAGGCACGGGGGCACTGGAGGGCGTACGGCCGTAGCCGCGCGGGCGCGGCAGGTCGTCAAGGCGTACGGGTCCGGTGAGACCCGTGTCGTCGCGCTCGACCACGTCGACGTGGACATCGCCCGCGGCCAGTTCACCGCGATCATGGGCCCCTCGGGGTCCGGCAAGTCCACGCTGATGCACTGCCTCGCCGGTCTCGACACGGTGTCGTCCGGGCAGATCTACCTGGACGAGACCGAGATCACCGGGCTCAAGGACAAGAAGCTCACCAAGCTGCGGCGGGACCGCATCGGGTTCATCTTCCAGGCGTTCAACCTGCTTCCCACGCTCAACGCGCTGGAGAACATCACGCTGCCGATGGACATCGCGGGCCGCAAGCCGGACAAGGCGTGGCTGAGCCAGGTCGTGGAGACCGTGGGACTCGCCGACCGCCTCAGGCACCGGCCCACCCAGCTCTCCGGCGGTCAGCAGCAGCGCGTCGCCGTGGCGCGCGCCCTCGCCGCCCGCCCGGAGATCATCTTCGGTGACGAGCCGACCGGAAACCTCGACTCGCGCGCGGGCGCCGAGGTCCTGGGCTTCCTGCGCCGCTCGGTGGACGACCTGGGCCAGACCATCGTGATGGTCACGCACGACCCGGTGGCGGCGTCGTACGCCGACCGCGTGCTGTACCTCGCGGACGGCCGGATCGTCGACGAGATGTTCAAGCCGACCGCGGAGACCGTCCTGGACCGCATGAAGGACTTCGACGCGCGGGGGCGTACGTCATGACCGTCCTGAAGACCTCGATGCGCAACTTCTACGCGCACAAGGGGCGCATGGCCCTCTCGGCCGTCGCGGTCCTGCTGTCGGTGGCGTTCGTCTGCGGGACGCTCGTCTTCACCGACACGATGAACACCACCTTCGACAAGCTCTTCGCCAGCACCTCCTCCGATGTGACGGTGAGCGCCAAGGGCGCCTCGGACACCGGCGAGACGACCTCCGACAACGGCAAGCCGCCGGTCATGCCGGCCTCCGTGCTCGGCGCGGTCCGCAAGGCGGACGGGGTGAAGTCGGCGGAGGGGACCGTCTTCTCGACCTCCGCGACCGTCGTCGACGCCGACAAGGACAGCCTGTCGCCCACCAGCGGCGCGCCCACCATCGTGGGCAACTGGAACGCCAACGATGCCCGCACCATGGAGATCACCGAGGGCGCGGCGCCCAAGGGATCCGACCAGGTGATGGTCGACGCGGACACCGCCGACAAGCACGACCTGAAGCTCGGCGACGAGGTCGGCGTCATCACCGCGGTCGGCACGCACCGCGCGAAGATCTCCGGCATCGCCGCCTTCCAGGTCACCAACCCCGGCGCGGCGATCTTCTACCTGGACACGAAGACCGCCCAGGAGGCCCTGGTCGGCGAGTCGAACGTCTACACGAACGTCAACGTGACGGCCGCGGCCGGCGTGAGCGACGCCCAGCTGAAGAAGAACGTGGCGGCCGAGATCGGCGCCGGCTACAAGGTGCAGACCGCCAAGGAGACCGCCGACGCCAACCGCGAGAGCGTCGGCAGCTTCCTGGACGTGATGAAGTACGCGATGCTCGGCTTCGCAGGGATCGCCTTCCTCGTCGGCATCTTCCTGATCATCAACACCTTCTCCATGCTGGTCGCGCAGCGCACCCGGGAGATCGGCCTGATGCGGGCCATCGGCTCCAGCCGCAAGCAGGTCAACCGGTCCGTGCTCGCGGAGGCCCTGCTGCTGGGCGTGGTCGGCTCGCTCCTCGGCGTCGGTGCGGGCGTCGGCATCGCCGTCGGCCTGATGAAGCTCATGGGCATGACCGGCATGAACCTGTCCACGGAGGACCTGACGGTCGCCTGGACGACCCCGGTGGTCGGCATGGTGCTCGGCGTCGTCGTCACCGTGCTGGCGGCGTACCTCCCGGCCCGCCGGGCCGGCAAGGTCTCCCCGATGGCCGCGCTGCGTGACGCCGGCGCTCCCGCCGACGCCAAGGCGGGCGCCGTACGGGCCGTCATCGGCCTGCTCCTCACCGGCGCGGGCGGCTTCGGCCTCTACCTCGCCGCGGCCGCCGACAAGGCCGCCGAAGGCTCGCTCTGGCTGGGCCTCGGCGTGGTGCTGAGCCTGATCGGCTTCGTGGTGATCGGCCCGCTGCTGGCGGGCGCGGTGGTCCGGGTGCTGGGCGCGATCGTGCTGCGGGCCTTCGGTCCGGTCGGCCGGATGGCGGAGCGCAACGCGCTGCGCAACCCGCGCCGCACCGGCGCCACGGGCGCGGCCCTGATGATCGGCCTCGCGCTGGTCGCCTGTCTGTCGGTGGTCGGCTCCTCCATGGTCGCCTCCGCCACGGAGGAGCTCGACAAGAGCGTGGGCACGGACTTCATCATCCAGAGCGACGGCGGTCAGCTGATGACCCCGCAGGCGGTGCAGGCCGTCAAGTCGACGCCGGGCCTGGAGCGGGTCACCGAGTACAAGTGGACCGAGGCCGACTTCACCACGCCCGACGGCAAGACGCTCGACAAGACGGCGATCACGGCGGCCGACCCGACCTACGCGACCGACCTGCGCGTCGAGACCGTCGCCGGCAACCTCGCCGACGCCTACCGTCCCGACTCGATGTCCGTCCACGAGAAGTTCGCCGACGACCACAAGATCAAGCTCGGGTCCGAGATCTCGGTGGCCTTCAAGGACGGCTCCACGGCCCGGCTGACGGTCCGCGCGATCACCAGCAGTGACGCCGTCATCGACCAGGGCGCGATGTACACGTCCATCGCCACCCTCAAGAAGTACGTCCCCGCCGACAAGCTGCCGCTCGACCAGCTGGTCTTCGCCACGGCGAAGGACGGGCAGCAGGACACCGCGTACACGGCCCTGAAGAAGGGGCTGCACGACTACCCGCAGTACACCGTCCGCGACCAGACCGACTACAAGCAGGAGCTCAAGGACCAGATCGGGCAGCTGCTGAACCTGATCTACGGCCTGCTCGCCCTCGCGATCATCGTCGCGGTCCTGGGTGTGGTGAACACCCTCGCCCTGTCGGTGGTGGAGCGCACGAGGGAGATCGGCCTGATGCGGGCGATCGGTCTCTCCCGCCGCCAGCTGCGCCGCATGATCCGCCTGGAGTCGGTCGTCATCGCCCTCTTCGGCGCCCTCCTCGGCCTCGGCCTGGGCATGGGCTGGGGGGCCACCGCCCAGCAGCTCCTCGCCCTCCAGGGACTCGACGTCCTGGAGATCCCGTGGCCGACGATCATCGGCGTGTTCATCGGCTCCGCCTTCGTGGGCCTGTTCGCCGCACTGATCCCGGCGTTCCGCGCGGGCCGCATGAACGTCCTGAACGCGATCGCGACGGAATAGCCCCACCGGGCCGGCCCGCCCGAACCAGCCCGGCACCGAGAAGAACGGGGGTCTTCTCGGTGCCGGGCTCTTCGCCGTTTCCGGCCGGCCTGGACCGCGTCGGGACGACGCGGTCCAGGCCGCGGACGGGGCTCCGGACGGGGCTCCGGGCGGGGCTCCAGGGGCGGCAGAACCGGGTCCGAGGGCGGGACGCGCGGCGGGGCCGAGGGAGGACCGCGCGGCGGGGCGAACCAAGTCCCGCACGCCCCCACCGTCCCCCGGTTGTCCACAGCCCCCGGCGAACGACCTCACCCCGACGTACGCTGGACACCCCCGGCTCGTGACACGCGTCGGGCCCTTCGCGTTGCCCACCCGGACCTTCGCGTCGCCACCCCGGACCCCGGTGCGCCCGTCCCCGGACGCACCCCGGCCCCTCGGACGGAAAGCCCAGCCCTCCATGAGTCTGCACGGTCTGCTCGACGCCGTCGTCAAGGACACCGCCCTCGCGGAAGCGATCCCCGCGGCCGCCGACGGCAACCGCATGCACGTCGACCTGGTCGGCCCGCCGGCGGCCCGCCCCTTCGCCATCGCCGCCCTGGCCCGCGAGACCGGCCGCACGGTCCTCGCGGTGACGGCCACCGGCCGTGAGGCCGAGGACCTGGCCGCCGCCCTGCGCTCGCTGCTCCCCCCGGACGGCGTGGTGGAGTACCCCTCCTGGGAGACGCTCCCGCACGAGCGCCTCAGCCCGCGCAGCGACACCGTCGGCCGCCGCCTCGCGATCCTGCGCCGCCTGGCCCACCCACGCCCCGACGACCCGGAGACCGGCCCGGTCTCGGTCGTCGTGGCCCCGGTCCGCTCGGTGCTCCAGCCGCAGGTCAAGGGGCTCGGTGACCTGGAACCCGTGGCCCTGCGCACCGGCCTGACGGCCGACCTGAACGAGACCGTCGAAGCCCTGGCCGCAGCCGCCTACGCGCGCGTGGAGCTCGTCGAGAAGCGTGGTGAGTTCGCCGTACGGGGCGGCATCCTGGACGTGTTCCCGCCCACCGAGGAACACCCCCTGCGCGTCGAGTTCTGGGGCGACGACGTCGAGGAGATCCGCTACTTCAAGGTCGCCGACCAGCGCTCCCTGGAGGTCGCCGAACACGGTCTGTGGGCCCCGCCCTGCCGTGAACTCCTGCTGACGGACGAGGTGCGCACGCGTGCGCGCGCCCTCGCCGAGGAGCACCCGGAGCTGGGCGAGCTGCTCGCCAGGATCGCTGAGGGCATCGCCGTCGAGGGCATGGAGTCCCTGGCCCCGGTGCTGGTCGACGACATGGAGCTGCTGATCGACGTCCTGCCCGAGGGCGCGATGGCCGTCGTCTGCGACCCGGAGCGGGTACGCACGCGTGCCACCGACCTCGTGGCGACGTCCCAGGAGTTCCTCCAGGCGTCCTGGGCGGCGACCGCCGGCGGCGGCGAGGCGCCCATCGACGTCGGCGCGGCCTCCCTGTGGTCCATCGCGGACGTCCGCGACCACGCGCGCGAGCTGGACATGATGTGGTGGTCGGTGTCGCCGTTCGCGGCCGACGAGGAACTGGACGCCGACACGCTGAAGCTCGGCATGCACGCCCCCGAGACCTACCGGGGCGACACCGCGAAGGCGCTGGCCGACACCAAGGGCTGGCTGGCCGACGGCTGGCGCGTCGCCTTCGTCACCGAGGCGCACGGCCCGGCGGCCCGCACGGTCGAGGTGCTCGGCGGCGAGGGCGTCGCGGCCCGTCTGGACGCCGACCTGTCCGAGCTCGGCCCGTCCGTGGTGCACGTGTCGTGCGGCTCGATCGACTACGGCTTCGTCGACCCGGCGCTCCGCCTCGCCGTCCTCACGGAGACCGACCTGTCCGGCCAGAAGGCGGCCGGCAAGGACGGCGCCCGGATGCCCGCGCGCCGCAGGAAGACCATCGACCCGCTCACCCTGGAGGCGGGCGACTACATCGTCCACGAGCAGCACGGCGTGGGCCGCTACATCGAGATGGTGCAGCGCACGGTCCAGGGCGCCACGCGCGAGTACCTGGTCGTGGAGTACGCGCCCGCCAAGCGCGGCCAGCCCGGCGACCGTCTCTACATCCCGACCGACCAGCTGGAGCAGATCACCAAGTACGTGGGCGGCGAGGCTCCCACGCTGCACCGGCTCGGCGGCGCCGACTGGACGAAGACCAAGGCGCGCGCGAAGAAGGCGGTCAAGGAGATCGCCGCCGACCTGATCAAGCTGTACAGCGCGCGGATGGCGGCCCCCGGCCACGCCTTCGGCACGGACACCCCCTGGCAGCGCGAACTGGAGGACGCCTTCCCCTACGCGGAGACGCCCGACCAGCTCACGACCATCGCCGAAGTCAAGGACGACATGGAGAAGACGGTCCCGATGGACCGCCTGATCTGCGGCGACGTCGGCTACGGAAAGACGGAGATCGCCGTCCGGGCCGCCTTCAAGGCCGTCCAGGACGGCAAGCAGGTCGCCGTCCTCGTGCCGACCACCCTCCTGGTGCAGCAGCACTTCGGCACGTTCAGCGAGCGGTACGCGCAGTTCCCGGTGAACGTCAGGGCGCTGTCCCGCTTCCAGACGGACACGGAGGCGAAGGCCACCCTGGAGGGGCTGCAGGAGGGCGCCGTGGACATCGTCATCGGCACCCACCGGCTGTTCTCCTCCGAGACGAAGTTCAAGGACCTCGGCCTGGTCATCGTGGACGAGGAGCAGCGCTTCGGCGTCGAGCACAAGGAGCAGCTGAAGAAGCTCCGCGCGAACGTCGACGTCCTGACGATGTCGGCGACCCCCATCCCCAGAACGCTGGAGATGGCGGTGACGGGCATCCGCGAGATGTCGACGATCACCACGCCCCCCGAGGAGCGCCACCCGGTGCTCACCTTCGTCGGCCCCTACGAGCAGAAGCAGATCGGCGCCGCCATCCGCCGTGAACTGCTGCGCGAGGGCCAGGTCTTCTACATCCACAACCGGGTCGAGTCGATCGACCGGGCGGCGGCGAAACTGCGTGAGATCGTGCCCGAGGCGCGGATCGCCACCGCCCACGGCCAGATGTCGGAGACGGCGCTGGAGCAGGTCGTCGTCGACTTCTGGGAGAAGAAGTTCGACGTGCTCGTCTCGACGACGATCGTCGAGTCCGGCATCGACATCTCCAACGCGAACACGCTGATCGTGGAGCGCGGCGACACCTTCGGCCTGTCCCAGCTGCACCAGCTGCGCGGCCGGGTCGGACGAGGGCGCGACCGCGGTTACGCCTACTTCCTCTACCCCCCGGAGAAGCCCCTCACGGAGACCGCCCACGAGCGTCTCGCCACCATCGCCCAGCACACCGAGATGGGCGCGGGCATGTACGTGGCGATGAAGGACCTGGAGATCCGGGGCGCCGGAAACCTGCTCGGCGGCGAGCAGTCCGGGCACATCGCGGGTGTCGGCTTCGACCTGTACGTCCGGATGGTCGGCGAGGCCGTGGCGGACTACCGGCGACAGCTGGAGTCCGGCGGGGTCGAGGAGGAGCCGCCGCTGGAGGTCAAGATCGAGCTGCCGGTCGACGCGCACGTCCCGCACGACTACGCGCCCGGCGAGCGGCTGCGCCTCCAGGCCTACCGGTCCATCGCCTCCGCCAACTCGGAGGAGGACGTCAAGGCCGTCCGCGAGGAACTCGTCGACCGGTACGGAAAGTTGCCGGAACCGGTGGAGAACCTGCTGCTGGTGGCGGGGCTGCGGATGCTGGCACGCGCGTGTGGCGTCGGCGAGATCGTGCTCCAGGGTCCCAACATCCGCTTCGCGCCGGTGGAGTTGCGCGAGTCCCAGGAGCTGCGCCTCAAGCGGCTCTACCCCGGGACCGTCCTCAAGCCGGCCGCGCACCAGATCCTGGTGCCCCGCCCGAAGACCGCGAAGGTCGGCGGCAAGCCGCTGGTCGGACGCGAACTGCTGGGCTGGGTGGGCGAGCTGCTGGCGACGGTGCTCGGGTCGTAGACCGCCGCCGTCGACCGCCGCTCAGCTCAGCCCGGCCCAGCCCCGGCCGGCCACGCTCAGGCCGACGGGAACAGCATCATCGGCAGCGCGCGGAGCACCTCCTCGGGGTCCTCGCCGCCCAGGAGGTTGTCGAGGTTGTGGCCGAGCAGGAGGGTGGCGAATCCATGGGCCAGGGACCAGACGGCGATACGGGCCAGCCGGGCGTCCGTGCCGTCCCCGGCGGGTGCGGTGGCGGCGACGGCGTTGCTCAGGGCGGCCGCGGACAGGGCGCGGGCCGTGGTCAGTTCCAGGTCGTCGGCGCGCAGCAGCTGGGGCGAGAACATCACCTGGAAGTGGGCGGGGTGCTCGCGCGCGAAACGGACGTAGCGCGCGCCCGCGTCCCGTAGATCCGTCGCCTCCGCCAGAGCGCCCGCCAGCAGTCCGTGTCCCTCCGCCGCGATCGCCGTCAGCAGACCGGTGCGGTCCCGGAAGTGATGGGCGGGCGCCGCGTGCGAGACGCCGGCGCGGCGGGCGAGGTCGCGCAGGCTCAGCCCGGTGGGGCCGTCGGTGGCGATGACGTCGAGGGCGGCGGCCAGGATGGCGCGCCGCAAGTCGCCGTGGTGGTAGGGGCGGTCGCTCATGCACAGCAGCGTACGCCGTATCTAGGCATTGACAAGTTCACAAGGGCCGGGCAATCTTGTCAGTGTCAAGTTATGGTCGATGTCCGAACGCGACGAGGGGGAGACGTCATGTCCGAGAACGGGCAGCGGCAGGCGGACCGGCGGCGCCGGGCGGCCGGACAGGCCGTGCGGGGTGAGGGCGCCGAGCAGGGCGTACAGGGCGTGCAGGGTGAGCGGGCCGAGGCGGGCGGGCGGGACGGGCGGGTCGTGCCGGCGCAGGCCCGCCGGCTCTGGCATCTGCTGGAGCCGTTGCACGCGGTGCTGTACTACGCCCCGGAGGTTTTCGAGGAGGCCGACGCGCTCGGGTACTCGACCGAGGACCGGTGGGGGAGCTACTTCCCTTTCCGTGCGGCCCCGTTGGGCCCGGTGAGCGCCGAGGCGGTGACCTCCGCCTTCTACAGTTTCCGGCCCGGCATGGTCGCCCGGTACGTCGAGGACGCCTGGAAGGTCGCCACCCCGGAAGCCGCCCTGGCGGCGCGGCTGAGGGGGATCGACCGGCTGTACCGCAGGCTGTTCGGTGACCTGGTGGACGGTCCCGAGCCGGCCGAGGCCGCCGCTCTCGCCCGCCGCGCCGCAGAGGCGGCCGTCACGGCGGGCCGCCCGCTCGCCGCGGCCAATGCCGCGCTGGAGTGGCCGGCCGAGCCCCACCTCCAGCTCTGGCAGGCGGCGACGGTCCTGCGTGAGCACCGGGGCGACGGTCATCTCGCCGCCCTGCTCCTCGCGGACCTCGACCCGGCCGAGGCGTTGGTGTCCTTCGCCGCGATAGGCGCGGCGTCCGTCGAGCGGTTCCGGAGCCGCGGCTGGACCCGTGAGGAGTGGGCGGCGGCGAGCGGGCGGCTGGCGGCGAGAGGCCTGCTCGCGGCGGACGGCACGGCGACGGAGGCGGGCCGTGAGCTGCGCCGCCGCGTCGAGGAGGACACCGACCGGCTGGCACTCGGCCCCTGGCAGGCCATCGGCCCGGCATGCGCGGAGCGCCTGGCCGCACTCCTGGGGGACTACTGGGTGGCGGTGCTGGGGTCCGGACTGCTGCCCTCGGAGTCGACGCTCGGCATCGGGAGGGTGTGAGCGCCACCGCACCGCCGCTCCGGGATGCGGGCGCGGGCAGGCGCGGACGTGGGGCAGAGGCGGGGCGGGGTGGGGCGGGGCGGGGCAGGGAAGGCCGAAGCCGTCCGCAGCGGGCTCGCTCTGTGCGGACGGCCTCGTGCACCGGGTGATGTCGGTGGCTCGGCCCGTAGTTCTGCGGGCCGGGCAGCGGCCGGGCGTGCGGCCGGATCGGAACCGCGGGCTAGGGCTGGTCGGGCCGTTCCTCGTCCATGCCGAGCCGCTCGTGCATCTTCTGCTGCCCGGAGTCGATCTGGGACTCGTACTTGTTGCCCGTCCTCTCGTTCGCCTTCCGCTCCGCGGTGTCGGACATCTTCCTGGTCTTGTCCTGTGCCGCCTTGTTGCTCTTGAACCTGTCGAGGATGCCCATCCAGAGCTCCTTCCGAAGCTGACTCTCCACCGACGATATTCCCGGTAAGTCCGACATGCCCAGTTGAGTCGATTGTGGTCTGGACCTCCCGACGGTCCCCGAGCGCCCCCTCGCTACCGTGTGTGCCGGTCCCCGTCAGGGGAAAACGCCCTGTGCGGGGTGGTGTCGGGCAGGCAGGGGAGGGGCGCGTGAGGCGTCTGAGGGGCGGGGCGGCGGTTGCCGTCGTGCTGATGTGTGCCGTTTCGGTGTCCGGATGCAAGGAGCAGGTCACGGGCTCCGGTTCCGGCGCGGGTGCGGCTTCCGGTGGCGCGGGAGCGACGGCGGGCGGCGGAGCGGGCAACGGCGGGGCGGCTCTCGCGGCGGCCGAGTCGCTGGCCGTGAAGGGGCGGGCGCCCAAGACCGGCTACGACCGGGAGAAGTTCGGCACCGCCTGGGCGGACACGGACTCGAACTCGTGCGACACCCGCGACGACATCCTCAAGCGCGACCTGGAGGAGGTGAAGTTCACCGGCGGCACGTGCAAGGTGTCCTACGGCGTCCTGGAATCGGACCCGTACTCCGGGAAGGACGTGACGTACCGGCGTGGCAGCAGCAAGGTCGACATCGACCATGTCGTCGCGCTGTCGGACGCCTGGCAGAAGGGCGCCAAGTACTGGGACGCCGGCAAGCGCATCGCGCTCGCCAACGATCCCCTCAACCTCCTGGCCGTCGACGCGAGCACCAACCGCTCCAAGGGAGACGGCGACACGGCGACCTGGCTGCCGCCCAACAAGGCCTACCGGTGCACGTACGTCGCGGCGCAGGTCGCGGTGAAGAAGAAGTACGAACTGTGGGTCACCGCGGCGGAGAAGTCCGCGATGGAGAAGGTCCTGGAGTCCTGCCCCGCCCAGAAACTCCCCACCGGCGGCAACCCCACCAAGGCCCCGGAGCGATTCCACGCGGGCTGAGGGGACCGGTGGTGGTGCGGCCCGGCCCTGCGGCGGCTCCCCGGCAGTCCCACGCCGACTCCCCGGCAGTCCCACGCCGACCCCGTCGACGGTTGCCGGAGCGCCGCGGGGCGGGGCCGCGGAAATCCGGTCCCGCCCGGTCGTGGCCTCGCCTACCGTGGCCGTATGGAACCGAAGGTGTCCAGCCTCGCCGACCGGCCCGACATGCTCGGCCCGGTCCAGGACATGCCCGACACCTGGCCGGAGTTCGTGACCCACGACCCGGTGGGCAACGCGCACTACGGCCGGATCCCCGTCGAGTTCCCGGAGTACGCGCTGTTCGCGCAGGACGAGCGGGGGCAGGTCGTCGCCCATGCCTACAGCGTGCCGTTCGCCCTGCGCGCCGACGGCCGTGACGAGTTGCCCGCCCGGGGCTGGGACCAGGTGCTCGTCTGGGCCTTCGCCGATCAGCGCGGCGGGAGGCGGCCCGACACGGTGAGCGCGATCTCGATCGTCATCGCCCCGCACGCGCAGGGCCGCGGCCTCTCCGGGCGGATGCTCTCGGCGATGCGGGACAGCGCCCGGGCGAAGGGGTTCGCCGAGGTCGTGGCCCCGGTCCGGCCGAACGCCAAGCATCTCGAGCCGCGCACCCCGATCGAGGAGTACGCGCACCGGGTGCGGGAGGACGGGCTGCCGTACGACCCGTGGCTGCGGGTGCACGCCCGGGCGGGCGCGAGCATCGAGCGCGTCGCGCCGGCGTCGATGACGGTGGCGGGCTCGCTGGCGCAGTGGCGTCGCTGCCCTTCGACACGCAGGGCGACGTCGAGGTGCCCGGCGCGCTGGTCCCCGTGCGGTGCGAGCCGGAGCGGGACCTCGCGGTCTACGTCGAGCCCAACGTGTGGATGCGGCACCCTCTGTGAGGCCGGGCGGGCGGTCCCGCCGCCTGCGGTGCCGGAGCGGGCGTCCCCCGGCGCCGCGCCCCGAGTCCTCGTCCCGCGGCGGCTACCGCCCGTACGGGTACCCCTGCTGGTACGGCTGGCCCTGCGGGGCCATGGCCCCGCCGTACACGGGCTGGGCGGACGGGATCTTCTTGTCGAACACCGCGGACAGCAGCAGCACCGTCGCCGTCAGCAGGGTCACCAGTATGGCGATGCCGAAGAAGGCGTCGCCGTCGCCGTCGGGCGTGATCACCGCCCACGGCAGGATCACGCACTCGTACAGCGCGAACGAGCCGAAGGCCACCCAGTCCGAGGAGAGGCCGCGGCGCACCGCCACGTACAGGAAGGGCACCCAGACCAGGAAGCCCAGCGAAACCCAGACCAGGACCACCCAGACGAGTCGCTGGAACCAGCCGGCCGTCAGTCGTCTCTCCGCGCCCGCCCCGGTCGCCGTCGTCGGCATTGTCATGTCGCCCCCCAAGTCACCTGGGGCAAGGGTAGGACACGGACAGGCCGCCGCAGGGCACCGCTTCTTTACTGTGACATGAGTGAATCTTGTGCCTATGGGGGCCCTGTGTTTCCCGACCGGTGAGAAGCCGCGGGTTACCGTGCGTTCCGTCCGGGCGCCCGACGTCGAGCCGAGGCCGTAGCGTCGCACCGGATCAGGGGAGTCCAGCCGGACACGACCGTACGCGGCGACAGCGCCGTACGCGTGGAATCGAACGATGGGGTGGGGATGGCCGAGCACCGGCAGTCCAGAAAGCGCAGATACATCACGTGGGGCGTGGCCGGCGCGGCCGTTCTCGCGGGAGCCGGGGCAGCGGCTCAGACCTCGATGGCAGCCACCACGTGGCCCGCCCAGAGGACGTACACCGGGCGGGCCTTCGACGCCTGCACCGCGCCCTCGTCCGCCGCGATGAAGGCATGGAAGACCGACGGCTACTACGGGGGCGCCGCCGTCTACGTCGGCGGCAAGAACCGCGGCTGCGCGCAGCCCAACCTGACGGCCTCCTGGGTGAAGTCGGTCAACACGGCCGGCTGGAAGCTGATCCCGATCTACGTGGGCGCCCAGCCGCCCTGCCAGACCGGCTCCAGCCCCGAGAAGCTCACCGCCGCCACGGCCGCCTCCCTCGGCGCGACCGACGGCGCGGACGCGGTCGCCAGGGCCTCGGCGCTCGGCATGAAGGCCGGCAGCCCGGTCTACCTCGACATGGAGCCCTACGACATCACCGACAAGGCGTGCAACGACGCCGTGTTGACGTATGTGCGCTCCTTCACCAAGACGCTGCGCGCCAAGACGTACCGGGCCGGCTACTACGGCTTCAGCAGCTCCAGCGCCAAGGCCGTCGCCACCGCGACCGACAAGACGGACCTGCCGGGCAACCTCTGGTACGCGCTGTGGGACAAGAAGGACACCACGACCACCGACTGGCCGTGGGGCGCCACCCAGTACACCGGCCACAGCCGTGGCCACCAGTACCTGGTGAACAGCAAGGAGACCCGCGGCGGCTACACGATCACCGTGGACCGTGACGCGTGGGACGCCCCGGTCGCCATCGTCGGCTGACCCGGACCGTCCCCGCGCGGAGCGCCCCACGCGCGCGGGGCTGAGGCCTCGCACCGAAGAGCGGGCGGCGGGCGGGCGCGGCGGTGCCCGAAGTCCTGGTGAATCGTTGGTCGAATGGGTTGGCCCCAGCCGCCCCACTGCCTACCATCGATCACCGCAAGACTTTGTGCACCGTCGCACAATCTCCTCGGGAGGTTTCCCTTGCACCGCCGTCGTCGCACCGCGCTTCTGCTGTCCGCCGCGATCGTGGCGGCCCCTCTCCTCGCCGCCTGCGGGAACGACGCGCATCCCGGCGCGGCGGCCGTGGTCGGCGGCCAGCGGATCACCGTCGCGCAGCTGGAGAGCCGGGTGAACGAGGTGCGCACGGCCCAGCGGGCCGCGGTCACCGACGACGCCCAGTACGCGCAGGCCGTCGCCCAGACCGGCTCCCTCGCCCGCGACACCCTGCACGGCATGGTCCTCGACAAGGTGCTGCACCGCGCCGCCGAGGACGCCGGCATCACCGTCAGCCGCCGGGAGGTCCAGGAGATGCGGGCCGGCCTGGAGCAGCAGGCGGGCGGCGCGAAGGGCCTGGAGACGGCGTGGCTCCAGCAGTACGGCATTCCGCCGCAGCGTCTCGACGACAACCTCCGTCTCCAGCTGGAGGCCCAGAAACTCGCCACCCAGCTCGGCACGAACACCAGCCAGCCCGCCTTCTGGAACGCGCTGTCCAAGGCGTCCGAGGAACTCGACGTGGACCTCAACCCGCGCTACGGGAACTGGGACGCGCAGAAGGTCGCCCGCGTCGACGCGAAGACGCCGTGGGTGCGGGAGATCTCGGCGGCCGGGACGCAGCAGACCACGTGACGATGTGATCGTACGATCGGCCGGTCCCGCCTGTGGATAACTCGCGGGGCCGCTGACCGGCGTGGGTTACGTTCGGGGTGTGAACGCCATCAGCTCCGCCGCCGCCCAGCCCGCGGTCGACGCCCCCGGCCGCGTCGTCCTGCTCACCACCAGCCACCGCGTCGCCCCCGGTCTGCTGTCCTGGCCCGCCTGGCAGGCCCTGCACGCGGCGGACCGGGTGCTGTGCGCGGACGGCGCGCATCCGCAGCTGCCCTACCTGCGGGACGCGGGCGTCACCGTCGAGGAGACCTCCCCGACCGCCGAGGACCTGCTCGCCGCCTGCGCCGGCGGCCGCACGGTCGTGGTCGTGGCCACCGGCGAGGGCGAACCGGCCCTCACCGACGGCCTGGCCCGGCTGGCGGGCTCCGGCCGCGTCTCCATGCCCGAGCTGGAGCTGCTCCCCGCCTCCTACGACCTCCCCGGCGCCCGGCTCCTCGACCTCGTCCAGGTCATGGACCGGATCCGCACCGAATGCCCGTGGTCCTCCCGGCAGACCCACAAGGGCCTGGCGAAGTACGCGGTCGAGGAGTCGTACGAACTGGTCGAGGCGATCGAGGACGGCGATCACGACGAACTCCGCGAGGAACTGGGCGACGTCCTGCTCCAGGTCGTCTTCCACGCCCGCATCGCCGAGGAGGACGAGGAGTCCCCGTTCTCCGTCGACGACGTCGCGGGCACGATCGTCGCCAAGCTCGTCCACCGTCACCCCCATGTCTTCGGCGACGCCACGGCCACCACCCCGGAAGAGGTGAAGGAGCACTGGCTGCGCACGAAGGCGGCGGAGAAGCGGCGGGAGTCGGTGACGGACGGCGTCCCCCTCCACCAGCCCGGCCTGGCCCTCGCGGCGAAGCTGGTCTCCAGGGCCCGCACGGCCCGGCTGGACGTGCCGCTGCCGGCGGCCGCGGGCATCGGCTACGAACTGCTGGCCCTGGCGGCACGGGCCGAGGCGGAGGGCGTCGACCCGGAGGCGGCGCTGCGCGCGGCGGCCCGCGCGTACCGGGACGCGATCCGGGACGCCGAGGGGGTCGACCGTTAGTACCGGGCGTTCCTGATCCGGTGCGTCGGCGCGAGGGCCTGGACGGGCACAGTGAGTCGGCACAGTGAGTCGGCGCAGTGAGTCGGCGCAGTGAGTCGGCGCAGTGAGTCGGCACGGGAGCCGGAGGACCTGGGGGCCGGGCCGCGCAGGTGCTCGGCAGGGGGCGCCCGCCGCGCGCAAGGCGCTCGCGGAGCGCGGCGGGGACACCGCTACGGTCGGGGAGTGACCGAGCAGCCCGACACAGACCACCCGGACCGTACCGCTCCCGAACTCTTCACCTGGGAGTTCGCGACCGACCCCTACCCCGCCTACGCCTGGCTGCGCGAGCACGCGCCCGTGCACCGCACCACACTGCCCAGCGGCGTCGAGGCCTGGCTGGTCACCCGGTACGCCGACGCCAGACAGGCCCTCGCCGACCAGCGGCTCTCCAAGAACCCGGCGCACCACGACGAACCGGCGCACGCCAAGGGCAGGACCGGCATCCCCGGCGAGCGCAAGGCCGAGCTGATGACGCATCTGCTCAACATCGACCCGCCGGACCACACCCGGCTGCGCAGGCTCGTCAGCAAGGCCTTCACCCCGCGCCGGGTCGCCGAGTTCGCGCCGCGCGTCCAGGAGCTGACGGACCGGCTCATCGACCGGTTCGCCGCCGAGGGCCGGGCCGACCTCATCCACGACTTCGCCTTCCCGCTGCCCATCTACGCGATCTGCGACCTCCTGGGCGTCCCCCGGGAGGACCAGGACGACTTCCGCGACTGGGCCGGGATGATGATCCGGCACGGCGGGGGGCCGCGGGGCGGTGTCGCGCGGTCGGTGAAGAAGATGCGCGGGTACCTGCTGGAGCTCATCCACCGCAAGCGCGCGGAGCTCCCCGCCGACCCGGCTCCCGGCGAGGACCTCATCTCCGGTCTGATCCGCGCCTCGGACCACGGCGAGCACCTCACCGAGAACGAGGCCGCCGCCATGGCCTTCATCCTGCTGTTCGCCGGTTTCGAGACGACCGTCAATCTCATCGGCAACGGCACCTACGCGCTGCTCACCCACCCCGAGCAGCGCGCACGCCTCCAGCGGTCGCTCACCGCGGACGACGGCGAGCGCGGTCTCCTCGAGACGGGCGTCGAGGAACTCCTGCGCTACGACGGCCCCGTGGAACTGGCCACCTGGCGGTTCGCGACCGAGCCGCTGCGCGTCGGCGGGCAGGACATCGCGCCGGGCGACCCGGTGCTCGTGGTGCTGGCGGCCGCCGACCGTGACCCGGAGCGTTTCCCGGAACCCGACACCCTCGACCTGTCCCGGCGTGACAACCAGCACCTCGGGTACGGCCACGGCATCCACTACTGCCTGGGAGCCCCGCTGGCCCGGCTGGAGGGCCAGGCCGCGCTGGCCACCCTGCTCACCCGGCTCCCCGACCTGCGACTCGCCGTGGAACCGGCCGAGTTGAGGTGGCGGGGCGGGCTCATCATGCGTGGACTGCGGACGTTGCCGGTCGAGTTCACTCCGGTGCGTCCCGCGTCATGAGCGGTGCACACCTGACCGGATGTCAGCCGGAGTGTGACCGTTCGGCGGAGCAAAGGTGACCGGCACTCAAGTCTGTGATCTTCACGTGATCTGCGCGGCATTAACTTGTGACAAGTGATCGTCTGCCGATACGTTCACTCGTCAGCGCGACGCATCGGTTCCGCTCGCCGCGCCGGTCAGTGCTGTCCAGAGAAAGGCCCCTCGCATGCTCTCCGGGAACGGTCGTCACCGTCGCCCCCGCCAGGCCCCGGCGCTCCTCGTCGCGGCCGGAGTGACGGGCTCCGCCATCGCCATCCCGCTGCTCGCCGCCTCCGGCGCGAGTGCGGCCGAGGGCACGGTGTGGGACAAGGTGGCGCAGTGCGAGACCGGTGGCTCGTGGAGCGCCGACGAGGGCCGGGGCGAGTACGGCGGCCTGAGCCTCACCCAGAAGGACTGGGAGGCGCACGGCGGCCTCGACTACGCGGCGAGCCCCGATCTGGCCAGCCGCAGCCAGCAGATCGCCGTGGCGCAGGAGGTGCTCGCGGCCGAGGGGATCGGCGCGTGGGGCACCTGCGGGCTGACCTCCGGGCTCACCCAGGAGAACGGCGCGCTGAGCGTGGACACCGGCGTGGCGGACGACTCGTCCGACTCGTCCGACTCCTCTGGGTCTTCCGGATTGTCCGACCTGTCCCGGGGATTGTCCGGCTCCTCCGGCTCCTCCGACGGTGACGATTCCTCGACCGACTCGTCCGACTCCTCCGCCGATGCCTCCAGTTCGCCCTCGGCGTCCGCTTCCTCCCCTTCGTCCTCTTCCTCCGCCGCGGAGGACTCCGCTGCGACCGGCGACTCCGCCGGCCGGACCGGTGGTTCGACGGAGGCCGGGTCGCCCGCGACCGCCCCGAGTGCGGACGACTCGGACAAATACGTCCAGGATGAAGGTTCTTGGAGCCTCGTCGACACGGGCTCCCTCGGCTCCGGCCGCCACCGTGGCGCCACCGCCGACGAGGTCGCGACGAAGAGCGCGACCGACGCCGGCGTGGACGGCACCACCACCGCGTCGGCCGGACGGCACGCCGCGGCGACCTATGTCGTCCAGGAGGGCGACTCCCTCGCGTCCATCGCCGACTCCCTTGGCCTCGACGGCGGATGGCGCGCCCTCTACGCCGAGAACAGGGACCTCATCGGCGTCGACCCGAGCAACATCGCCGCCGGTCAGACCCTCGACACAGGGGTGTAATAGGGCGCAAAGCCCAAGAAAAACAGCGGGAGTTCACGTCACGCTTCGCGCCGAATGTCCGGTTTGGTGAAAGTGTGGGATGAGTCTCAGAAGCCCTGATCGTCTTTGAAATTCCTCCGATCGCGTGTCTACGGTCGAGGCCGCTCGGCAACCCGAGCCCCGGCCGTCGCAACGCCGAATCCTGCCAGCGGCGGCCCGGGAACAGTCGTCGCGTCAAGCGCCGCAGGCAGGAGCGGGGGACCCAAGGTAAGTGCCGCGCCGGTCGGTTGACCGGAACGGCTCGGGGTGAAGCCACACCTCCCGCGGAGCAGCGCTCCGCCGGACGAGGAAGTGGCCGGGCAACTCACACGGCCCGAACCCGACAGCTCACCTCGTAGGCGTCGGTGAGGGGATCCACCATGCTGTTTTCCGCAAAGGGCAAGCACCGCCGTCCGTCCAAGGCGACCCGCGTCGCCACGCTCGCCGGTGTCACCGGTGTCGCCATCGCCGCCCCGCTGATGGCGGCCGGCAACGCCTCCGCCGCCACCGCCTCCGAGTGGGACGCGGTCGCCCAGTGCGAGTCCGGCGGCAACTGGTCCATCAACACCGGCAACGGCTACTACGGCGGCCTCCAGTTCTCCGCGTCCACCTGGGCGGCGTACGGCGGCACGGCCTACGCCTCGCAGGCGAACCAGGCCTCCAAGGCCCAGCAGATAGCCATCGGCGAGAAGGTCCTCGCGGGTCAGGGCAAGGGCGCCTGGCCGGTCTGCGGCACCGGCCTGTCCGGCGCCGCCTACAACGGCTCGAGCGCCGAGTCCTCGGACTCCGGCTCCGCCGGCTCCACCGGCTCGTCGAACAGCGGCAGCACCGGCAGCCGCTCGACCGAGGAGCAGAGCGCCTCCCGCTCGACCGACCGCCCGGCCGCCTCCAAGACGGTCACCACCCCGACCGGCAAGAAGGTCAAGAAGGGTGACGGCGAGTACAAGGTCGTCAAGGGCGACACCCTCAGCTCCATCGCCGAGAAGCACAAGGTCAAGGGCGGCTGGGCGAAGCTGTTCGAGCTGAACAAGGACATCGTCGACCAGGCCGACCTGATCTACCCGGGCCAGCAGCTGCACCTGAAGTGACCCGCGCCTGACGTGGCACTCGGCCCGAGGTGACACCTGGCCCCCAGAGAAGCCACAGCGCCCTCATATCCGGGGTCGGCACACTGAAGACCTCGTGAGGGTCCCCCCGTCCCCACGGGCTCCCCGCTCCGGTGCGTGTTCCCCCGTACGCACCGGAGCGGGGTTTCTCTTTGCCCGTTCGTCACCTCCTGTCGGCTTTTCTGGGCCACCCCCTTTGTTCCGGGCGGAAACAATAGGTACCGTCTGTCTGTCCACGGGACGGTCGGTCGGCTGCCGACGGCCCCGGGGCGGTTAGGCTCTAGTCGCAAGGCTCAGCAAGGGTTCATCAAGGCCCCTGGGCCCCGCACAACCAGCGTCACATCCCAAGAAGGAGATGCTCGTGCCGTCCATCGACGTCGTCGTAGCCCGGGAAATCCTGGACTCCCGAGGCAACCCCACGGTCGAGGTCGAGGTCGGCCTCGACGACGGCAGCACGGGTCGTGCCGCCGTTCCGTCCGGCGCCTCCACCGGTGCCTTCGAGGCCATCGAGCTCCGCGACGGTGACCCGAACCGCTACCTCGGCAAGGGTGTCGAGAAGGCCGTGCTCGCCGTCATCGAGCAGATCGGCCCGGAGCTCGTCGGCTACGACGCCACCGAGCAGCGCCTGATCGACCAGGCCATGTTCGACCTGGACGCCACCGACAACAAGGGCTCGCTCGGCGCGAACGCCATCCTCGGCGTCTCGCTCGCCGTCGCCCACGCCGCCTCCGAGGCCAGCGACCTGCCGCTGTTCCGCTACCTGGGCGGCCCCAACGCGCACCTGCTGCCGGTGCCGATGATGAACATCCTGAACGGCGGCTCGCACGCCGACTCCAACGTGGACATCCAGGAGTTCATGATCGCCCCGATCGGCGCGGAGTCCTTCTCCGAGGCCCTGCGCTGGGGCGCCGAGGTCTACCACACCCTCAAGAAGGTGCTGAAGACCAAGGGCCTGTCCACCGGCCTCGGCGACGAGGGCGGCTTCGCCCCGAACCTGGAGTCCAACCGCGCCGCGCTCGACCTCATCATCGAGGCCATCCAGCAGGCCGGTTACGTCCCCGGCGAGCAGATCGCGCTCGCGCTCGACGTCGCCGCGTCCGAGTTCTACAAGGACGGCAAGTACGAGTTCGAGGGCAAGTCCCGCTCGGCCGCCGAGATGACCGAGTACTACGAGGAGCTCGTCTCCGCGTACCCGCTCGTCTCCATCGAGGACCCGCTGTACGAGGACGACTGGGCCGGCTGGAAGGTCATCACCGACAAGCTGGGCGACAAGGTCCAGATCGTCGGCGACGACCTCTTCGTCACCAACCCCGAGCGCCTGGCCCGCGGCATCGAGGAGGGCTCCGCCAACGCCCTGCTCGTCAAGGTCAACCAGATCGGCTCGCTGACCGAGACCCTGGACGCCGTCGAGATGGCCCAGCGCAACGGCTTCAAGTGCATGATGTCCCACCGCTCCGGCGAGACCGAGGACGTCACCATCGCCGACCTCGCCGTCGCGGTGAACTGCGGTCAGATCAAGACCGGCGCCCCGGCCCGCTCGGACCGCGTCGCCAAGTACAACCAGCTGCTGCGCATCGAGGAGATCCTCGACGACGCCGCGGTGTACGCCGGGCGCTCCGCGTTCCCCCGGTTCCGCTCCGCGAACTGATCGTCGCAGCAAGGGCCGAGTCAAGGCTCCGCCAGTCGTACGTACGTCCCCGTACCCGGTCCCGTACCGTGTGCGGGGACGTACGCACGTGTGAGACGGGAGGCGTGAAGCAGTGGCCGTGAAGGACCGGGACCGTTTCTCCACCGCGACCAGGATCAAGCTGCTCGGCGAGCAGACCGCGGCCCGGGTCTACCGCTCCCAGACCAAGCGCCAGGCCCGCCGCTCCCGGCTCACCGGCCGCGCCGCGCTCCTCGCGCTCGTCCTGTGCACGCTGATCGTGGCGCTGGCCTATCCGATGCGCCAGTACGTCTCCCAGCGCGCCGAGATCGCCGACCTGGAGCGGGAGAAGCGCCAGGCCAGCGAGCGCGTCGAGCAGCTGCGCGACCTCAAGGCGCGCTGGCAGGACGACGCCTACGCGGAGCAGCAGATCCGGCAGCGGCTGCACTACGTGCTGCCGGGGGAGACCGGGTTCGTGGTGATCGACCCGGACGCGGCCCGGCAGTCCCGCGCCGACCTCGGCGCGGCCGACCGCCCCTGGTACTCGAACGTCTGGGACGGCGTCGACAAGTCCGACGCCTCCGACCAGTGAACTGACCGATAGAAAGACAGGCATGCAAACGCCCCCGCCGACCACCCCGCGCACCGAGCCCACCGACGCGGACGTCGAGGCCTTCAAGCAGCAGCTCGGACGGCCGCCGCGCGGCCTGCGCGCGATCGCGCACCGCTGCCCCTGCGGAGAGCCGGACGTCGTGGAGACGGCCCCCCGCCTGCCCGACGGCACGCCCTTCCCGACGCTGTACTACCTGACGTGCCCGAAGGCCAACTCGGCCATCGGCACGCTGGAGGCGAACGGCGTGATGAAGGAGATGACGGAGCGGCTCGGGACCGACCCGGAGCTGGCCGCCTCCTACCGCGCCGCGCACGAGGACTACATCCGGCGCCGGGACGAGATCGAGGAGCTGCAGGGCTTCCCCAGCGCGGGCGGCATGCCGGACCGCGTGAAGTGCCTGCACGTGCTCGTCGCGCACTCCCTGGCCGCCGGCCCGGGCGTGAACCCCCTCGGCGACGAGGCCCTGGAGATGCTCCCGGAGTGGTGGCGCAAGGGCACGTGCGTGGCGCGGGGCCCGCGCGACGACGCGGCGGAGGGCGCCCGATGACCCGCGTGGCCGCCGTCGACTGCGGTACGAACTCGATCCGCCTGCTCGTCGCCGACGCCGACCCGGAGACCGGCGAGCTGGTCGACCTGGACCGCCGGATGACGATCGTCCGCCTCGGCCAGGGCGTCGACCGCACCGGCCGGCTCGCCCCCGAGGCGCTGGAGCGGACCTTCGCGGCCTGCCGGGAGTACGCGGCCGCCATCAAGGAGCACGGCGCGCAGCGGCTGCGCTTCGTCGCCACCTCCGCCTCCCGCGACGCGGAGAACCGGGACGAGTTCGTGCGCGGGGTGCTGGACATCCTCGGCGTCGAGCCCGAGGTCATCACCGGCGACCAGGAGGCCGAGTTCTCCTTCACCGGCGCCACGAGGGAACTGGGCGGGCGCGCCGACCTGGCCAAGCCCTTCCTGGTCGTGGACATCGGCGGCGGCTCGACCGAGTTCGTGGTCGGCGACGACCGGGTGCGCGCCGCGCGCTCCGTCGACGTGGGCTGCGTACGGATGACGGAGCGGCACCTGGTCGTGGACGGGGAGGTCACCGACCCGCCCACCGCCGGGCAGATCGCGGCGATACGCGCCGACATCGAGGCCGCCCTCGACCTCGCCGAGCGGACGGTCCCGCTGCGCGAGGCGCACACCCTGGTGGGCCTGGCCGGCTCGGTGACGACGGTCGCGGCGATCGCCCTCGGGCTGGAGGCGTACGACTCCACGAGGATCCACCACGCGCGGATCTGCGTCGACCGGGTCAGGAGCATCAGCGACGACCTTCTCCGGGCCACCCATGAAGAGCGGGCCGCGTATCCGGCGATGCACCCGGGCCGGGTGGACGTGATCGGGGCGGGCGCGCTCGTCCTGCTGGCGATCATGGAAAGGATCGGCGCGGAGGAGGTCGTCGTGAGCGAACACGACATCCTCGACGGCATCGCCTGGTCGATCGCGTGACGGCGGCCGGGGCGCTACTTGCACTCTGCTGAGCAGGCAGGATGCCCGTATGAGCAGACCCGAGGGGCCCTTCGTGGCCCCTCGGGCGCGTCCCGGGGGCACCCCCTCGGGAAAGTTCGTGAAGTTCTTCACAAGGAATTCGGCCCTGTCGGAGGACAGAGGGGCCCCGGTTGACCCTTCCGGGGGCCCAACACCCCTGTGAACGTGTTCAAAAGAGGCGCGCGCGGACGTATCGCGAAGGTTCACGGAAGGGGTTCCGGACGGTCCTCACGGAGCCCTTCCGGGCCCGGAGAGGCAGCTCACGCGGCATGGACAACGTCATGCCCTACACGCTGGTTCCCGCTCCGCGCCATGACGTGGATCACGCGGGTCGCGGAGGATAGCACACACCCCCGGGAAGCTTGTGAAGGGGCGCACGAGCGACCCCCCTCGAGCGGGTGGATACTCGATGGCATGAGCACCACGGAGCGTCCCAGGATCCTCGTAGTAGGCGGTGGGTACGTAGGCCTGTACGCAGCTCGGCGCATCATGAAGAAGATGCGCTACGGCGAGGCGACCGTCACGGTCGTCGACCCCCGGTCGTACATGACCTACCAGCCCTTCCTCCCCGAAACCGCCGCCGGCAACATCTCCCCGCGCCACGTCGTCGTCCCGCTGCGACGCGTGCTGCCCAAGGCGGAGGTCCTCACCGGCCGGGTCACCACCATCGACCAGGACCGCAAGGTCGCCACGATCGCCCCGCTGGTCGGCGAGGCGTACGAGCTGCCCTTCGACTACCTGGTGATCGCGCTCGGCGCGGTCTCCCGCACCTTCCCGATCCCCGGCCTCGCCGAACAGGGCATCGGTATGAAGGGTGTCGAGGAGGCCATCGGCCTGCGCAACCACGTCCTCGAGCAGCTCGACAAGGCCGACTCCACGACCGACGAGGAGATCCGCCGCAAGGCGCTCACCTTCGTCTTCATCGGCGGCGGCTTCGCCGGCGCGGAGACCATCGGTGAGGTCGAGGACCTGGCCCGGGACGCGGCCAAGTACTACAAGACGGTGTCCCGCGAGGACATGCGCTTCATCCTCGTCGACGCCGCCGACAAGATCCTTCCCGAGGTCGGCCCCAAGCTGGGCCAGTACGGCAAGGAGCACCTCGAGGGCCGCGGTGTGGAGATCTACCTCTCCACCTCCATGGACTCCTGCGTCGACGGCCACGTGGTGCTGAAGAACGGCCTCGAGGTCGACTCCAACACCATCGTCTGGACGGCCGGCGTCAAGCCCAACCCGGTGCTGGCCCGCTACGGCCTGCCGCTGGGCCCGCGCGGTCACGTGGACACGGCCCCGACCCTCCAGGTCCAGGGCACCGACTACATCTGGGCCGCCGGCGACAACGCCCAGGTCCCGGACGTCGCCGCCCGCAAGGCCGGCGTCGAGAACGCCTGGTGCCCGCCGAACGCGCAGCACGCGCTGCGGCAGGCCAAGGTCCTCGGCGACAACGTGATCTCCGGTATGCGGGGCTTCCCGCAGAAGGAGTACTCGCACTCCAACAAGGGTGCGGTGGCGGGCCTCGGCCTCCACAAGGGCGTCGCGATGATCGTCATGGGCAAGATGAAGATCAAGCTCAAGGGCCGTCTCGCCTGGTACATGCACCGCGGCTACCACGGCCTGGCGATGCCGACGTGGAACCGTAAGATCCGCGTCTTCGCCGACTGGACGCTCGGCATGTTCCTCAAGCGCGAGGTCGTGGCGCTCGGTGCGCTGGAGTCCCCGCGCGAGGAGTTCTACGAGGCCGCGAAGCCGGCCCCGGTCGCCGCGAAGCCGGCCGTCGAGAAGACCGAGAGCGAGAAGGCCAAGGCCTCCTGACCTCCGGTCACCGACCCCCGGTCAGCTGACTTCCGGTCACCTGGCCACAGGTCACCCGACCTCCGGCCGCAGGGCCGCAGGTCACGGGAACACCCCCGAAGGGGCCGTCCGCCATCCGTGGTGCGGACGGCCCCTTCGGCGTGCGCGGGGCCCGCGCCCGGACCGCGCCCGGGCCCCGGCCCGCGCGCCGGGGCCCGGCGGCGAGACCTGCCCTGTGCAGGTATTTTGCCGAGCCATGACGGCCGCGCGGGACTGGACGGCGCGCTCTTCCGTGTTTACGTGGTGTCAGGACATTGCGGGATCACCCGTCACGGAGGTGTGCATCATGGCTGACGCCGCGCCGCGGCTCCACGCCCTCGTCGAACAGTTGCTGGGAGCCCCCTTCCCGGTGCGCGTCCGCGCCTGGGACGGTTCGCAGGCGGGCCCGCCCGAGGCGCCGACCCTGGTCGTCCGCAATCGCCGGGCCCTGCGGCGGCTCCTTTTCAAGCCCGGTGAACTCGGCCTCGCCCGCGCCTGGGTGGCCGGCGACCTGGCGGTCGAGGGGGACCTCTACACCGCTCTCGATCTGCTCTCCGGCCTGATCTGGCAGCGCGGCGAGGACGCCCGTACGCTCGCCCGGGCGATGCGCGACCCCGACTTCCGTTCGGCGGTGCGCGGCCTGCTGGCACTCGCCGGACCGCCGCTGCCGCCCGCCCCGCCGCGTGAGGAGGTCCGCCGGACCGGACACCTCCACACCCGCCGCACCGACCGGCGCGCCGTCAGCCACCACTACGACGTCGGCAACGACTTCTACGCGCTCGTCCTCGGCCCGTCCATGGTCTACTCGTGCGCCTACTGGGAGTCCGCGGACAGCACCCTCGAACGCGCCCAGCACGACAAGATCGAACTCGTCTGCCGCAAGCTCGGCCTGAGACCCGGGGCGCGGCTGCTGGACGTCGGCTGCGGCTGGGGCTCCCTCGCCGTCCACGCCGCCCGTGAGCACGGCGTCACCGTCGTCGGGATCACCCTCTCCCAGGAGCAGGCGGCGTTCGCCCGCAAGCGCGTCGCCGACGCCGGGCTCACCGACAAGGTCGAGATCCGCGTCCAGGACTACCGGGACGTCACCGACGGGCCGTTCGACGCGGTCTCCTCCATCGGCATGGCGGAACACGTCGGCTCCGAGAAGTACCTGGAGTACGCGCGCGTCCTGTCCGCCCTGCTCCGGCCCGGCGGCCGGCTGCTCAACCACCAGATCGCCCGCCGCCCGCAGCGCGACGAGTCGGCGTACGGCGTGGACTCGTTCATCGACGCCTACGTCTTCCCGGACGGCGAACTCGCCCCCCTCGGCACCACGGTCGGCCAGCTCGAACGGGCGGGCTTCGAGGTCCGTGACGTCGAGTCGATCCGCGAGCACTACGCCCTCACCCTGCGCCGCTGGGTGGCCCGGCTGGAGGCCGACTGGGACCGGGCCGTCCACCTCACCAGCCCCGGTCGCGCCCGGGTCTGGCGGCTCTACATGGCCGCCTCCGCCGTCGCCTTCGAACGCAACCAGATCGGCGTCAACCAGGTCCTGGCCGTGCGGACCCCGGGGTCGGGCGACTCCGGCATGCCGCTGCGCGCCCGCACCTGGAACTGACGGCCGCCGCACGCGCGAGGGGCCCCGCCGCACCGCGCGACGGGGCCCCGAACCGGTCCTGCCCTACTCGGACTTGATCGCGGCCAGCATGTTCAGGCGCGACGCCCGCCGGGCCGGCCACAGCGCGGCCAGGATGCCCACCCCGGCGGCCAGCAGCAGGAAGACGGCCATCCGGGCCCACGGCACGACCAGTTCGTACGTCGGCATGCTGGCGCCGAGCAGCTCACCGGCGGCCCAGCCGAAGAACACGCCCAGGCCGATGCCGAGCACCCCGCCGAAGAGCGAGATCACCAGGGACTCCAGCCGGACCATCCGCTTGACCGAGCGCCGGTCCAGGCCGATGGCCCGCAGCATGCCGATCTCCTGGGACCGCTCGAAGACCGACATCGCCAGGGTGTTGATGACGCCGAGGACCGCGACGATCACGGCCATCGCGAGCAGCCCGTAGAGCATGTTCAGCATCAGCGTGAACATCTTCGCGACCTCGTCGGAGAGGTCCTGCTTGCTCTGGACCTTGATGGCCGGGTTGGCGCCGAGGGCCTTCTCCAGCCGGTCCTTCGTGGCGTCCGAGGCGCCGCCCGAGGTCTTGACCATGACCCGCATGTCGGCCGGGTCCGCCAGATGCGGGGTGAGGGCGGCGTTGTCCAGCAGGATGCCCTGGATGAGCTCGTTGCCCTCGTAGACCCCGGAGACCGTCAGCTGCTGCTTCTTGCCGTCCTCGTAGTGGACCGTGAAGGCGGAACCGGCCTTCCAGCCGTGCGACTCGGCGGTGGCGTCGTCGACGACGACCTGCCCGCCGCCGACCTCGAAGGAGCCGTCGTCGACCGTGAGGTCGGTCAGCGAGCCGATGGAGGAGCCGGTGACGCCGGTGAGGTACTCGGTCGTGCCGTCGATCCGGCCGGGTGCGTTGCGCATCGGGCTGGTGGCGGTGACCCCGTCGGTGGCCTTCAGCTTCTCGTCGATGTCGGCGGACAGTTCGTTGCCGTTCGCCATCGACACGACGTAGTCGGCCCTGATCGCGGAGGACGCCATCTTGTCGATGGACTTCTGGAGGCTGCCCGCCATCACCGTCATACCGGTGATCAGGGTCAGCCCGATCATCAGCGCGGAGGCCGTGGCCGCCGTACGGCGCGGGTTGCGCACCGAGTTCTGCCGGGCCAGCTTGCCGGACACCCCGAAGATCCGCAGGACGGGCGCGGCGGCCGCGATGAGCGGGCGGGACAGCAGCGGGGTCAGGATGAAGACGCCGATGATGAGCAGGACCGCGCCGAGGCCCATGGGGGCCTGGCCGTCCGAGCCGCTCATCGTCGTCGCGGTCAGGACCACGGCGACGCCCGCCGCCGAGAACAGGGCGCCCAGCGTGTTGCGCAGCACCAGGGACTTGGTGGTCGCGGTGGCGTGCACGCTGCTCATCGCGGCGACCGGCGGGATCTTCGCGGCGCGACGGCCGGGCAGCCAGGCCGCCAGCATGGTGATGACGACGCCGACGACGAGGGCGGCGGCGACCGTGCCGCCCGACACGACGAGCGGACCGTCGGGGACGGTCGCCCCCAGTGTCCCCAGCAGCGAGCGCAGCCCGGCCCCGATGCCGATGCCGGCCACCAGACCGGTCACCCCGGCGACCGTGCCGACGACGAACGCCTCGATCAGCACCGAGCGCGTGACCTGCCGGCGGGAGGCGCCGACGGCCCGCATCAGCGCGAGTTCCTTGGTCCGCTGGGCGACCAGCATGGTGAAGGTGTTGGCGATGATGAAGGTGCCGACGAACAGCGCGATCCCGGCGAAGACCAGCAGCCCCTGCTTCATCCCGCTCATCGAGGCGGAGATCATCTCCGCCTGGTCGTCGGCGAGTTGCCCGCCGGTGACGGTCTCGACCTCGCCCTTCGGCAGGGCGGCGTCCAGCGCGGCCTTCAGGGCGCTCTGCGAGGTCCCGGCGGCGGCCTTGACGTCTATCTCGTCGTAGGTGCCGGGCTTGCCGAAGAGCGTCTGGGCGGTCGCCGTGTCGAACAGCGCGAGGCTGCCGCCGGCCGCGACGTTGCCGTCGTCGGTGGTGAAGATGCCGGTGACCCTCGGGCTGAGGACGGGGCCGTCGACGGAGATCCGCACGGTGTCACCGACCTCGTACCCGGCCCGCTCGGCCGTCCGGGAGTCGATGACGACCTCGTCGGCGCCGCGCGGCGCGCGCCCGGCGGAGAGCGGGTACCGGGTGTCCTTGTCGCCCCAGTAGTTGCCGCCCTGGGACTGGAAGCCGCCGCCGACGAGCTTGCCGTCCTTGTCGGCGATGGCGGTGAAGCCGTCCACGACGCCGATGGCGGACGCGGCGCCGGGCACCTTCGCGCTCCGCTCCAGCAGCGCCTGGGTCAGCTCGGGCGTCTTGACGATGCGGTCGCCGACGTCCTCCTGGGCCTCGGCGGTGACGGCGACGTCGACCTGGTCGAAGCCCTTGGCGGAGCTGTTCTGGAGGGCGCCGGAAAGGGTGTTGGTGAAGACCAGGGTCCCCGACACGAAGGCCACGCCGAGCATCACGGCGAGCACGGTCATCAGGAGCCGGGCCTTGTGCGCGAGTACGTTGCGCAAGGCGGTACGGAACATGGGTTCTTCTCAGTCCTGCTCGTCGGCGAGCGGTCGGTCCCGGTGGGGGGATCAGCTGGTGCGGCCCTTGGCGTCGAACTGCTTCATCCGGTCGAGCACCGAGTCGGCGGTCGGGCCGTACACCTCGTCGACGATCCGCCCGTCGGCCAGGAAGATCACCCGGTCCGCGTAGGCCGCGGCCACCGGGTCGTGGGTCACCATCACCACCGTCTGGCCCAGCTCCCGCACCGAGTTGCGCAGGAAGCCGAGCACCTCGGCGCCCGACCGCGAGTCGAGGTTTCCGGTCGGCTCGTCCCCGAAGATGATGTCGGGACGCGAGGCGAGGGCGCGGGCGACCGCGACCCGCTGCTGCTGGCCGCCGGAGAGCTGAGAGGGCCGGTGGCTCAGCCGGTCGGCGAGCCCCACCATCCGGATGACCTTTTCCAGCCACTCCTTGTCCGGCTTACGGCCCGCGATGTCCATCGGGAGCGTGATGTTCTCGATCGCCGTCAGGGTCGGCAGCAGGTTGAACGCCTGGAAGATGAAACCGATCTTGTCCCGGCGCAACTTGGTGAGCTGCTTGTCCTTCAGGGCGCCGAGCTCGGTGTCGCCGATGCGCACGGAGCCGGAGGAGAAGCTGTCGAGGCCCGCGACGCAGTGCATCAGCGTGGACTTGCCGGAGCCGGACGGCCCCATGATCGCGGTGAACTCGGCCTGCCGGAAGTCGACGGAGACCCGGTCCAGAGCGACCACCTGGGTCTCGCCCTGTCCGTAGATCTTCGACAGGTCCGTGGCGCGTGCGGCCACGGCGGTGGTCCGCTCGGCGAGGGGGCTGGTGGTCACGGGCGTGGCTCCTGACGGGACGACGGCAAGTCTGGGGGACGAGAACCATCGTCCTGGCCGCCGACGGCCGTGTAGTCACCCGCTGTTCCGGTTCCGAGGGCAGCCTCGGGTCGGACGGTGGGCCGTCATGTCATACCTGGGGATGACCCCTGTCCCTGAGAGCCCGATCGTCAAGAACCGGTGGAGCAACCTCGTTCGGACGGTGAAATTCCGTCATTCCGCATACGCAAGCGGTTGCCGCGCGCGAGGCTATTGGCAAGTGCAGATGGCCAGTTCCAGGTGCTGATGCACCCTCAGACGTCAATAAAATAAGACAACATCGGTCCGCTGTTCCGCTGTTCGAGGGACGGATCCCGATAGGGTCGGAAGCTCAAGCGGAGCCCTCAGGCCTGCCCAGATGGTGGAATGCAGACACGGCGAGCTTAAACCTCGCTGCCCCTTCGCGGGCGTGCCGGTTCAAGTCCGGCTCTGGGCACTTCCGACGTCCCGGCGATCGCTGCATCCTCCATCGAGGCATTGACCGCCGCGGCGGTCGGCTCCCTCCACTTCTCGACGTCTCACCGTCCCGGCGTCTCGCCCTCCCGGCGTCTCGCGATGCCGACGTCCGACGTCCCGACCGTTGACACCCGGTAACCGGGGGCGCAGACTCACGTTCCAAGACAGTGAAGAAAACTTCACTGTGCGAACAGTGAAGGGATACGCCCGATGCGCACCACCGTCGGCATCGTCGGCGCCGGCCCCGCCGGCCTCCTCCTCGCCCGTCTGCTGCACCGCGCCGGCATCGACTCCGTCGTGCTGGAGAGCCGCGACCGGGCCTACGTCGAGCAGCGACAGCGCGCCGGGATCCTGGAGCAGGGCACGGTGGACGTGCTGCGCGCGGCCGGCGCGGGGGAGCGCATGGACCGGGAGGGGCTGCCCCACGACGGCATAGAGCTGCGCTTCGCCAGGCGGCGGCACCGCGTCGACTTCCCCGCCCTCACCGGCGGCCGGTCGGTGATGGTCTACGCGCAGACCGAGGTGTGCAAGGACCTCATCGCCCTCCAGCTCGCGGACGGCGGCCCGCTGCTGTTCGAGGCGGAGGCGCTGGCCGTCGAGGGCGCCGGCACCGACCAGCCGCGGATCCGCTTCCGCCACGAGGGGGCCGAGGACGTCCTCGAGTGCGACTACGTCGTGGGCTGCGACGGCTTCTGGGGCGTCGCACGGCAGGCGATCCCGGCCGCGTCGACCCGGGTCTTCGAGCGGACGTACCCCTTCGGCTGGCTCGGCATCCTCGCCGACGTGCCGCCCTCGCACGACGAACTCGTCTACGCCCGCCACGACCGCGGCTTCGCGCTGCTGTCCATGCGCTCCCCGTCCGTCTCGCGCCTCTACCTCCAGGTGCCCGAGGGCACGGACGCCCAGGCGTGGGGCGACGAGGAGATCTGGGACGAGCTGGAACGGCGCTTCGAGACCGACGACGACTGGAAGCTGGAGCGCGGGGCGATCACCCAGAAGTCGGTCACCCCCATGCGCTCCTACGTGCACGAGCCCATGCGGCACGGCAGGCTCTTCCTCGCCGGGGACGCGGCCCACATCGTGCCGCCGACCGGGGCGAAGGGGCTGAACCTCGCCGTCGGGGACGTCGTCACCTTCGCGCGGGCCCTCACGCACCGCAGGGAGACGGGGTCCACCACTCTCCTGGACGCCTACTCCGAGACCTGCCTGCGGCGCGTGTGGCAGGCCGAGCGGTTCTCGTACGACATGACCACCCTCCTGCACCGCGCCCCCGACGCCACCCCCTTCGAGGACCGCCTCCAGCTGGCCCGGCTGGAGCGGATCGCGTCCTCGCGCGCCGCCGAGACCGACCTGGCCGAGGCGTACACCGGTTTCCCGTTCGGGTGAGCGGACGGCGGGCCCCGTCGGAGACCCGCCCGGCCCCGCCGGGTCTCCGTCCGGTACCGGCCATGTCGCGGCTCGGTCATGAATACGGCCCTCCTGTGCCGGGAATCACGACGCCACGTAGCGTGTTGGCCAGCAGCACGAGGGAAAGATCCTCCCCAAGCACTAGGGTCAATCCTTTGCCTACCTATTACCCTTGAGCTCAAGGCCGCGCAGTGTGGCCATGGAGGAGTGCAATGAGGAGCAGAAACCCGGTCTTCTCGCGACGGGGGTTCAGCCGCGACAACGGCTACGCGGGCTTCAACGCCGCGCCGCAGGCCGGGGGACCCGCAGTCGGCACGCAGCAGGGCAACCCGTACGCCCAGCAGGCCGGCAACCCGTACGCGCAGAACCCTTACGCCCAGCAGGACCTGCAGTACGGCGCCCCGCCGCAGGCCCCGGCCGCCACCGGCCGGATGACCATGGACGACGTCGTCGCGCGCACCGCGACCACGCTCGGCACCGTGGTCGTCACGGCGGTGCTGTCCTGGGTGCTGCTGCCCGTCGACGAGGCCAACCTCGGCAAGTCGTACGGCATCGCCATCGGCGCGGGTCTGGTCGCCATGGTGCTGGCCCTGATCCAGTCGTTCAAGCGCCGCGCGGCCCCCGCGCTGATCCTGTCGTACGCCGCCCTCGAGGGCGTCTTCCTCGGCGTGATCTCCAGCGCGGTCTCCACCTACATCGCGGACGGCGTCGTCGCCCAGGCGGTGATGGGCACCATGGCGGTCTTCGCCGGCGTGCTCGTGGCGTACAAGGCGGGCTGGATCCGCGTCAACCGCCGCTTCTACGGCTTCGTGATGGCCGCCGCGCTCGGCTTCGTCCTGCTGATGGCCGTGAACCTGCTGTTCACCGTCTTCGGCGGCGGCGACGGCCTCGGCTTCCGCAGCGGTCCGCTCGGCATCGTGTTCGGCGTCATCGGCATCCTGCTCGGCGCCTGCTTCCTCGCCCTCGACTTCAAGCAGGTCGAGGACGGCATCGCCTACGGCGCCCCGCGCGAGGAGGCCTGGCTCGCCGCCTTCGGCCTCACGCTGACGCTGGTGTGGATCTACATGGAGTTCCTGCGACTCCTCTCGATCCTCAACAGCGACTGATCGACGGCGACCGGCCGACCGGTCGTGGCACCGCCCAGACGGTGAGGAAGGGCCCCGGGATCCGATCCCGGGGCCCTTCCCCGTGTCCGTGGGCGGTGTGTCGCGTGCGCGCTAGAGGAGTTTGCGCGCGGCCCTCCTCAGGTCGTACTCGTGGATGATCGCCTTGGCGTGGCCGTACGCGAGGTTGTGCTCGGCGCGCAGCCAGCTGACCTTCTCCTCGAAGCGGAGAGCGGGGCCTTCGTCGACGGTGCGCAGCCAGTCGGCTACTTCACGACCGGTGCAATGGGGGATGCGGGCCAGTATGTTGCGGTGGGTCTCCTCGGAGAGGACATGGGACATCGGCGCCTCCGGTAGCAAAGGGGATGTAAGCCGGTCCTTCAGGTCACGGTGCCTGAGTGTTCGCCCGTTGGCAACAGTCCCGGTGCGACGCGTAGTCTCGCGGCGTGGCTGATACGACGTCCCTGACCCGTGCGGTGGACCACTTCGCCGATCGTCTGCGCGCCGCCCCGCAGAGCCGGCTCCAGAGAGGCGCCGCCGCGGAGGCGCTGGCGCTGGCGCGGGAGTTGGTCCGGCGCGCCCAGCTGATCGAGGAGCCCGGGACGCCGCCGCGCGAGATGCCGGACGCCGGGATGTTCGCCGCCGCCGATCAGATCACCGTCGCGGCACACGACTTGGCCCTCGTGCTCACGGACGAGGGCCAGGTGCGAGAAGCTCTGGAGTTGGTGGCGCAGGCGCAGAAGCGGGCGGGCGTGTGAGCCTCACAGGCTCGCTATGACCCGGTCGGCCAGGATGTAGACGTTCTCCGCGCCGCACTGGAACGTCAGGGTGTACGCACCCGAGATGCCCGAACCGCCCAGCAGGAACGGGGTCTCGCCCGCGGTGAGGGCCGCGGCGAGGCGGTCCGCCGTCTCACGGTGGCCCGGGGTCATGCACAGGGTGGTGCCGTCGGCGAAGACGTAGACGTCGAGGGTGCCGAGCGGGCCCGGGCGGACGTCGGTCAGTTCGATCTGGGACGCGGCCAGTTCCTCGAGGGTCGCCACCGTGCGCTCGTGGTCGTTCACGACCGGTGACTGGACCGGCACGAAGTCGGGGTGGGACGGGTGACGGCGGCGGGCCGCGGCCAGTTCGGCGGAGTCCCCGGCGAACTCGTCGGCGTCCGCGGTCGGCTCGCTCACCGACTCCAGGGGCTCCAGGCCCACGAAGTCGGTCTGGCGGGGCAGGAACAGCTCGCTGTCCGGGAGGCCCAGCAGGGTGGGCGCGTCGGAGGCGTCGCGCGACTCCTGGGCGGCCCAGAAGGCGCGGGCCTCGGCCAGCTCCCGCTCCCGCTCCTCCGCGAGCGCGTCGGCGACGGCGGCGCGTATCTCAGCCGCGTCGGCCGTCCCGCGGGCGGCGGGGACGAAGCCGCGCAGCTCGGCGGCGGTCTCCTCGGCGTTCCTGGCGTCCTTGGCGAGCTGGGTGTGCAGGGCGGCGACCTGCCGGCGCAACTGCAAGAGGGTGCGCAGGACGGCGACGCCCACGGCGCCCGTGGCGGCCGTGGTGACCAGCAAGGCGATCGGCATGGCGCTCACTGACGTACTCCCGGTTCAAAGTCGACCCCCGACTTCCTACATCAGCTTGAAGGGCGGACTATCCAGCTGTCAGTGCGTAACGTCACGAAACGGGCAGGACTTTGGGCCCGGGGTTCGGTACCGAAAGGCGCTGAGCTGGGTAAATCCCTCCGGGGAGGGAGATAGGTCACATCCTGGGGGAGATTGGATCACAAAACGGCCCGGAGTCCAGGGGCTTTCCGGACTCCGGGCTGATCCGTCACGGCAGGTGCTGAAGCGGTTACGCAGGGGCTCTGCCGCGGGCCCCGGCGCGGGCGGTCAGCTCAGGCGCTCGATGACCATCGCCATGCCCTGGCCGCCGCCGACGCACATCGTCTCCAGACCGAACTGCTTGTCGTGGAACTGGAGGGAGTTGATGAGCGTGCCGGTGATGCGGGCGCCCGTCATACCGAAGGGGTGGCCGACGGCGATGGCGCCGCCGTTGACGTTCAGCTTGTCCGGGTCGATGCCCAGTTCGCGGTAGGAGGGGATCACCTGGGCGGCGAACGCCTCGTTGATCTCGACCAGGTCGATGTCGTCGATGGTGAGACCGGCCCGGCGCAGGGCCTGGTTGCTCGCCTCGACCGGGCCGAGGCCCATGATCTCGGGGGACAGGCCGGAGACGCCGGTCGACACGATGCGGGCGAGCGGGGTGAGTCCGAGCTCGCGGGCCTTGGTGTCGCTCATGACGACGACCGCGGCGGCGCCGTCGTTCAGCGGGCAGCAGTTGGCGGCGGTGACCAGGCCGTCGGGGCGGAAGACCGGCTTCAGGCCCTGGACGCCCTCCAGCGTGACGCCGGCCCGCGGACCGTCGTCCTTGCTGACGACCGTGCCGTCGGGGAGCGTCACGGGGGTGATCTCCCGCTCCCAGAAGCCGTTCTTGATGGCTTCCTCGGCGAGGTTCTGCGAGCGGACGCCGAACTCGTCCATGTCCTGGCGGGTGACGCCCTTGAGGCGGGCGAGGTTCTCGGCGGTCTGGCCCATCGCGATGTACGCGTCCGGGACGAGGCCGTCCTCGCGCGGGTCGTGCCAGGTGGTGCCCTCCTGCGCGGCGACGGCCGCGGTGCGCGCCTCGGCCTCGGCGAAGAACGGGTTGCGCGTGTCCGGCAGGCTGTCGGAGTTGCCCTTGGCGAACCGGGAGACCGTCTCGACACCGGCCGAGATGAAGACGTCGCCCTCGCCGGCCTTGATGGCGTGCAGGGCCATCCGGCTGGTCTGCAGGGACGAGGAACAGTAGCGGGTGATCGTGCAGCCGGGGAGGTGGTCCATCCCCATCTGCACCGCCACGATGCGGCCGAGGTTGTTGCCCTGCTCGCCGCCGGGCAGACCGCAGCCGAGCATGAGGTCGTCGATGTCCCTCGGGTCCAGCTCCGGGACCTTGGCGAGGGCCGCCTGGATGATCGTGGCGGTGAGGTCGTCCGGGCGCAGGTCCTTCAGGGAGCCCTTGAAAGCGCGGCCGATGGGCGAGCGGGCGGTCGAGACGATGACGGCTTCGGGCATCACGGCTCCATTGGCGAGGGGTTTTCGTACGGGCACGGCTGTCTGGGAAGTTACCCGTACGTATGGCCTGGGTCACGGGGGTGGCGGTGTGACCCTGGCCGCAATTTACTAAGCGCTTGCTTGGCTCGTCGTCGACGGGACGGACGCGTGCGGGGGAGACGGCGCGCCGGACCAGGGGCCGCGCCCCCGGACCCCCGGACCCCCGGACCCCCGGACCCCCGGACCCCCGGACCCCCGGACCCCCGGACCCCCGGACCCCCGGACCCCCGGACCCCCGGACCCCCGG